>JAJXVG010000106.1:2969-11450 GCA_021782315.1 Pseudomonadota bacterium | reverse complement strand
AGTGTTGCGGCACCCCAGGTCTTTGCTCACGGCGATGTCGTGCCGCAGGCCGTCGATACGACCGGTTTGGATAAACTCGGCGCCGACTTCCTGAAAAGCAACCCGTACCGCAAGAACCCGGTCGCCATTCGTATCGGCGCCTCCGCCTTCAACCAGAACTGCGCGCGTTGCCATGGCCTGGAAGCCATTTCCGGCGGCATCGCGCCGGACCTGCGCTACCTGCCGCTCGGCGACGAAGGCGACGAGGTTTTCCTGCCGCGTATCCGCAAGGGTGCCGTGCGCGACGGTCGCGTCTACATGCCGCCGTTTGAAAACACCCTGAGTCAGGAAGCCATGTGGGCGATTCGCACCTGGCTGGAAACCGTCCATGAAGAATAATCGCCGTCTCTGCCTGAAGGCGCTGGCCTTGTTGCCCTTCGCGGGTACCCTGCCGGCGATGGCCGAAGAAGAAGGCCTGGAAGCGATTCGCAAGCGCGGCCGCCTGCGTGTCGCTGTCTATAACGACTTTCCGCCCTATGCGATGGCCGGTGGCAAGGGAATCGACGCCGATATCGCCCGGGCGATCGCCGCGAAGCTCGGGGTTAGCGCTGAAATCGTAGGCTACAACGCCGGCGAAGACATGAACGACGACCTTCGCAACATGGTCTGGAAGGGCCATTATCTGGGTACGCTGCCATCCGACGTGATGATGCATGTGCCGGTCGACGAACATCTGGCCCGTGCCAACGACAAGGTCCGCATTTTCGGCACCTATCATCGCGAAACCCTGGCCATGGCTCGCAATCCGGAGCGCGTGCCGAAGGCGCCGGTGGGTTCGGCGGCGGTCGCCCTGGAGGTCTTTACCCGGGAAAAAATCGGCGTCGAGGGAACCTCGCTGGCCGACTCTTTCCTGCTCAGCGTGATGAACGGCCGCCTGCGTGAAAACGTGGTCCATTTCAAGACCGTCGCCGAGGCCGCCCAGGCCATGGCGGAAGGCAAGGTGTCTGCAGTGTTGGCCCAGCGTGCCGAACTTGAGGATGCGATCAAGGGACAGACCGGCGTGGTGCTCGACGCGACGAAATTCGGCGAACTCAAGCTGGACAGCTGGCCGCTCGGGATGGCCGTCAAGGTCGAAGACGCGGCCTTGGCCGAAGCGCTCGGCAGTGCTATTGCAGATCTCAAGCGAGATGGTACGATTGCCTCGATATTCAAGAATCATGGCATAACTTACTTGGCTTCCTGAAAGCGGGCATGCAATTTCAATCCCTACTGTTTGCAGCTGTGCTGGCTGCGTTTGGCGGCGCAGCCTCGGCAGCGCCGCTGGCCTATGCACCGAATGAGAAATCGGCAACGGTCAGTGTCATCGACACGGATACCGACCGGCGCCTGGGCGATATCGCGGTCGGCCAGAGGCCGCGCGGCATTGCCGCAGGTGACGGCCGTCTTTACCTGACCGATGCGAAGACCGGCAGCTTGCTTATCGTCGATACGCTGGCCGGCAAGCAGGTAGGCAGTGTCCGGGTCGGCGATTCACCGGAGGGAGTCAGCCTGTCGGCTGACGGAAAGCTGCTCGCCGTCGCGGTCGAGGACGACAACAGTATCGTTTTGCTCGTCGCCCCGGAGGGCAAGGAAGTGGCTCGCATCAAGGTGCAGGGCAAGAACCCGGAGCACGCGGTGTTCAGCCCTGACGGCCGCTGGCTCTATGTCAGCGCCGAAGAGGCAGAACAGGTCGATATCATCGATGTCGCGGCGCGTCGACAGGTGGCCAGTGTTCCGGTCGGCAAGCGGCCGCGCGGTATCGGCTTCCTGCCCGACGGTAGCCGGGCTTACGTGGCGAGTGAAACGACCGGCAAGGTTTTCGTCATCGACGTTGCCCAGCGCAAGGTCATTGCCGAAATCCCGGCCGGCCAGTACCCGGCCGGGATTGCCGTGCGTCCCGACGGCAAGCGGGTCTTCGTTTCCAACGGTCGCGATCCTTCGGTGATGGCCATCGATGTGGCGAGCAATCAGGTGGTGGCCACCGTTGAAGTCGGCAAGCGTCCGTGGAACATGGCAATCACCCCCGACGGCCGCAAGCTCTACGTGGCCAACGGTCGCTCCGGCACGGTTTCGGTGATCGATACCGAGAGCAACAGGAAACTGGCCGATATCGCCGTCGGCGAACTGCCCTGGGGCGTCGCCATCCGATGAACGGCCAGCGTTATTCCCTGCCGGCCATCGCGCTGCACTGGGTTCAGGCTGTCGTCGTGCTCTGGTTGCTCTGGCTGGGCTGGACCATGGTCGATTTGCCCAAGGGGGCCGAGCGCAGCGCCGCCTTTGTCCTGCACAAGTCCCTCGGCCTGCTGGCACTTCTGCTGGTCTGTCTGCGGATCGTCTGGCGTCGCGGCAACCCGCCGCCGCGGGCAATCAGTGGCGGTTGGGAGGCTAGGCTCGGTACCGCCACCCACCACGCCCTTTACTTTTTTCTGTTCATGGCGCCGGTTGCGGGTTTTCTCGCATCCTCCTTCACTCCCTACGCCATCAAGTTTTTCGGCTTCGAATTGCCGAAAGTGGGCTGGCCGGATGAATCGCTCAACGGCATTTTCAAGTTGCTGCACGAGAGTTTCATCTGGGTCATTGCCGGGTTGATCGCTCTGCATGTGACCGGTGCGCTCAAACATGCCATCAAACGCGACGGCACCATGCAGCGAATGTTGCCCGGCCGCTAGTTCAATTTTTGAGCAGGCCTGCTCCATGAATGAGCAGGATTGCTCTGCTTGAAGCAAGGCTGCAGGTCCCCCGAAAACGGAATCGATAAATATTTAATCCGGCGGTGATGGCAAGGGAGTCGCTTCCTTTGTGGCGTCTGGGCGCCCTTCCGTGGCGCATTCCCCTCGCTGCGCAAGGCCTTGAATTCCGGCATGCGGTGTCTGGCTGCCGCTTGCCCGCTGGCGCAGCAGGAAGTCCAGCCAGGCAGTGGCGGTGCAACGGCATTGTCCGCCGGTTGCACGGGCGATCGGCGCGATCAGACCGATACGTTCGCGACAGCGCAAGGGATAGGTGATCAGGCCGGTCGCGCCAGCCTGCCGTTGGAGTGGTTGGATTCCATGAAAGCCACTTTAATGGCCGGAGCCGCTAAAGTGGGCAAGCGAGGGAAATTTCCTCTGGCACGCCCGATGGGAGCGAGCTCCGGGTGAAGCCGTTGCGTACGAGGCCGTGACGGCCGGCGCCGGAGGCGGGTGAGGCAAGGGGTGGATTTTCGACCGCTCGCCTCATGCATTCCCGCTTGATGGCGGCCATGCTTGCCGGTGGAGAATTTTTCCCTTTTCGATACCGGAAGCTGTGCGCCGCAGATTTTACTGGAGGGACAATATCCAGTGGATGGCCGTCTTGAGGTCCTCGTCGCTGATCTTGTCGGCTGGGTGGGGAATCATCGGGACCTGGCCCCAGTTGCCGCTACCGCCGTGACGGACCTTGTCGAACAGTTCGCCCGGCGCCTTGGCGTCACCCTTGTATTTGGCTGCAACATCCTTGTAGGCCGGACCGACCCGTTTGCTGTCGACGGCGTGGCAGGCAACGCAACGAGCCTTCTTGATGATGGCTTCACCGTCTTCGGCATGGGCCGGAAAGACGGTCATATAGGTGGCGGCTGCAAGCAGGGGCAGCAGCAGGGTGGTACGCAGTTGCTTGTTCATATTGAATTCCTTTATTAAACGAGACCAGCTGCCTGCAGTTCAGCCCATTCGGCGTCGGTAAACAGTCGCGAACGCGTATGGAAGGCCTTGCCGGTATTGCCTTCAAGCGAGAAGGTGCCGCCGTGGCCCTCAATGACGTCGATGATCAGTTGTGTATGCTTCCAGTATTCGTATTGCGAGGCACTGATGTAGAAGGGCACGTCGCCGATTTCGCCGAGGCGCACGTCGTAGGGTCCGATGGTGAGATCGGTAGGCAGGTAGCAGTTGGCGGCGCTGTTGTCACAGCAGCCGCCGGACTGGTGAAACATGAGCTCCGGGCCGTATTGCTGTTTCAGGAGCGCGATGAGTTCAAGCGTAGCCGGTGTGGCAATGACGCGTTCGACCATGATTTTCTCCTAAAAAAAGGGGGCGGTTGCCCGCCCCCCAAGAGTTGCCCGCAAACTTGGGCCAGTGGAGCTGTTGCGTGCTTAGAAGAAGCCCAGCTTGCTTTCGCTGTAGCTGACAAGCAGGTTCTTCGTTTGCTGGTAGTGGTCGAGCATGACCTTGTGGGTCTCGCGGCCGATACCGGATTCCTTGTAGCCGCCGAAGGCGGCGTGAGCCGGGTAGGCGTGATAGCAGTTGGTCCAGACGCGACCGGCCTTGATGGCGCGACCCATGCGGTAGGCGACGTTGCCGTTGCGGCTCCAGACGCCGGCGCCGAGGCCGTACAGGGTGTCGTTGGCGATGGCCAGCGCTTCGGCTTCGTCCTTGAAGGTGGTGACGGCGAGAACCGGCCCGAAGATTTCTTCCTGGAAGATGCGCATCTTGTTGTGGCCCTTGAACAGGGTCGGCTGAATGTAGTAACCGCCGGCCAGGTCGCCTTCGAGCTGAGCACGGGCGCCACCGATCAGGCATTCGGCGCCTTCCTGCTTGCCAACGTCAAGGTAGGACATGATCTTGGACATCTGCTCCTGCGATGCCTGGGCACCCATCATGCAGTCGGTATCGAGCGGGTTGCCCTGCTTGATGGCCTTGACACGCTCGAGAACGCGGGCGATGAACTTGTCGTAGATGGATTCCTGGATCAGGGCGCGCGACGGGCAGGTACAGACTTCGCCCTGGTTGAAGGCGAAGAGGACCATACCTTCGATTGCCTTGTCGAGGAAGCCGTCATCCTTGTCCATGACGTCGGCGAAGAAGATGTTCGGCGACTTGCCGCCCAGTTCCAGGGTGGCCGGAATCAGGTTGTTGGCAGCGGCCTGGGCGATGACGCGGCCAGTCGAGGTGGAACCGGTGAAGGCGATCTTGGCGATGCGCTTGCTGGTGGCGAGCGGCATGCCGGCTTCGCGGCCGAAACCGTTGACGACGTTGAGGACGCCCGGCGGCAGCAGGTCGGCGATCAGTTCGACCAGGATCAGGATGGAGATCGGGGTCGATTCGGCCGGCTTGAGAACGACGCAGTTGCCGGCGCCGATGGCCGGAGCCAGTTTCCAGGCGGCCATCAGGATCGGGAAGTTCCAGGGGATGATCTGGCCGACGACGCCGAGCGGCTCGTGGAAATGGTAGGCGACGGTGTTTTCGTCGATGTCGGAGAGGGCGCCTTCCTGGGCGCGCAGGCAGCCGGCGAAGTAACGGAAGTGGTCGACGGTCAGCGGGATGTCGGCATTCAGCGTTTCGCGGATGGCCTTGCCGTTATCGACGGTCTCGGCGTAAGCCAGGGTTTCCAGGTTGGCTTCGAGGCGATCGGCGATCTTCAGCAGCAGGTTGGCGCGTTCGGCCGGGCCGGTCTTGCCCCAGGCATCGGCAGCGGCATGGGCGGCGTCGAGCGCCAGTTCGATGTCTTCGGCGGAAGAGCGAGCGGCCTGGGTGTAGACCTTGCCGGTCGTCGGGGTAATCACGTCGAAATACTCACCCTTGACCGGGGCAACCCATTTGCCACCGATGAAGTTGTTGTACTGGGCCTTGTAGGCGATCTTGGCGCCGGCGGCGCCAGGGGCTGCATAAATCATGTGTGTCTCCAGTGTTCTATGAAGTTGCGAACGGGGTAACTCAAGGCCGGCAGATTCGCCCAGTGTCCGATGGCGACCTGCCGTGACTCGTGCCATCTAATGTGCATGCCGTGTGCCAGCATGCCTGCATCCTGGGTTTTGATTGATAAATTCAATGAATTCAATTGCTTGAGTCTGGCTGAAATACTTTGCCATGCTGCATTGTTGGCTATTGAATGTTCTTCGCTGGAGCAGTTGTTCCTTTATGAAGCACTTGCGGCGGCACCGCTTCTTTTCTGGGCGAAAAAAAACCGGCCACCAGGGCCGGTTCTTGAATGACGCTTGCCGATTACAGGGCGAGAATCCAATTCACCAACAGGCGGGCATTGCCTTCGGTGATGGCAACGGCGTTGGGAGGCATGGCCAGGCCGCTGACCTTGCCCTTCCAGTGGCTGCTATAGGGGCTGGAGCCTTCGAGGACGACGCGGGTCAGGAATTCGGAGGCGCCCGGCTTGCCCTTGTACTGCTTGGCGACTTCGCTCCAAGGCGGGCCGACCGGCTTCAGGCCATCGGGGCCCGGCTTGCCGGACTCGATGCTGTGACAGGTCATGCAGCCGCTGGTGCTGGTCAGCTTGAGCATTTCGGCATCCTTCTTGGCCTCGGCCATGGCCAGTGGGCTGAGCAGGCTGGCGGCGAGCAGGGTAATGATAAGACGGTGGTGCTTCATGGCGTTACTCCCTCGTTTGTTGCAGTATCGAAATTGATTCGGTTGGGTTGGTGTGGCGCTATCGGGCTCGATCGGAGGAACTTTGGATCGCGCCTGTTTGCCGCTGCTTTGGGGAAAGACAGCGAGGATCAGGGACGCGGCCGGCGGGGCGATCAAGTTCGATCTTCAGTCCAGCGGCCGTCGTTTTCAGTTTTTCCACTTTCTAGAACAATCCATGTAGATGTTTCGGATGGGTGCCACGCAGCCTCGCTTCGCATTCTGCACCGTTTTGCCCTGACCGGGGATTACCGTGTTCCGACGGCACTCGCCCGATCCGGTAATGCAATTCCCTTGCCAGATCCAGGGGTATGGGCATCCGTGCCGGCGGGCGCCTCCTGTTGTCTTTCCGTAGCCCTGCCGGTCGTCGATCAAACGGTCTCTAGACGGCATTCGGTGCGACACCGGCCTGATCGATCGAGCGGCTATCGGTCGCAGGATTCGGGGATTGTCTGCGGCGGTCGGGTATGCGGTTGCTCCAGAAAGGAGCAAGCGATTGATGCAAAGTCGAACAGTGTCATCTGTCCGGCTACCGACATCCTTCTGGCACGGCCCGCTCAGGGGAGTCTTCGTGCCGGGAAATCGGCGGTGGACTTTCATCATGAAAAACGGCGCGAGGGCCGAAGCCGACGCGCCGTGTCAAGCGGGCGCCGGAGCGCCCGAGGGAGAGACAACTTATAGCTGTTTGTGCAGCTTGAAGACCCAGACGGAACCGCCCTGCTCGAGGTAGTTCACGCGCTTGGCAACATCGCCGCCCCACAGCGGAACAGCACCGCCCCAACCGGTCGTCACGGCAATCATCTGCTCGCCGTCCTGTTCCCAGGAGATCGGAGGAGCAACGATGCCGGTACCGACGTTGAAGGACCACAGTTCCTTGCCGGTCTTGGCGTCAACACCCTTCAGGAAGCCTTCCGGGGTGCCGTAGAAGACGAGGCCGCCAGCGGTGGTCAGGACGCCACCCCACAGCGGGGCGTAGTTCTTGTTTTCCCAGACCATCTTGCCGGTTGCCGGGTCATAGGCACGCAGGGCGCCGATGTAGTCGTCGTGCGTGGCCTTGATGGTGAAGCCGGCGCCGAGGTAGGCGGCGCCCTTCTTGTAGGAAACAGGCTCGTTCCAGATGTCCATCGCCCACTCGTTGGAGGGAACGTAGAACAGGCCGGTCTGCGGGCTGTAAGCCATCTGCATCTGGTTCTTGCCGCCGAGGAAGGACGGGGCGGAAGTGACCACGGAGCCTTTCTTTCCGTCTGCGCTCTGGGCCGGATCGCCCGGGCGGTTGCTGTCGTCATAGATCGGACGTGCCGTCTTCAGGTCGTAACCCTTGGCCCAGGTGATCTGCTTGACGAACGGGAAGACGTTCAGCAGCTTGCCGTTGGTGCGGTCGTTGACGAAGAAGAAGCCGTTACGGTCAGCCTTGCCGCCTGCCTTGACGACCTTGCCGGTCTTCGGATCCTTGTAGTCGAAGGAGACGAATTCATTCACGCCATCGTAGTCCCAGCCGTCGTGCGGGGTGTTCTGGAAGTGCCAGACAATTTTGCCGGTGTCGGCATCGATGGCCACCGTCGAGGAGGAGAACAGATTGTCACCCGGGCGGTTGTGGCTGTTCCACGGAGCCGGATTGCCGGTGCCGGCATAGATCAGGTTGGTCTCGGGATCGTATGTGGCGCCGTTCCAGGTGGCGGCGCCGCCGGTTTTCCACAGGTCGCCCGGCCAGGTGGCGTTGAGGGTGCCGGAAATGCCGTTTTCGACCTTGTTGCCGGCGGCATCGAAGGTGTAACCCATGTGCCCTTCGACGGTCGGGCGGGTCCACAGCAGTTTGCCGGTCATCGGGTCGCGTGCGTCGATACGACCGACAACGCCGAACTCACCGCCGGAAACGCCGGTGATCAGTTTGCCCTTGGCAATGATCGGGGCGGCGGAAGCGGAATAGCCCGCCGCATAGTCTTCCAGCTTTTCTTTCCAGGCGACCTTGCCGGTATCCTGGTTGAGCGCGACCAACTGAGCGTCGAGGGTGGCGAAGATCACCAGGTTGCCAAACAGTGCGGCGCCGCGGTTGATCACGTCGCAGCACGGCATGATGCCGTCCGGCAGGCGATGCTCG
>JAJXVG010000106.1:0-2959 GCA_021782315.1 Pseudomonadota bacterium | reverse complement strand
TCGTACTTCCACAGTTTCTTGCCGGTCTTGGCGTCGATGGCGAACAGGCGGCTGTAGGAGGCCGTGACGAACATCTTGCCGTTGGAAACGAGCGGTTGCGATTCCTGACCACGCTGTTTTTCGCCACCGAAGGACATCGACCAGGCCGGAACCAGGTTCTTGACGGTCTTGGCGTTGATCTGGGTCGAGGGGCTGAAACGCTGGCCCTGGGTGCCGAGGCCGAAGCTGACGACATCGCCGGGAGTCTTGGCATCGTTAAGGATGTCGGCTTCGGTAACGTTGGCATTGGCCGCGCTGCCGGCGAAAACGGTGGCCGTCAGAAGCGCAAGCGCAAATGCTTTCCGCTTGAAGGGGGTGTGACTGTGCATGGATTGTCTCCTTGGTTATCCAATGGTTCCAACTCTGCAGTTCGCGTCGAATGCGTCCTGGCAGGAGGGAATGACATGCCAGCGAGCCATCTCCATTCCCTGAACCGGCTTGCTGGCAGGGGAACCGAACTGCAAGGGGTGTGCCAAGTGCTGCAAAAACCGCTTGCAGCCCCGTTGGCGGGCCTTTGCGCGTGTTCTTGATATGCATTTGCAATGCGGGAGAGAGAAGGGATTGTCTGTATCAATTGTCACCATTTGCTCCAAAGTTGCACAGAGTGTGTGTTCAAGTGTCCTGGGTAGGCGGGGCCAATCGGCGAGATTGCCGCTTGGACCGGCAATTGGAAAATGCGCTAGATAGTTGGCACGCGGTTTGCAGGTATTTTTGAAAAATAGCCCGCAGGGCAATTAGGAGAGAGACGAAATGAAGTGCCATCTGACCATTGCAGCGATTGCACTGGCGGCCCTGATGCCGCTGGCCGACGCGGCTGTCCTCGAGGCGGGCGGCGATCCGCTCGACTCGTCGATGTGGTCGGATATACGGAAAACGGTGTTTGACAGCGCTGCCGTCCAGTTCGATTCCCGCGTCAAGGTGATCGCCCCCGCCTCGGCCGAAAATCCGATGCAGGTGCCGGTCACCGTCGATGCCAGCGCCTTGCCCGGGGTTGTCGAAGTGCTTGTCGTTGCCGACTTCAATCCCATCGCGCTGGCCTTGCGCTTCTATCCCGAGGCGGCGCCGGCATTTCTCGGGTTTCGCCTGAAACTGCAGCAATCGTCGCCGGTTCGGGCTGCCGCGCGAACCGGCGACGGTGTCTGGCATGTCGGGGGAACGTGGGTGAATACGGTGGGTGGTGGGTGTACTGCGCCGTCGGCGGCCGGTGCCTCCAGGGAATGGCAAAGGCGCTTGAACGAAGTGAGTGGCCGCCAGTGGAGCGAGGGACCGAACGCCGGGCGCTTGCGCATGCGCATCGTGCATCCGATGGATACCGGGTTGATTGCGGGGACGCCGGCTTTCTTTTTGCAGGAAATCGATTTCTCCGATGCCGCCGGCCGGCGCCTGATGCGCGTGCAGCCGCACGAGCCGGTCAGCGAAAATCCGGTCTTCACCCTCAATAGAGGTCCTGGCGACGGCCCGGTCGAGGCCAGCGGTCGCGACAACAACGGCAATGTCTTTCAGGCGAGGATAGCGCAATGATGTGCCGGTTCGCCGCGGTGATCGCTTCCTGCCTCGCTTTGTTCGGTGCCTGCTCGGCGGCCGGCGCCGCCGATTTCGATTACCGCCTGGTCGCCCGGCCGCTGGCCAGGGATGTCTACGCCTTCATCGGCAAGACCGAGGATTTCGACACCCACAACGGCGGCAATATCGTCAACACCGCCTTCATCGTCGCCGCGCAAGGCGTCATCGTCATCGACAGCGGTCCTTCGCTGCGCTACGGGCAGCAGATGCGGCGGGCAATCGCCGCGACGACCGACAAGCCGGTGGTGCTGGTCATCAATACCCACCATCACCCCGACCATTTTCTTGGCAACCAGGCCTTCGCCGATGTGCCGATCGCGGCGCTCGCCGAAACACGGACGGAAATCGCCGCCGACGGCAATGCCTTCGCCGAAAACCTTTACCGGATGAGCGGCGACTGGATGAAAGGTACCGAGGTCCAGTTGCCCACAAAGACGCTGAGTGCCGGCCGCCTTGAGATAGCCGGCCGCGTCTTGCGGCTCGTCGCTCTCGACGGCCATACCAGGGCCGATCTCGTCATCGTCGACGAGGCCAGCGGTGTCGTGTTTTCTGGCGATCTTGTCTTCAACGGCAGGGCGCCGACGACACCGCATGCCGATGTCGCGCACTGGTTGTCTGCACTCGACCAGGTCGAGGCGCTGACCCGGGAGAGCGGGTTCAAGGTGCTGCTGCCGGGCCATGGCGAGCCGGCTTCGGATGCTGCTCCGATTCGTCAGACGCGGGCCTGGCTCAAATGGTTGACCGCTACCATGCGCGATTCGGCCAGAGCTGGCCTGGACATGAACGAGGTGCTGGCCCTGCCGTTGCCTCCCGAATTTGCCGGCTTGCCGGTCGCGGCCGCCGAATATCGCCGTTCGGTCGGCCATCTCTTTCCGGCGGCTGAATTGAACGCGCTGGAGGCGCCCAAATGACCGCCGAGTGGCCAGGACAGTTCCATCCGCCCGCCGTCGACCGGAAATTCTGGGTTGTTCTCGGCTTGTCGCTGTCTCTTCACGCGGTGTTGTTGAGCTTCAGGCCCTTCCCGAGCGAGCCGCCTGCCGCCGCCTTGCCGCCCATTTTCGCATCGCTTCGTACGATCGAGTTCAACGTATCCGAACCACTTGTCGCAGCTGCCGCCCCGTCGGCGCCGACTAGCGTTCCCCAGAAGGCCCGGCAGACCCCAATCCGCGCGGAGCGCCCGGCGGCGCCACGCGTAACGCAGACTGCCGGGCCGGCCATTGTGGCGGCTCAGACCCCGCCGCCATCCGTCGCAGCGGCTGAGACCATTGCCGCTGCGCCCGCTTTCAAGCCAGCCGCCCCGACGGAAGCGCCTCGTCCCGCCGCTCCGGCAGTGGTGCAGCGCCCGCAAGATCGGAAG
>JAJXVG010000105.1 GCA_021782315.1 Pseudomonadota bacterium | reverse complement strand
GCTGGCTTCCGGGCCGAGTCGGATTTGCGTAACGAGAAAATTACCTATAAAATTCGGGAACATAGCTTGAACCGGCTGCCTTATCAGCTCGTTGTGGGCGATAAGGAAAAAGCGGACGGACTGGTTGCCGTGCGTACTCGCGGTGGTCAGGATCTCGGACAGATGTCCATCGAGAGCCTGATCGGGCGGCTTCGGGAAGAAGTCGCGGCGCGCAGTAGCACGGCTTAATTTTTGTTTTCGGGGGTTCTACCATAGCTCAGAATAAGGCGCATCGCCTCAACGAAGAAATCACGGTTCCGGAGATTCGTCTCCAGGGTGCAGAGGGTGAACAGCTTGGCATAGTCAGTATTCGTCAGGCTTTGTCGATGGCGGAAGAGGCCGGAGTCGATCTGGTCGAGATCGCGCCCACCGCCAAGCCGCCGGTCTGCCGCATCATGGACTACGGCAAGTTCAAGTACCAGGAACAGAAGCGTGCGCACGAGGCGAAGCTGAAACAGAAGCAGGTGCAGGTCAAGGAAATCAAACTGCGCCCCGGTACCGACGAAAACGATTACCAGATCAAGCTCAGGAACATGATGCGTTTCCTGGAAGAAGGCGACAAGGTCAAGGTGACCCTGCGCTTCCGGGGCCGCGAAATGGCGCACCAGGAGTTTGGCATGCGCCAGCTGGAAAGGATCAAGGCAGATCTCGACGCCGTCGGTGCGGTCGAGCAGATGCCGAAGATGGAAGGTCGTCAGATGATCATGGTCATCGGGCCGGCCAAGAAGAAGCAAGCGTAGTAAAGCAGTTTCATAAGTGCTTTCGGGTAGAGCAAGCGTTCCCGCCGGGAACCACCTGACGGCATGTCATTAAGGAGCATTCAAATGCCCAAAATGAAGACCAAGAGCAGCGCCAAGAAGCGTTTCTCGGTTCGCGCCGGTGGCAGCATCAAGCGCGGTCAAGCCTTCAAGCGTCACATCCTGACCAAGAAGACCACCAAGGTTAAGCGTCACCTGCGTGGCGCCACCGCTGTCAACGAGCGCGACGTCGCATCCGTCCGCGCCATGATGCCCTACGCATAAGGAGATAGGAGATGCCTAGAGTTAAACGTGGTGTAACAGCGCGCGCGCGTCACAAGAAGATTCTCGTCCAGGCCAAGGGTTACCGCGGTCGTCGCAAGAACGTATACCGCATTGCCAAGCAGGCGGTGATGAAGGCCGGTCAATACCAGTACCGCGACCGTCGTCAACGCAAGCGCCAGTTCCGTTCGCTGTGGATTGCCCGGATCAATGCCGCGGCTCGCGAACTGGGCATGAAGTACAGCACCTTCATGAACGGTCTGAAGAAGGCCAATATCGAAGTTGACCGCAAGGTCCTGGCCGACCTGGCCGTCTTCGATCAGCCGGCCTTTGCCGCCCTGGCCGCGCAGGCCAAGGCACAGCTCGGCGCCTGAGCGAAAGCTTGACGAAAAAAAGGAGGCGCAAGCCTCCTTTTTTCTTGGTAGTTTTGTCGCAGTTTAGCAAGTAGTGAAGTCCATGGATAATCTCGATCAGATCGTTGGCGAAGCCCAATCGGCTTTCGCAGCCATTTCCGACCCGGACGCGCTGGAACAGGCCAAGGCCCGTTTTCTCGGCAAGAGCGGCCAGATCACCGAACTTCTCAAGGGTCTGGGCAAGCTCCCGCCGGAAGAAAAGAAAACGGCCGGAGCGGCGATCAATGTCGCCAAGACGGCTGTCGAAAACGCCCTCAACGAACGCCGCGAAGCCATCCGCAAGGCGGCGCTGGAGGCACGCCTGGCGGAAGAGGCGCTGGACGTCACCCTGCCCGGTCGCGCCGAAGCGCGCGGCGGGCTGCATCCGGTGACGCGTACCCTGGAGCGCATCGAATCCCTGTTCGCCTCGATCGGCTTCGCCGTCGCCGACGGCCCGGAAATCGAAGAGGATTTTCAGAATTTCACTGCCTTGAACACGCCCGAGGATCACCCTGCGCGCTCGATGCACGATACCTTCTATCTGCAGAACCGCGACGGCAGCCTGGCCGAAAAGGTTCTGCTGCGGACCCATACCAGTCCGATCCAGGCGCGCTACATGCAGGCGCACGTGGCGCGTTACGGCCAACTGGAAAAAATGCCCGAAATCCGGATCATCGCGCCGGGCCGCGTCTATCGCGTCGATTCCGACGCGACCCATTCGCCGATGTTCCACCAGGTCGAAGGCCTGTGGGTGGGCGAGGGGGTTTCCTTCGCCGACCTCAAGGGGGTCATCGCCGATTTCCTGAAGAGTTTTTTCGAAACGGACGATCTGACCGTCCGTTTTCGCCCCTCCTTCTTCCCGTTTACCGAGCCTTCCGCCGAAATCGACGTCGCCTTCATGAGCGGCGCCCTGAAGGGGCGTTGGCTGGAGATTGCCGGCTGTGGCATGGTGCATCCGAACGTGCTGCGCATCGCCGGCATCGATCCGGAAAAATACACCGGCTTCGCCTTCGGCTTCGGCCCCGACCGCCTGACCATGCTGCGCTACGGCGTCAATGATCTTCGCCTCTTCTTCGAAGGCGACCTGCGTTTCCTGCGTCAGTTTGCCTGACCCATACACCGAGTCACGCCCATGAAATTCTCCGAATCCTGGTTGCGCACCCTGGTCGATCCCCGGCTGACGAGTGCGGAACTCTCCCATCTGCTGACCATGGCCGGCCTTGAAGTCGAGGCCCTGGACCCGGTCGCTCCCGCCTTCGACAGCGTGGTCGTCGCCCGCGTCCTTGAGGTTGTCAAACACCCGGACGCCGACCGCCTGAACGTCTGCCAGGTCGATACCGGCAGCGGCACGCCGACGACCATCGTCTGCGGCGCCCCGAATGTCGCCGTCGGCCTCAAGGTTCCTTGCGCCTTGCCCGGCGCCCGGCTGCCCGGCGATTTCACCATCAAGATCGCCAAGGTGCGCGGCATCGAATCCTCCGGCATGCTGTGCTCCGCCAAGGAACTGGGCATTGCCGAAGAGGCTTCCGGCCTGTTGATCCTGCCGGACGATGCGCCGGTTGGCCAGGCCATTCGTCAATATCTGGAGCTTGACGACAATGTCTTCGAACTGAAGCTGACGCCGAATCGCGCCGATTGCCTGTCGCTGCTCGGCATCGCCCGCGAAGTCGGCGCCATCACCGGTGTCGCCACCCGGTTGCCGGTCGTCCCGGAGGTCCCCGCCGGCATGGCCGATACCCGTGCCGTCGCGCTCGACGCCGGCGAGGCCTGTCCGCTGTACTGCGGCCGTCTGTTCAAGGGCGTCAATGCCAAGGCGCCGACCCCGGAATGGATGAAGCGCCGCCTGGAGCGTAGCGGCATTCGCGCCATCTCGGCCCTGGTCGACATCACCAATTACGTGATGCTCGAACTCGGCCAGCCCCTGCACGCTTTCGACAATACCCGGCTGACCGGCACCGTGCATGCGCGCATGGCCAGGCCGGAAGAAAAACTGCTGCTGCTCAACGAACAAACCATCGCCATCGACGCCGACGTGCTGCTCATCGCCGACGACGCCAAGCCCCTGGCGATGGCCGGCATCATGGGCGGCGAGGAAAGCGGCATCAGCCTCGAAACGAGCGAGCTCTTCCTCGAATCGGCATTCTTCGCCCCGAAGGCCATCGCCGGGCGGGCCCGACGCTACGGTTTCGCCTCGGATGCCTCGCATCGCTTCGAGCGCGGCGTCGATTTCGGCGGGGTACGCCGCGCCATCGAGCGTGCCACGCAACTGATCCTCGACATCTGCGGCGGCCAGGCCGGCCCAGTCGTCGAAGCCAAGGCCGCGCTGCCGGCCCGCAATCCGGTTCGCCTACGCACGGCCAGGGCTGAGCAGGTCTTGGGTCTGTCCCTCGGCGCCGAACGCATTGCCGGCCTATTCACGGGGCTGGCTCTCGATTTCGTGCGCCAGGGCGACGATTTCCTGGTGACGCCGCCATCCTGGCGTTTCGACATGGAAATCGAAGAGGATCTGATCGAAGAAATCGCCCGCCTCTACGGTTACGACAATATTCCGTCGGACGCTCCGCGCGGCCCGCTGAAAATGCAGGTACAGCCCGAGGCCAGGCGCCCGGCCTATCGTGTTCGCCAGATGCTGGCCGATCGCGGCTATCAGGAAGTGGTCAATTTCGCTTTCGTCGAAGAGGGCTGGGAGGCCGATTTTGCCGGCAACGACGACCTGATCCGTTTGGCCAACCCGATTGCCAGCCAGATGGCGGTCATGCGTTCGACCCTGTTCGGCGGGTTGATCGCCAATCTCGTCACCAACCTGAAACGCAAGCAGAGCCGCGTTCGGCTGTTCGAAACCGGACGCATTTTTCGGCGTGACGAGTCGGGCGGGCCGGTCAAGGGTTTCGTCCAGCCCTGGAAACTGGCGGCCCTGGCTTACGGCGGCGCCTTGCCCGAAGGCTGGGGCAGCGCGGCGCGCGAGGTCGATTTTTACGACATCAAGGGCGATCTGGAGGCCCTGCTGGCGCCCGCTCGCCTGCGCTTCGAAAAGCTGCGTCATCCGGCGCTCCATCCCGGGCGCTCGGCCAGGGTGCTGCTCGATGGCGTCGACATCGGATGCCTCGGCGAACTCCATCCGGAGTGGGTGCAGAAATACGACCTGCCGCAGGCGCCGGTACTCTTCGAAGTCGATTTCGAGGCCGTCAAGGCGGCCCTGGTGCCGGCCTATGCCGAGGTCTCAAGATTCCCGGCGGTAATCCGCGACCTGGCTGTCGTGGTCGATCAGGACATGGCCTTGCAGACCCTGCTCGACGGACTGAAAACACAGATTTCAGGCCTCGTTCAGGACATCCAGTTGTTCGATGTTTACGTCGGAAAAGGGGTTCCGGAAAACAAGAAAAGCCTTGCGTTCCGGATAGTTATGCAAGATACTCAACGCACTTTGCAAGATTCGGAAGTTGATGCTGCAATGCAGCAACTGGTGTCCTGTTTCGAACAGACATTCGGTGCTCAACTGCGTGCCTGATGGAAATAATAAAGATGACGCTAACCAAAGCCGAGCTCGCGGACCTGCTTTTCGAAAAGGTCGGTCTTAACAAACGCGAAGCTAAAGATATGGTCGAAGCATTTTTCGAAGAAATCCGAAATTCCCTGGAAACGGGCGATGGCGTCAAGCTTTCGGGGTTTGGAAATTTCCAGTTGCGCGACAAGCCGCAGCGCCCCGGTCGCAATCCCAAGACCGGCCAGGAAATTCCGATCACGGCGCGGCGTGTCGTTACCTTTCATGCCAGCCAAAAACTGAAATCCGACGTAGAACTCACTTTCGATGGAACCGCGGCATAAAGTTCCGGGCGGAGACGAACTGCCGCCCATTCCTGCCAAACGCTACTTTACCATTGGTGAAGTGAGCGAGCTATGTGGCGTCAAGCCGCATGTCTTGCGTTATTGGGAACAGGAATTCAACCAGCTCAAACCGGTCAAGCGGCGCGGAAATCGACGCTATTACCAGCATCACGAAGTGCTCCTGGTGCGGCGTATTCGAGAGCTTCTTTATAATCAGGGCTTTACCATCAGCGGTGCGCGAAATCGCCTGGACGAAGGCGGGGCGGCGGATACCGCCGATATCGGCGTGGCAGAAAGCGCAAAGATATCCATTGGCCTGCGCGGCGAATTGCAATCGATTATCGACATGTTAACGCTTTGAGTTAAGCCGGTTTTTGTCTATAATGGTCGGCTTGTCGGGGCGTAGCGCAGCCTGGTAGCGCACTTGCATGGGGTGCAAGGGGTCGCGAGTTCGAATCCCGCCGCCCCGACCAAGAGAATCAACGAGTTAGGCCAATCTTCGGATTGGCCTTTTTCGTTTGTTGCTTTGAGGGGAGCGATTAGGTGTAATTTCGCGCGCGTTTTGGCACTGTTTTGCGAGCGTTTTGGCACTGCTCGCGGTGCTTGCGGCTTAGAGTTCTGCATCAAGAATGGCGCGAACTATATCCACTGCATGCTTGACCCATTTCTGTTCTGCCTGGTTATAGAACTATGCCGTCGCGCACGTCAGTGTCGATTTCGTGTTTCTCGACCCAATCGTGCAAGGTCACTGTGGAACATCCAATCATCGGTGCTATCGATTCGACCGCTGCCCATAGCGAGGGCGATTCAGGATTCGGCCACAAGCAGCCGGTGACCTTAGCGCAACTGCTGTCATTCTAAGGGCCGCTCTATTCCGAAACTTGTCAGACGGCCAATGTGTGCTTCTCGGCCTAAGGGGCCGTTCGACTCGGATCAAAGCGGACGTCGAAATCTGAATTTCCGCGAACTCCGCGAAGCAAAGCGCTGATATCCCAGACCATCGCAGGAGCGTACCGCTGAGCGTAGTAACAGTGACGGCACGCCGACAGCCCGAAGCGGGGCCGGCGCGCCGATTTTTGTGCTAGGCCGTGGCCGGTTCCGGCTGCACCGCAGGAACCGCTTGCCTGGCTTCCTCCGCCGGCCTGATCTTGAACCAGATCGCGTACAGGGCCGGCAGGAACACCAGGGTCAGGATCGTCCCGGCGAAGGTGCCGCCGATCAGCGTATAGGCCAGCGTTCCCCAGAACACTGAGTGGGTGAGCGGGATGAAGGCCAGCATGGCGGCGAGCGCGGTCAAAATGACCGGGCGGGCGCGCTGTACGGTGGCCTCGACGACGGCATTGAAGGGGGCTAATCCATCCGCGATGTTGTCGCGAATCTGCCCGATCAGGATCAGCGTGTTGCGCATCAGGATGCCGGACAGCGCAATCAGGCCGACCAGCGCGTTGATGCCGAACGGCTGCCCGAACAACAACAGCGTCGGCACGACGCCGATCAGGCCGAGCGGCGCGGTGGCGAAGACCATCAGCATCGCGGCGATCGAGCGGACCTGGAAGATGATGGTGATCAGCGTCAGCGCGATCATGATCGGGAAGACCGGCGCCAAGGCGCGATTGGCCTTGCCCGACTCCTCGATGGCGCCAGCCATTTCGATCCGGTAGCCGGCCGGCAGCTTGGCGACGATCGGCTGCAGATCGTGCCACACGGCAGTGGAGACATCCGGTGGCTGCAAGCCTTCGGCGATGTCACCACGCACGGTGATGGTCGGCGTGCGATCGCGACGACGCAGGATGGGGTCTTCCATGCGGACGTCCACTTTGCCTACCTGCGACAGCGGAATCTTCTGGCCGGCCGCACCGACCAGCGTGAAGTCGGCGATCCGGCTCGGGTCGAGCCGAGTGTTGCCGGCCGATCGGGCCGTGACCTGCACCGAACGAATGTCTTCGCGTACCTCGGTGACCGGGATGCCGCTCAGCAGGAACTGCAGTTGCTGGGCCACGTCGCTGGAAGTCAGGCCGATGCTCTGCAGACGATCCTGGTTGAGCGAGAAATGCAGTGCCGGCGCGCGCTCGCCCCAGTCGGTATTGACCGTCCGCATCCGCGCATTGGCCTGCATGACGCCCCGCATCTGGTCGGCGATCTCGCGCAGCTTGTCCGGGTCTGGCCCCATGACGCGGAAGGCGACCGGAAATGGCGACGGCGGGCCGAACACGATCTGCGTCACGCGCACCCGCGCCTCGGGTGCCAAACCGTCAGCCACCGCCTCGCGCAGCCGGAACTTGAGGGACTCCCGTTCCTGGTCATTGCCGGTGAGAACAACGATCTTGGCGAACGACGGATCGGGTAATTCGGGGGACATCGCCAGGAAGAAGCGCGGCGCGCCCTGGCCGATGTAGGCGGTGACGACCCTCGCCTCCTGCTGCTGCGCCAGCCAGGCTTCGACCTTGGCAGTGGCGGAACTGGTTTGCTCGATGGCCGTGCCATAAGGCATTTGCACCTCGACCAGCACCTCCGGCCGGTCGGAGGTTGGGAAGAATTGCTTGTTGACCACGCCCATGCCCAGGACCGCGACGACGAAGGCGCCGATCACGGCCGCCGCGACCAGCCATTTGCGCCGGATCACCGATCCCAGCAGCCGGCGGAAACGCTCGTAGTTCGGGGTAGCATAGATGGCCCCGTGCCCGGCCGCGTGCTTCTCGTAGTTCGGCAGCAGCTTGACGCCCAGATAGGGCGTAAACACGACGGCGACGATCCACGAGGCAATCAAGGCAATGCCGACGATCCAGAACATGTTGCTTGTGTATTCGCCGGCGGTCGATTTGGCGAAGCCGTTCGGCATGAAGCCGATAGCCGTAACCAGCGTGCCGGCCAGCATCGGCGCGGCGGTATGGCTCCAGGCGTAGGCCGCGGCGTGTACCCGCTCGTAGCCCTCCTCCATCTTCACGACCATCATCTCGATGGCGATGATCGCGTCGTCGACCAGCAGGCCCAGGGCCAGAATAAGGGAGCCCAGCGTGATGCGGTCGAAGTTCTTGCCGGTCGCCGCCATGACGATGAAGACCGCGGCCAGGGTCAGTGGCACGGCGGCCGAAACCACGATACCGGCACGCCAGCCCATGCTGATGAAACCGACCAACATGACCACGCCGAGCGCAACGAAGAACTTGACCATGAACTCGCCGACCGCCGACTGGATATTGACCGACTGGTCCGTGACCTTGGACAGGCTCATGCCGAGCGGCATCTCGGCGTTGATTTTCGTCGCCTCCGCCTCCAGCGCCTTGCCCAGATCGAGGCCATTCCAGCCCTCGCGCATGACCACGCCGAGCAGCAAGGTCGGTTCACCGTTGTTGCGGATCAGGAAGGTGGTCGGATCTTCGTAGCCGCGCTTGACCTCGGCGATGTCGCCGAGCTTCAGCGTCCGGCCACGGGCCGCAACCGGCGTGTTGCGGATCGCCTCCAGATCGTCAATCGCACCGGCCAACCGGATGAAGACTTGCGGTCCCTTGGCTTCGATCGAACCGGCCGGCGTCATGACATTGCGGCTGTTGAGCGCGGCGAACAGGTCGCGCGGTGAAATACCGAGCGTCGCCAGGCGGTCATGGGAGAACTCGACGAAAATCCTTTCGGCCTGCTCGCCGATGATGTTCACCTTCTTGACGCCGGGCACGTGCAGCAGGCGCTGACGCATGGTTTCCGCGTCGCGCACCAGGTTGCGATGCGGTTCGCCCTTGGCTTTCAAGGCATAGAGCGCAAAGGTCACGTCGGCATATTCGTCGTTGACCAGCGGGCCGATGACGCCGCGCGGCAGTTTGGCGGCTTCGTCGCCGAGTTTCTTGCGTGCCTGATAGAACTGCTCCGGGACGTCGGCTGGCGGCGTGCTGTCGAGGAGATAGATGGTGGTAAAGGCCAGGCCAGGTCGCGTGAAGGTCTCTGCCCGGTCATACCAGCGCAGTTCCTGCATGCGCTTTTCCAGCGGCTCGGCGACCAGTTCTTCCATCTCCTTGGCAGTCGCCCCGGGCCAGGCGGTGATCACGGTCATCTGCTTGATGGTGAAGGCGGGGTCCTCGGCCCGGCCCAGGCTCAGGAAGGCGATGATGCCGGCGACGAAGATCGCCAGCATCAAAAACAGGGTGACCGAGCGCTCGCGCACGGCGAGGGCGGAGAGATTGAAGTTGCTCATTACCGCCCCTCGCCGCTAGCCGCTGCGCCCGGCGCGCCATCTGCCATTCGAACCGGTTCGCCTTCGTGCAGCAGATGGGCGCCGAGCACGACGATACGTTCGCCCGCCGCCAGGCCACCGGCGATCGTCGCGGATTCGCTGCCGAGGTCGGCCACTTGCACTGCGCGCCAGGTGACCTGGGGCTCCTGTCCTTTGACCAGCCAGACGCCGGGCCCCTTGCCTTGATCGAAGAGCGCGCCGAGCGGCACCTGCAGGGTCGGCGCGGCGCGACCATTCGGTATCTCGATGGCGACGGTCGAGCCGAGCGGCGCGTCGGCCAGGCGGCCCTCGAGGACGTAGCGTGCCTCGAAGGTGCGGGTCTGCGGGTTGGCAGCATCGGACAACTGGCGCAGTTTCGCGGCACCGCTCAGCCCGCTGCCGTACAAGGTCGCACGGCCCGGTGAGCCGATCGCCGGACGCAGACTTTCGGGGAGCGCGATGAGCGCCTCGCGGCGCCCGGCATGCGCCACCCGGACGACGACCTGGCCGGCGCTGACCACCTGGCCCGGCTCGGCCAAGGTGTCGACGACGACCCCGTCCGCGTCGGCGAGCAGTACGGCATAACCCGTTTCGTTGCGGGCCACGTCGGCCTGGGCCTGGGCCGCCTTGAGCTCGGCCCGTGCCGAATCGGCGGCCGCCTTGATCTTGTCGTAGGCCGAGGCCGACACCGCCCCGGCCGACACCAGATCGCGGTAGCGCGACTCATCATCCGCGGTCTGGCGCGCGCGCGCCGTGGCGGCAGCAACAGCCTCGTCGCGGGCGTGCGTGGCGAGCTTCAAATCGGTGGGGTCGAGGCGCATCAGGGCTTGGCCGCGCTTGACGGCCTGCCCGGCATCGACCAGACGCTCCAGGACCTTGCCGGCAACGCGGAAACCGAGGTCGCTCTGCACCCGCGCCGCGACGACGCCGCTGAACGAGCGCTCAGTCTGGGCGGCCACACCGACCGGCGCGACCCGGACGAGTGGCGCCCAGGTCCGCGGATCAATTGAAGAAGTGGCGTCGCCGCAGGCTGCCAGGATAAGCGACAGGTCGACGACGGCGAGGAAAGGAATATTACGGCGCTGAAACATGACGACCTCCGATAACGCGAAGGCCTTCATCCTCTATCAGGTGACCATTTGTGTCAATAGTCACTGTTTCGATTTTCGAACCGGCTAGGGTGCCAGGCTGCGCAGCACCAGGTTGGCGAGTTGTATTGGCGCCTCTTCGGCCACATCGAGGTTGTACTGGAGCAGTAGCGGATTCACATAGGGCCTCATGACGAGATCGATCACATGCACCGTCTCGTCGAGCGGCGTCTTGCGCTCGAATTCGCCACTCTCACGCCCTTCGCGAACCACCTCGGTCAGGATCTGCCGGATGCGCTCGCAGTAGGTCTGTGCCGACGGCCACCCTTCGCCAGCGGAATAGGAGGCAATGTCGTACAGCTTACGATCGTTGAAAAACAAACTGACACTGGTCGACGCCAGGGTCTTGAACATTCGACGGAATTTGTCGGTCGGCGTGGTCGCGCCAGCCACCGCTTCTTCGACCGCCGCGACGATGGTGGTCAAGGTCTTGCCGCAGATCGCCTCGCCGATCGCCTGCTTGGAATCGAAGAACTTGTAGATATAAGCCTTGGAAAAGCCGATCGCCTTGGCGAGGTCGGAGACCGTGGTCTTGTCGTAGCCGTAATGGCTGAAGTGCGCCTCAGCCGCATCCACGATCTGATCGCGAACGTTATGGTCGGCTGGGCCGCGCGACTGGGGAATGGAAGGTTCAATTTCGCTCATGAAAAAACAATACCTCGTATCTTTCGACTTGACAACGAGTGACTAGTTTAGATTATAGTCACTACGACGATTTAATTTTCCGAAGGACTCCCATGTTAGCCCATCCCCGCTCTCTCGCCCTTCTTCTGACCGCTGGCGTCTTGTCGGGCTGTGCCGTCGGTCCCGACTACCGGCCGCCCTCGATCGCGCTAACCGCCACCTT
>JAJXVG010000291.1 GCA_021782315.1 Pseudomonadota bacterium | reverse complement strand
CTCGGCGCCGGTGGCCTTGAGTGCCTTGACCTTGTCCTCGACCATGGCGCCGGAAATTTCAGGCTGCTTGACCGAGAAGGTACCGCCGAAACCGCAGCACTCGGATTCGTGCTCCTGCTGCGCAACGCTTACCTTGTTCAGGTCGCCGAGCAGCTTGCGGCCGGTCAGGTGTACGCCCATTTCACGACGGGCCGAACAGGAGGTGTGCAGTACGACGGTGCAATCGCCACCCTGGTCTTCCGGTTGGAAGGCGAGGACGTTGACCAGGAAATCGGTGAATTCGTAAACCCGTGCCGACAGGGCGGTGGCTTGCGCCCGGCGAGCGGGATCGGCGGCGAAGAGGGTGGGGTAGTGGTGTTTCATCATGCCGGCACAGGAGCCGGACGGCACGACCACCGGCCAGTCGTTGGGAAACAGGGTCAACTGGTGGGCGGCCACCTTGCGTGCCTCTTCGGGAAAGCCGCTGGTATAGGCCGGCTGGCCGCAACAGGTTTGTTCTTCAGGGAAATGAACCCGTATGCCTTCGCGTTCGAGCAGGGTGATGGCGTCCATCCCGGCGCCCGGGAAGAACTGATCGACCACGCAGGTGGCGAAGAAATAAACGTCGGTGGGCCGTGGCGCTGCGGATTCCGGTCTGTTCATTTTGCCTCCGGTATAAATTGTTTGATGGTAAAGTGGTAAGACCAATGTTTTTGCAGCTGGAAATTTACGTGAATACCGTTAGTTAGTCAATGAACTAAGGGAATATCCTAAGCTTGCACTTTGCCGAATCGCTGATTAGAATGCGTTGGTCTTACCAATCAAGCCGAGTTGCATGTCACTCAATAAAGTGCAGGTTCCGCGTATTTCCGATGCCGTCGCCGCTTCGCTGGAGCGTCGCATCCTGGAAGGCTCCCTGAGACCGGGCGACCGTCTGCCGCCGGAGCGCGAGTTGGCGACGGAGTTCGGCGTCTCCCGGCCGTCACTGCGCGAGGCGATCCAGAAACTGGCTTCCAAGGGCATGGTGCAGAGCCGACAGGGCGGTGGCACCTATGTGACCAACGCGCTCGAGTCGACTTTCTTTGATCCCTGGCAGGACATGATGATCAGCCATCCCAACCTGCACGAAGACATGCTCGAGTTCCGCCGCATGCTCGAGGGGCAGGCTGCCGAATGGGCTGCCGAGCGCGCTACGGAAGCCGATCTGACCCGCCTTGGCCAGTGTTTCGACCTGCTCAACGCCACCTTCGCGCACGAGAACATGGACCAGCGTTCAGCCGCCGACATCGCCTTTCATCAGGCGGTCGGCGAGGCCGCCCACAACGTCCTGCTCGGCCACCTGTCATCGGCCCTGCTGCGCCTGATGCACGACAACATCCGTCTCAATCTCGGCGAACTGAAAAGCGTTCCGGCGGCCGGCGCGCTGCTCAAGAACCAGCACACCGCCATTTACGAAGCGGTCGTCGCCCGCAAGCCGCAGGCGGCCCGCGCTGCCGCCGAAACCCATATCGATTTCGTCCGCGAGACCCTGGCGCAAACACTGCGCAGCGTGGCCCGCCGCGAAACCGCCGCCCGTCGTCTCAGTCCCGATTTTTCCGAATCCATTTCCTGATTTTCAATTCGACCTATTAACGAGGAACCCCCATGGAACCGCTCGTCCTACCTTTCGAAAAACTCCGCATGAACGACGTCGACAAAGTCGGCGGCAAGAATTCCTCCCTTGGCGAGATGATCAGTCAGCTGGCCGATACCGGCGTCCGGGTGCCAGGCGGTTTCGCCACGACGGCCCAGGCCTACCGCGATTTCCTGGCCCAGTCGGGCCTCGATGCCAAAATCAACGGCGTGCTCGACGCCCTTGACGTCGACGATGTCAACGCCCTGGCCAGGGCCGGTGCCGAGATTCGCCAATGGATCATCGATACCCCCTTCCCGATGGATCTGACCATCGCCATCACCGAGCAGTACCAGCGCCTGGTGGCCGATTCGACCACTGACATGTCCTTTGCCGTGCGCTCCTCGGCCACCGCCGAAGACCTGCCGGATGCTTCCTTCGCCGGTCAGCAGGAAACCTTCCTGAATATCGTCGGCCTGGAAAACATCCTGCACGCCATCAAGGAGGTTTTTGCCTCGCTGTACAACGATCGCGCCATTTCCTACCGCGTGCACAAGGGCTTCATCCATGCCGACGTTGCCCTGTCGGCCGGTATCCAGCGCATGGTGCGTTCCGACAAGGGCGCCGCCGGCGTGATGTTCACGCTCGACACCGAATCCGGCTTCCGCGATGCCGTCTTCGTCACCTCCAGCTACGGCCTCGGCGAGACCGTCGTCCAGGGCGCCGTCAATCCGGACGAGTTCTACGTGCACAAGCCGATGCTCGAAGCCGGCAAGCACGCCGTCGTGCGCCGCAATCTCGGTTCCAAGATGATCAAGATGACCTTCGCCGCCGAAAAGGTGGCCGGCAAGTCGGTGGTGACCGAGGAGGTCGAGGAATCCCTGCGTCACCAGTTCTCCCTGAACGACGCCGAAGTGATGG
>JAJXVG010000104.1 GCA_021782315.1 Pseudomonadota bacterium | reverse complement strand
ATCTTTTCTCGTTTCCGCCCGAAACCCTGGAAGCCATGGCCGAGACGGCCTTTGCGGTGACCCAGATCGACCACCACGCCTCAGCCCTCAAGGCCTGGGGCGACCGGCTGCGGCCCGGCGAAAACGGCCTGCAGCGCTTCCATCATCCGACACTGCCCCTCTGTGTCGTTTTCGACCTGGAAAAATCCGGCGCCCGGCTGAGCTGGGAGCATTTCCGGACCGACACCCCGATACCGCTGGCGCTGCGTCATATCGAAGACCAGGACATGTGGCGCTTTGCGCTGACCGACACCCGCCCCTTCTGCCGCGCCCTGCGCCTGACACCCTTCGATCTGGCCGCCTGGCACCGGCTGATTGTCGACACCGCCGACGAATCGGCGGCGCCTTACCGGGAACTCATCGTCCAGGGCAAGGCCATCGACCGGTTTTTCCAGAAAGAGATAACACGGCTGGCGCAGAGCGGCTTGAGAATGCCCGTCCGGCTTCGCGGCGAACCGGTGGATGCCTTGCAGGCGAGGCGCCACGGGCAGGCCGTCATTGCCGAAGGCGAACTGGCCTGGCTGGCGACCCCTGGCATCGCCGTCAATGCCGACGCCCTGTTCGCCTCCGAATTGGGAAACTCATTGGCCGAACAGAGCGGAAGCTTCGGACTGATCTGGCAATTGTCCGGCGACGGCGAGGTCAAGGCCTCGCTGCGCTCGAAAGGAAAAGGACTCGACGTTTCCCTGATCGCCACCCGCTACGGCGGCGGCGGCCACCCGAATGCCGCTGGCTTCCGGATGCCGGCCGGGCAATTCTTCAGTGAAGTGCTCAATACGATCCCCGCGACCTGACTCGCCGATCGCCGCGTTACGGCCGGGCGGGAACCGCCTGCCAGCCTTCCGGACAGGCCCGGGTGTAGGGGTAATACATGGCGCTCGAAGCGCAGTAATACCAGACGCCAGACGCACTGGCCGCAGGCGGCGCCGGCAACTGCGGTTGCTCGACATAAACCGGTTGCGGCGGATAAACCGGCCCGACATAGTAGGGATCGACGTAAACCGGCCGGCTTTGTTCGGCCATGATGGCCAAACCGGTCAGCGCGCCGAAAACAGCCAGTCCGGCCCAGCCCGAGCCACCGCCGTGATGATGGTCGTAACCGCGATGATCGTAGCCGCGCTGGGCGTGAACAGGCAGGGCGACTAGCGAAAGGGAGAGTAGGACGGGAACGATGTATTTGCGCATGATGGCCTCCAAAGCCGCCGGGAAACAGATGAATCCCTGTGTCGAGTATAGGCAATCGGAATAGGCGATGCAGATGATTTACAACTGATTTACAACTGGCTTTTTCGCAGGCAGGGCCATGCGGCGCGGCGGAAGACGGAAACATTTCCCGGGAAAGGCCACGCGCCCTTAAAATAGCCGGATGGGACAAAGGCGGGAGAACTCGGCGCCCGACAAAGCGCTCCGCAAAGAAAAAAACCCTGAACAATCAGGGTTTTTTCCATATTTGGTGCCCAAGAAGGGACTCGAACCCCCACACCTTTCGGCGCCAGAACCTAAATCTGGTGCGTCTACCAATTTCGCCACTTGGGCAAGCGGGGCGGATTCTAGCACCGACTTGCCACCGACCTCCAGAGCCGACCATCAATGTCCGTCGATCATTACGAAAACTTTCCCGTCGCCTCGCTGCTGGTACCCGCCAGGCTGCGCCGACCGATCGAGGCGATCTACCGCTTCGCGCGCAGCGCCGACGATATTGCCGACGAAGGCGATGCCGCGCCGGGCGAACGCCTGGCGGGACTGGACGCCTACCGGGCCGAACTCGATCGCATCGAGACCGGCCGAGCACCACAAACGCCGCTCTTCGTCGACCTGGCCGAAGAGATCGCCAGGCACGCCCTGCCCATCCCCCTGTTCCGCGACCTGCTCGACGCCTTCGCCCAGGACGTGGTGAAAACGCGCTACGCCGACTACCCGGAACTGCTCGACTACTGCCGGCGCTCGGCCAATCCGGTCGGTCGCCTGGTCCTCCACCTGTTCGGCCGCAGCGAAGCGGAACACCTGGAACAGTCCGACTGCATCTGCACCGCCTTGCAACTGATCAATTTCTGGCAGGACGTGGCCATCGACTGGAAAAAGGACCGGGTGTACATCCCCCAGACCGATTTTCCGCACTTCCGGGTCGGCGAAGACGATATCGCGCACGGCCGCTGGTCGGCCAACTGGGCCGCCTTGATGAATTTCGAGGTAGACCGGGCGACAGCCCTGATCAAGCGCGGCGCGCCGCTCGTCCACGCCCTGCCCGGCCGGCTGGGCTGGGAAATTCGGCTGACCGTCCAGGGCGGCCTGCGCATTCTCGAAGGCATCCGCCGGGTACGCGGCGACGTTTTCAGCCGGCGGCCGCAGCTCGGCAAATGGGATTGGCTGGTTCTGGCCGGCCGATCAATTAGAATGTAGCCCCATGAGTCCAGATCAATACTGCCAGGAGAAGTGCGCCGCCAGCGGCTCCTCCTTCTATTACAGCTTCCTTTTCCTGCCCACCGAACGCCGGCGCGCCATCATGGCGCTCTACGCCTTCTGCCGCGAGGTCGACGATGTGGTCGACGAATGCAACGACCCGGCCATCGCCTCGACCAAGCTCGCCTGGTGGCGCCAGGAAATCGAGCGGGTCGCCGACGGCCAGCCGCAGCATCCGGTCGGCCTGGCACTCAAGGGGCTGGACGGGCGCATCAACCTGCCGAAGGAGCAGTTGCTCGAAATCATCGACGGCATGGAAATGGACCTGACCCAGTCGCGCTATCTCGACTTCAAGGGGCTGTCGCTCTATTGCTATCGCGTTGCCAGCGTCGTCGGCCTGCTCGCCGCCGAAATCTTCGGCTACAGCGAGCGCCAGACGCAGAAATACGCGCACGACCTGGGCATGGCCTTCCAGCTCACCAACATCATCCGTGATATCGGCGAAGACGCCCGGCGCGGCCGGATCTACATCCCGATGGACGAACTCAGGCAATTCAACGTCCCGGCCGCCGACATCCTGAACGGCAAGTATTCGGACAACTTCACGGCCCTCATGCAGTTCCAGGCTCAGCGTGCCGAGAAATACTACGATCAGGCCTTCGCCCAGCTGCCGGCCGTCGACCGCAAGAGCCAGCGCCCCGGCCTGATCATGGCGGCGATCTATCGCACCCTGCTCGACGAAATAAAACGCGACCGTTTCCAGGTCCTGCACCAGCGCATTTCACTGCCGCCGACGCGCAAGCTGTGGCTGGCGGCGAAGACCTGGATCAAGGGCTAGTGTAGTAGCCATGAAAATCGCCGTCATCGGCGGCGGCTGGGCCGGCCTTGCCGCCGCCGTCGAACTGACCGCCAGCGGCGCCGAAACGACACTGTTCGAGGCCGGCCGCGTGCTCGGCGGCCGGGCGCGCAGCGTAGAAATCGACGGCCGCCGGCTCGACAACGGCCAGCACATCCTGCTCGGCGCCTATCGCGACGGCCTGGCGCTGATCCGCCGGGTCGGCGCCGACCCCGAACAGCTCCTCCGCCGCCAACCGCTGCAACTCACCGACAATGCAGGCTTTCGTCTTGCCCTGCCCCGGCTGCCCGCGCCCCTCAACGTCGCCTGGGGCCTGCTCACCGCTGCCGGGGTGGACTGCCGGGAAAAGGCCAGAACGGCGCGCTGGATGGAATCCGTCAAGGGCCGGGGCTTTCGCCTGGCGGAGGACAGCACCGTCGCCCAGTGGCTCGACGCAGCCGGCCAAACCGGCGCCCTGCGCTGCCACCTGTGGGAACCGCTCTGCCTGGCCGCCCTGAACACGCCGGCCCGGCAGGCTTCGGCGCAACTGTTCGCCAACGTGCTGCGCGACAGCCTGGGCAGTGCGCGCCGCGAAGACACCGATTTGCTGCTGCCGCGCGTCGACCTCGGCCGATTACTGGCCGAGCCGGCCGAACAATGGCTGCGAAGCGGGGGCGCCAGAATCCGCCTCGGCGAGCGCATCCGTCGTATCGGCGAAGACGAAAAAGGCATCGAAATAGCGGGCGAAAGCTTCGCCTCCGCCATCATCGCCACCGCGCCGCAACACGTCGGCGCCCTGTGGCCCGCCGCCGCCACCGATTACGCCTACCAGCCGATCGCCACGGTCTACCTGCAATACATGCCCGAAACCCAAATGCCCTCCCCGCTGACCGGCCGGCTCGGCGCCCACGGCCAGTGGGTGGTCAATCGCGGCGACGGTCTGCTCGCCTGCGTGCTGAGCGCGCACGGCGACTGGGAAAAGCTGGGCGATGCCGCCCTGGCGGCCGCCCTCGAACGGGAGTTGGCGATGCCGGCGGCCAGCGTCTGGCGCAAGGTCATCCGCGAAAAACGCGCCACCATCTCCGCCGTCCCCGGTCTGCGCCGCCCCGCTTTCCGGACATCCAACCCACGCCTTTTCCTGGCCGGGGACTACACCTGGGCCGACTATCCGGCAACCCTCGAAGGCGCCGTGCGCAGCGGCCTGCGCGCCGCCCGGGCGGCCCTCAACCCGCTCGCCCCCGAGTGATCGAAATGAACTTGCGCTGGGCGGAGCGCTAAAAAATTGCGACAAGCACCCGGCAACACTCTGAGCGGCCGCCTGCGGCTAGGTCGCCAGCCGCCCGGACTGGAGACGGAGGCTTCGCGCGCAGCGCGCGGCGATAGCTTCGTCGTGGGTGACCAGCAGCAGGGTGGTGCCCTGCCCGGCGTTCAAATCGAACATCAGGTCGATCACCTGCTGGCCGGTTGTCGCATCGAGATTGCCGGTCGGTTCGTCGGCCAGCACCAGTTGCGGATTCGGCGCGAAGGCGCGGGCCAGGGCCACGCGCTGTTGCTCGCCGCCCGACAGATGCTTGGGATAGTGCCGCAGACGATGGCCGAGGCCGACCCGCGCCAGCCACTCGCTGGCGACCCCGGCCGGCCGCGGAAGGCCGGCCAATTCCAGCGGCAGCCTGACATTTTCCAGGGCGGTCAGCGAAGGGAGCAGTTGAAAGGACTGGAAAACGAAACCCAGCAAACGGCCGCGCAAACGGGCGCGCTGATCCTCGTCCAGTCCGTTCAGCGAGATGTTGTCGAGACGGACCTCGCCGGCCGTCGGCAGGTCCAGTCCGGCCAACAGTCCGAGCAGGGTCGATTTTCCGGAACCGGAAGCGCCGACGATGGCCATGCTTTCGCCCGGCATGACCGAAAAGGAAATATCCTGCAAAATCGTCAGCGGCTCGCCGCCGTTATCGACGGTCTTGCCCAATCCCGACACTTCAATTACCGGTCCATCTGCCATGCGGCTCGCCCTCTTCCTGTTTGCCCTGCTGTTCACTGCCACGTCCGCCCTGGCGGCCAAAACCGTCCTGATCATGGGCGACTCGCTGTCGGCCGGCTACGGCATCCGGCCGGAACAGTCCTGGCCGTCCCTGCTCGGCGCGCGCCTGAGCGAGAAGCGCCTCGATTATAGCGTCGCCAACCTGTCAATCTCCGGCGAGACCACGGCCGGCGGGCGCTCGCGCCTGGGCCAGGCCCTCAAGACCCATCGGCCGGCTGTTGTCGTCATCGCCCTCGGCGCCAACGACGGTTTGCGCGGCCTGCCCCTGGGCCAGATGCGCGACAATCTCAAGGCCATGATCGACGCCTCGCACGCGGCCGGGGCCCGGGTCGTTCTCGCCGGCATGCGCCTGCCGCCCAACTACGGGCCTTACGCCGACGATTTCTTCGCCAGTTTCAAGGAGCTTGCCCGGACAGGAAAGATACCGCTGATCGACTTCCTGCTTGAACCGGTGGCCGGCCGGCCAGAACTGTTCCAGGCCGACAACCTGCACCCGCTGGCCGAAGCGGAACCGCTGATCCTCGACCATGTCTGGCCGGTGCTCGCCCCGCTGCTAAAATAGCGGGATGAAGCCCAAACGCCCCACCATCGCCGATCTGGCGGCCTACGACGAGATCGTCGACGTTCGTTCGCCGGCCGAATTCGCCGAAGACCACATTCCCGGCGCCATCAACTGCCCGGTCCTCGACGACGCCCAGCGCATCCAGGTCGGCACGCTCTACAAGCAGGTCTCTCCGTTCGAAGCCAAGAAAATCGGGGCGGCGCTGGTGTCCGAAAATATCGCCAGGCACCTGAAGGAACGTTTCCTTGACCGCCCGAAAAGCTGGAAACCGCTGATCTGCTGCTGGCGCGGCGGCGACCGCAGCGGTTCGATGACCACCGTCTTCAAGGCCATCGGCTGGCAGGCCGGGCAACTGGACGGCGGATACAAGGCCTGGCGGGCTCACGTCATCGCCCGATTGGAAGCATTGCCGCAGCAATACGACTTCATCGTCATCGGCGGCGCCACCGGCAGCGCCAAGACCCGCATCCTGCAGGCGGTCGGCGCGCTGGGGGAACAGATTCTCGACCTTGAGAACCTGGCCAATCATAAAGGCTCGGTGCTCGGCATCCTGCCCGATTCGCCGCAGCCCTCGCAAAAGGGCTTCGAGACCGCCTTGCTGCAGGCCCTGGGCAAGCTTGATCCGGCCCGCCCGGTCTATGTCGAGGCGGAAAGCCGCAAGATCGGCAACCTGCACGTTCCCGAGGCGATGATCGCCCGCATCCGCGGCGGCCGGTGCATCGCCGTCGACGCCACGCTCGACGCCCGTGTCGCCTTCCTGCTCAAGGATTACGACTATTTTCTGAGCCGTCCCGAATTCCTCGGTCTCCGCCTCGACGCGCTGCGCGCGCTGCAGAGCCGGGAAACGCTGGATCGCTGGCAGCAACTGATCCGCGACGGCGACTGGTCGACCCTGGTGCGCGAACTGCTCGAACAACATTACGATCCGCTCTACCGGCGTTCGCAGGACCGCAACTACGCCGGCATGCTCGATCCGGGCAACAATCTGACAACCGACGACCTGTCCGAGGACGGCATCAGGCGGCTGGCCGCCGCCGTCGTTCACGCGCGGACGGCGCAGATCGCCTGACGCATGGCCGGCTTGGGGCTGGCCGCGTAACCTTCCTCGAAGGCGATTTCACGCAAGCCGGCCGCCTGCGCAAGTTCGCGCAACTCGCCCGGGCGCAGCAGGAATTCCGGCGTCGACGGCCGACCGTAGGCTTCGTTGCCGAGCATGAAGGTTTCGTAGATCAGTACGCCGCCGGGCGCCAGCATGGCGAGAACGTCCGGCAGGCGGGGCCGCCACAGGTAATTGGCGACGACGATGCCGGCAAAGCTGCGGCCGGCCAGCGGCCAGTCCCCGCTTTCCAGGTCGAGCCGACTGGCGGTGACCCCGGCCACATCGGCCAGTGCCGCCAAGGCCTCGGAATTACAGTCCACCGCCAGGACCGCGAACCCCATGCCGGCCAGCAGGCGGGCATGGCGTCCGCTGCCGCAGGCCAGGTCGAGGACCGGCCCGCCGCTGGCGATCAGTCGGCTATGCCTGACCACCCAGGGCGAGGGTGGCAGGGTTCGGTGCAGTTCGTTTTCGGCAGTTTTCATATCGCTTGTCGCAAGGAATATAAACGAAAAAACGCAGTCGACGGCATGGGTCCGGAGCGTACTATGTTTCCTCCCCGGAATTATCGATAGGGCGCTTGCAACATGGCGAATAACCCTACACCGACAATGACAATAGCCGGTGCTTGTGCCAGAATTCCGCATTGCACAATAACATCCAGAACAGGGGTTTGCCATGTTGGAACAGCACTATCTGACCTCGCTTTTCGAACCTAAATCGGTCGCCGTCATCGGCGCCTCGGACCGCGAAAATTCGGTCGGCAACATCATCTTCAAGAACATTCTCAGTTCGGGTTACAAGGGTCGCCTCTACGCCATCAATCCCAAGCACGAGACGATCCAGGACCAGCCGTCCTACAAATCGATCGAGGAGATCGGCGCCCGCGTCGAGATGGCCGTCATCGCCACCCGCCCGCAAACCGTCCCGCAGTTGATCGAACAGTGCGGCCGCAGCGGTGTCCGCAACGTCATCGTCATTGCCTCCGGCTTTTCCGAGGCCGGCCATGTCGGCGCCGCGCTGGAACGCAAGGTGCTCGAAATCGCCCGTTCCTACAATGTCCGCGTCCTCGGTCCCAACTGCCTGGGCATCATCCGCCCCGAACTCGGCCTCAACGCCACCTTCACCAAGATTACCGCCGCCCCCGGCAACCTCGCCCTCGTCTCGCAGTCCGGCGCCATGTGCTCCGCCGTGCTCGACTGGGCCAAGGCCAACCAGGTCGGTTTCTCCTCGGTCATCTCCATCGGCATGACCGCCGACGTCGATTTCGGTGAAATCCTCGATTACCTGATCTACGACAGCCGCACCCACTACATCCTGATGTATGTCGAAGGCATCCGCAACGCCCGCCGCTTCATGAGCGCCCTGCGTTCGGCCGCCCGCATCAAGCCGATCATCCTGCTCAAGGCCGGCCGACACGAGGCCGGTTCGGCCGCCGCCGCCACCCACTCGGGCATGGCCGCCGTCTCCGATACCGTCTTCGATGCCGCCGTGCGCCGTGCCGGCGTGGTCCGCGTCCAGAACGTCGGCCAGCTGTTCTATGCGGCCAAGGCGCTGGCCTCGAAATTCCGTCCGCTCGGCAACCGCCTGGCGATCATCACCAACGGCGGCGGACCGGGTGCCATGGCGGCCGACCGGGCCGGCGACATGGGCATTCCGCTGGCCGAACTGAGCAACGAGACGATGGCGGTGCTCAACAAGGCCCTCCCCGCCAACTGGTCCCACAACAACCCCATCGACATCGGCGGCGATGCGACGCCGGAACGCTATCGCGACGCGATCATGGCGGTCACCCACGACGCCAATGTCGACAGCACCCTGGTCATGCTCTCGCCGCAGGCGATGACCGACCCGATGGCGGTCGCCAAGGCGATCATCGAGGTGGCCGACAAGCTCAACCGCTCGCTGATCTGTTGCTGGATGGGCGAGGACCAAGTGCGCAGCGCGCGCAAACTGCTCGAAGAATCGGGCATCCCGGCATTCCGCATGCCTGAAACGGCCATCGAGCTCTTCCATCACATTTCCAAGTACTACCGCAACCAGAAGCTGCTGCTGCAAACGCCGGAACCGACCCGCCAGCACGGCCGGCCGGAAGCCGAAGGCGCCAAGATGCTGATCGAGGCCCTGCTCGCCGAGCGACGCAAGGTGCTGTCCGAAATGGAATCGAAGGCCATCCTGCGCGCCTTCAAGGTGCCGGTCGCCCAGACCATGGTCGCCCGCACGGCGACCGAGGCCCTGCTGCTGGCCGAGCAGATCGGCTTCCCGATCGCCATGAAGGTCGACTCCCCCGATCTGCCGCACAAGTCCGACGCCGGCGGCGTCCGGCTCAACATCGTCAATGCGCCGGCCGTCCGCAACGCTTACCACGACATCATCGACACCGTCAGCAAACGCCATCCGAAGGCCAAGATCAACGGCGTCTCGATCGAACCCTTCCTGTCCCGCCCGAATGGCCGCGAACTGATGATTGGCGTCTTCCGCGACCCGATTTTCGGCCCGGTCATCACCTTCGGCGCCGGCGGCTTCGATGTCGAAATCTTCAGTGACCGCTCGGTCGCCCTGCCGCCGTTGAACAAGTTCCTGGCCAAGGACCTGATCGAATCGACCCGCGCCTCGAAAATTCTCGACCAGTTCCACAACATGCCGCCGGTCGACCGGGAAGCCCTCAAGGAAGTCCTGCTGTGCATTTCCGAAATGGTCTGCGAACTGCCGTGGATCCAGGAAATGGACCTCAATCCTCTGATCGTCGACGAGAACGGCGCCATCGCCGCCGACGCCCGCATCGTCATCGACCATGCCGCCAGCTCTTCCGGCGACCGTTATGCCCACATGTCGATCTATCCCTACCCGGTCCACCTCATCCAGGAATGGCAGATGAACGACGGCAAGGTCGTCACCATCCGCCCGATCCGGCCCGAGGATGCCGACATGGAACAGGATTTCGTCAAGAACATGTCCGACGAATCGCGCTACTACCGTTTCATGGACACCCTGCGCGAACTGACGCAAACCATGCTGGTCCGCTTCACGCAGATCGACTACGACCGCGAAATGGCCCTGGTCGCCACCATCGCCGAGGACCGTGACGAGGCCGGCGAAGGCCGCGACAAGCAGATCGGCGTCGCCCGCTACGTGGTCAATCCGGACGGCGAGTCGGTCGAATTCGCGCTGGCCGTCGGCGACGACTGGCAGAAGTGCGGGGTCGGCCGCAAGCTGATGATGGCGCTGATCGAATGCGCCCGCATGAAGGGTTATCGCGCCGTGGTCGGCGACGTCCTGTCGACCAATTCGAAGATGTTCCGCCTGATGACCAGCCTCGGCTTCACCATCCATCCGCACCCGGACGACACCGCCGTCAAGCGTGTCGTCAAGCCGCTGACGGGCTAATCCCCGGGATCATCCACAGCGCAGCCGGTCCCGCGCCGGCTGCGCCACCGGCCGGGCAAATTGCCCTGGCTTCGGCGGGCGCTTTGCTCAAGCCGGCCGCCGGCCACCTCGATAAGCTTGCCTGACCGATTCAGTCGATCGGCAACCCGGCCAGTGGCCAGCGAGGACGACGATGCGCCCCCCGATGCGACCCCAATTCCATGCCTACCGGCGCCATCTCGCGATGGCGCTCACCCTCTCCGCCGTCATCGCGACACAGGCCGCCCTTGCCGGCAATTCCTTCTGCGGCGGCCCCGCGACACCGGGCGACCCGAGCGACCTGGCCAACGTCGTCGGCGACCAGACGCTGGAATATATCGTCGGGCAGCCGGCCAGTATGGTCACCTGCGGCAAGGGCTACATGCTGGAAAAATGCGGCGACCACGAAAACGCCCACAAGGTTTTCGATAAATGCATCGCCGCCGGCTACGCCGGGGCGATGATCTGGAAGGCCCTGCTCCTCGAAGACGGCGCCGGGGTCGCCCCCGATCTCGCCCAGGCGGCCGAATTGATGCACCGGGCGGCGACCAGCGGCGACCCGGCCTACAGCCCGCTGGGCAAGCTGCATTACGCCACCATGCTCTACCAAGGCAAGGGGGTTGCACGCGACGAAGCCGCCGCCCGCCGGTGGTTCGAAGCGGCAGCGGCCGAAGGCAGCGAGGAAGCGAAGGATTTCCTGCGCACCGGTTACCACACCGGCGAACGCGACCAGAAGGCCATGGGCGCCGGAACGCCGCCGCCCGGCGCGCTGGTCCGCGGGCTGACCGGGGACAACGCCAGCATATCCAAAACTACCGAAGCGCGATCAGTCCCGGCAGGCAAGCAGGAAAAATGGCTGAGCCCGACAGATGATCAAGCAGGCAAGCCGACCCCGGCCGAAAACACGGAACCGCCCGTAACGGCGGCCGAAGCGCCGGCCGATCCGGGCGGTCTGAAACTGAGCGCCGTTCCCCCGCCCCCCCGCCTCTCCCCGTCAACCGACACGCTGTGGGTGGCACTGCTGCTGATGCTTGTTGTCGCCGCCGGAGTTCTGCCACTTGCCGGCGCCGAGCGATGCCAGCCGCATGCGCACGCCGAGGCCCGGCGTCACGTCGAGCGCCTTCGATTCGGCGATCACGTGCGCGAGTTCGGATGGCTTTTCGATCACGATGAAGGTCTGCATGCCGAGCTTGCG
>JAJXVG010000290.1 GCA_021782315.1 Pseudomonadota bacterium | reverse complement strand
CCTGTTCCAGACGCCGGAAGAGGCTGCTCGCCAGGCGATCGAGAACGACGTGCACGCCATCGGCGTTTCCTCGCTGGCGGCCGGCCACAAGACCCTGCTGCCCGAACTGGTCAATTCGCTGAAGGCCCAGGGTGCCGACGACATCATCGTCTTCGCCGGCGGCGTCATCCCGGCCCAGGACTACGATTACCTCTACAAGGCAGGCGCCAAGGCGATCTTCGGACCGGGCACCCGAATCGAGGATTCTGCGGTACGCGTGCTGCAAGAGATTCGCAAGGCGCGCGGCTAGGCCAGGATGAATCTGGGCGACATTGCCGTGCCGGCGCATTCCCTGTCCGCCGCCGACCAGGGACTGGTCGACGGCGTCCTGGCCGGTCAGCGCCGTTCGCTGGCCAAGGCCATCACGCTCGTCGAGTCGACCCGCGCCGACCACCAGCAGCGCGCGCAGCAGATGCTGAACGCGCTGCTGCCGAGCACCGGAAAGGCAATCCGCATCGGCATTTCCGGGGTGCCTGGCGCCGGCAAGTCAACTTTCATCGAGGCGCTCGGCATCTGGTTGATCGAGCGGGGCAAGAAGCTGGCCGTCCTCGCCGTCGACCCGTCGTCGTCGGTTTCCGGCGGCTCCATCCTCGGCGACAAGACGCGGATGGAATTGCTCAGCCAGCGCCAGGAAGCCTTCATCCGTCCCTCCCCTTCGGCCGGCTCGCTTGGCGGCGTCGCCGAAAAGACGCGCGAGGCGATGCTGCTCTGCGAGGCATCCGGCTACGACGTGATCGTCGTCGAGACGGTCGGCGTCGGCCAGTCGGAAACGACGGTAGCCGGCATGGTCGACATGTTCTGCCTGCTGCAGCTGCCGAACGCCGGCGACGACCTCCAGGCGATCAAGAAGGGTATTGTCGAGATTGCCGATCTGGTGGTCATCAACAAGGCCGATATCGACCGCCAGGCAACGGCCGTGGTGCGCGCCCAATGGCGCAATGCGCTGCACATGCTGCGCCCGGCTTCGGCCAACTGGTCGCCGCCGGTGATCACCCTGTCGGCGCTGCACAAGGAGGGCATCGCCGATTTCTGGGCGGAGGTCGAGAAATATCAGGCCGCCCTGAAGCCGACCGGCGAGTTCGAGCGCAAGCGCCAGCATCAGGCATTGAGCTGGCTGTGGCAATTGATCGATTCGGGCCTGCGCCGGCATTTTCGCCATCACCCGCGCGTCCGGGAAAACCTGCCCGAACTGACCCGATCCGTCGAGTCCGGCCAGACCACCCCGGCCGCCGCCGCCCATGCCCTGCTCGACTATCTGAAACACTGAAGTTCCGAATTACCCGATCCATTTAGGGAGTTTTCTATGCACGACATCATCCGCCAGCTGGAAATGAAACGTGAACTGGCCCGCCTCGGCGGTGGCCAGAAGCGTATCGACAGCCAGCACAAGAAAGGCAAACTGACCGCCCGCGAACGTATCGAACTCTTGCTCGATCCGGATTCCTTCGAGGAATGGGACATGTTCAAGGAACACCGCTGCGTCGATTTCGGCATGGATCAGGCGGAAAAAACGCCGGGCGACGGCGTCGTTGTCGGCTACGGCACCATCAACGGCCGCCTGGTCTTCGTCTTCAGCCAGGATTTCACCGTGTTCGGCGGCTCGCTGTCGGAAACCCACGCCGAGAAGATCTGCAAGGTCATGGACCAGGCGATGAAGGTCGGCGCCCCGGTCATCGGCCTCAACGACTCCGGCGGCGCCCGCATCCAGGAAGGCGTCGCCTCCCTCGGCGGCTATGCCGACGTTTTCCAGCGCAACGTCATGGCTTCCGGCGTCGTCCCGCAGATTTCCATGATCATGGGTCCCTGCGCCGGCGGTGCGGTTTACTCGCCGTCGATGACCGACTTCATTTTCATGGTCAAGGACTCGTCCTACATGTTCGTGACCGGTCCCGAAGTGGTCAAGACCGTGACCCACGAAGACGTCACTGCCGAAGAACTGGGTGGCGCCGTGACCCACACCAGCAAGTCCGGCGTCGCCGACCTGGCTTTCGAGAACGATGTCGAGGCCCTGTCAATGCTCCGTCGCTTCATGAATTTCGTGCCGGCCAACAATCGTGAGAAGCCGCCGGTGACGCCGACCAACGACCCGGTCGACCGCATGGACTATTCGCTCGACACCCTGGTACCGGACAGCGCCAACAAGGCGTACGACATGAAGGAACTGCTCGTCAAGGTGGTCGACGACAACGACTTTTTCGAGCTGCAGCCTGATTACGCCAAGAACATCATCATCGGTTTCGGTCGCATCGACGGCCATCCGGTCGGTATCGTCGCCAACCAGCCGCTGGTGCTGGCCGGTTTCCTGGACATCAAGTCGTCGATCAAGGCGGCCCGCTTCGTCCGTTTCTGCGACGCCTTCAATATTCCGGTCGTCACCTTCGTCGATGTTCCGGGCTTCATGCCGGGCACCACCCAGGAATACGGCGGCATCATCAAGCACGGCGCCAAGCTGCTCTACGCCTATGCCGAGTGCACCGTGCCGAAG
>JAJXVG010000103.1 GCA_021782315.1 Pseudomonadota bacterium | reverse complement strand
TTGCCCCTGGGCCATCGGGATGATGCGCGACTCGACCACCTTGGCCTTCTTCAGCGCCGCCTCGATGTGCGGCAGGTTGTCGCCCTGCGAGAGCAGGCTGGTGAACCACATGACCCGTTTCGGGATGTGGCAGCTCTGTTCGATCATCAGCTTGACGAAGGCACGCTCGCCGCCGTTGCACCACAATTCGGTGCCGCCGCCGCCGAAGTTGAGGCGCGGCTCGGCGGCGCCGCGCCGGGCGCCCGGCTTGTCGAGATTGTTCCACTTGCGCCGGCTGACGGCCATGACCTCGTCCGGCGTGTTGTGGAATGGCGGGTTGCAGATCGACAGGTCGAACACTTCGCCGGAACGCAGCAGGCCGGTGTAGATGTTGTCCCAGACCGTCTGGTGGCGCAGTTCGACATCGGCCGCCAGTTCGGGGTTCTTGTCGAGGATGGCCCGGGCGTTGGCGAGCGCCGCCTCGTCGATATCGACGCCGAGGAAGGACCAGCCGTATTCGGCATGACCGATCAGCGGATAGACGAGGTTGGCGCCGGTGCCGATATCGAGTACGCGGACGCCGGCGCCGGTCGGGATGTTTTTCTTGTTGCAGGTCGCCAGCAGGTCGGCAACGCTGTGGACGTAATCGGCCCGGCCGGGAATCGGCGGACACAGGTAGCCGGCCGGGATGTCCCAGCCCTTGACGCCGTAGTGATGCATCAGGATGGCCCGGTTGAGCATCTTGACGGCGGCCGGATTGGCGAAATCGATGCTCGGCGTGCCGGCGACCGTTGCCTTGACATGTTTGAGCAGGGCGGCCGAAGTGGCTGTCAGGGCGGCGAAATCGTAGCCGTCGGCGTTCTTGTTGCGGGGATGCATGGTGGTCTTTCGGACAGCGAAGGCCGGATTGTCCCACGAAAGCCCCGTCACCAACGAGGCGTCGCGATCGCTTCATGCCATGGGGATGGCGCGTCGGCCGACCGAATGTCGTGCAATAAAACGGGCCGGTGAAAGAAGGGCGCAAAACAACTAAGATTCGGATTTCCGCAAGCCTGAGTTGCTCCTTCACCTGCCAAGCGATCAGACTGTTCGGGATTCTTCAACCCGCTATCGCATGGATTTGACAACGAATGAATTCTCTCTTGATCGTCACGCTGTGGGTGCTGAACATCCTGGTGGACTCCGGCGGACATTTCGCCTTCAAGCTGGCCGCCGTCGAACCCGCCGCCGATGCGACGACGCTTGAGCACTGGCGTCACATGCTGGGCCGCCCCTGGCTGTGGCTGGGGATTTTCTGTTTCGTCGGCGAGTTTGTTCTCTGGCTGGCCTTCCTGTCGCTGGTGCCGTTGGCGCAAGGCGTCCTGCTCGGCATGATGAGCATCGTGGTCGTCATGATCGGCGGCCGCATCGTCTTCAAGGAGCATTTCACCCGGCCGCGCATCGTCGGCATGTTGTTGATCGTGGCCGGCGTCGCGATCGTGGGGGTGGCCTGAATGTCCTTGAAAAAATTCTATCTCCTCGGTTTTGTCGTACTCATCGCCTTCGATACCTTTTCCCAGGTCTGCTTCAAGATGGCGGCGACCCATGCCGACCCCTTCATGATCGACATGGCATGGGTTCTTCGCGTCCTGGGCGAAGTCTGGGTGTACGGGGCCATCGTCGGTTATATCGGCGCATTCTTGACCTGGATGACCCTGCTCCGACATGCGCCGGTCGGGCCGGCTTTTGCCGCTTCCCACCTGGAAGTGGTCGGCGTCATGATCATTTCCGTACCCTTGTTCGGAGAGTCGCTGAGCGCCTGGCAGATGTTCGGAGCCGCTCTCGTCGTGGCCGGTGTGATTTGCCTGGCGGTGGGTGAGACCTCGGCGCCGCATGTCCATCCTTAAGGGGGAATGTCCGCCGACCGCCGGCTTGCCCCTGCTCCTGGGGGATCTGGCAGGCCGGGGCGGCGATTTCGCGCAGCGCCTGGCCGGCTTTCTCGAAGTGCCGGCGGTGGGCATCGCCTGCTCCGGCACGGCGAGCCTGATCATCATTCTTGAAACGCTGCGCCGGCGATCGAAACGGACGACGGTAGTCGTTCCGGCCTACACCTGCCCCCTGGTGGTGTTCGCCATCGCCCGCTGTGGTCTGCAATTGCGTGTCTGCGATGTCAGGCCGCTGAGCTTTGAACTGGACCCCGAGGCGCTGGCGAAGATTTGCGATGAGCGGACGCTGGCCGTCGTGCCGACCCACCTCGGCGGGCGCGTCGCCGACCTGGCGCCGGTCATCGCTATTGCCCGGCGCTGCGGCGCCTACGTGATCGAAGATGCCGCCCAGGCGCTGGGCGCTCGCGATGGCGGAAAAAGCCTCGGCCTGGCGGGCGATGCCGGGTTCTTCAGCCTGGCCGCGGGCAAGGGCCTGAGTCTTTTCGAGGGCGGGGTGTGGGTCGCGGCCGATGCAGGGCTGCGTGCCGAATTGAGCGATACGGCACGGGATATCGTGCCGCGCGGTTTATTGATGGAGGCGAGGCGCTGCCTTGAGTTGTTGGGCTATGCGCTGGCCTATCGACCGCAAGGATTGCCTTTCGTCTATGGCCACGCCCTGCGGCGGGCTTTGCGAGAGAACGATCCGGTCGCCGCGGCCGGCGACTGCTTCTCGCCGGAAATCCCGTTCCACCGGGTTTCGGCATGGCGGCAGGCGGTCGGCAGCAGCGCCCTGGCGCGCTTGCCGGCCTTTCAGCAAAGGCTGGCCCGGCGGGCCGCCGAGCGCTTGCCCCGCCTGGCAGCCCTGCCGGGGGTCAAGGTGCTGTCCGATCCGCCGGGGCGGCGGGGTACCTGGCCGGTATTCATGGTCCTGCTGGCCAGCGAGGCAATGCGCGACCGGGTGCTGGGCGTTCTCTGGGGGGCCGGCCTCGGGGTCGCCCGCATGTTTGCCTGCGCGCTGCCCGACTACGAATACCTGCGGCCCTGGGTTGGCGAGTGCCACGTTCCCAACGCCAGGGAGTTCGCGGCCCGCAGCCTGACCATCACCAACAGTCCCTGGCTCGACGATGCCCATTTCGAGGAAATCCTCGGTGTCCTGGCGCGCTTTTGCCGCTGACGCGCTTACTGGCCGGCCGCCGCCAGCCAGCCGAGCAGTTGCCGATTGACGTTCATCTGCTGGGCCTGCCATTGTCCGAGGGTGGCGGCGGCTATCGCCGGCTGGCCGTCGACGGCGCTGAGCCAGCGTTTCCAGGGTGTCCGGTAGCGATGAACGGAGATTTCCCCGGTCAGGTCGCTGCCGATCAGTTTGCCGTTCAGGGCGGCGATCAGCCGGCGGGCGTGGTCGAGTTCGAAGCAGCCTTGGTCCCAGTTGGTGCGGGCGACCTCCGGCGAGAAGACATCCTTGTCAATGGACAGGTAGACCGGGCCGGGAATGTTTTCCGGCAAGGCTTCTATGAAAGCGGCCAATAGTTCGTCGGCCCCGGCGAAGGCGCGGAAACCCTTGGCCAGCCCCGGTAGTTTCGCCCAGTTCGTATCGACTCCGATGGTCCAGTAGCAAAGCTTGCCGCGGAAGATGGGCAGGAGATGGTTCTCCCATGCATGCCGCCAGCCGACATCGGGCGATGTGATGCCGAGAACGTGGATGTGGCGAACCTGCGGCAGGCGGGCGGCATGCAGGACCCACGAACCGCAATGGATGCCGAAGGGGAAGCGCATGTTGTCGGGGTGGTTGTCGAGGACCACGACATCGAAAGGCGATTCCTGTTGCCGACGTTCGAGCAGGAGATGGCTGATGTGGTGAAAATCGCCGCTGCCCATGCAGACCGTGCCGTGATGGCGGGGCATCCGCTCGGCGAGCAGTTGGCGGAAGGCTTGCCAGGTCGACCAGGAGCATCCGAAGCGAATGGCCTCCTGCCAGTCGGCGAGGTCGAGCATCCGCGACTCGTCCAGCCCGTGCAGGGAGGCGTCGATGTCGAGAACCAGGGGGCGGTTCACCGCTGCATCTCCTCGAACCAGGCCTTGTCGTGTTCGAAGAGTTTGGAGAATTTGCCCATCACCCGACGCAGCAGGGGGTTGCGCACATATACGGCGTGCCGGGTGAAGGTGAATTTGGCGCCGAGGTAGGCCTTGATTTCCGGGTCCGTCCACCCGGCAACATAATGGCTTAGCCGTCGTGCCGAGGCAAAGGCGAGGTTTTCCATCCAGCTGACGAAATAGAGATTGTGGTCGCGGGCGTCGGGATAGCGGAAACCGACGTACTTGTCTATCAGCATGCCATTGTGGATGAAACAGAGATTGAATCCGATCAGCTTGTCCGATGCGTGGTAGAGGAAAAGATGTCCGTCGATCGAGCCGTCCCGGAGGACGGCGCGGAAGAAGTCGGCGCTCAGCCTGTCGAAGTGAATTTCGCTCTGCGCATAGACTTCGAGGTATAGGCCATACAACTCTTCCAGGAAAGCCGCATCGTTCAGTCGCTCGCTGCCGGTGCTGACGATCTCGATCCGCAAGTCGCCGCGGACCCGCAGCTTGCGCCGGATATTCTTCCGCCGCCCCGACGACAGGCGCGACAGGTATTCGTCCTCGTCTTGAAAATCGATGTTGACATAGGCCAGCGCCTGGCCGGCCACCGGCACGAAGCCCTCGTTCTCGCAGACAGAGATCAGGTCCGCCGCCGCTGCACGCTCGTCGGCTGGCAACAGGGGGGAATCTTCGGGAATATCCTTGATGATCAGCAATCGGGTGCTTTTTTTCCAGGCGGTCAGCATGGATTCGAGCTGGGTCCTGGCGTCGATATGTGCGACGGCCGGCAGATATTCGCTGACGGTAGTGCCGAAAAAGAGGGTTCGCCAGGTCAGCCGGCGCCGCAGCCAGCGGCTGAAAGGGAGGGCGTCAAGGCGTTTGAGGGTGGCGGGGTCGCCTGTTGTAAACAGATCGAAATCCATGCGGAATCCCGGTTGCCCCAGGCTGCTGCGGAGTACTTCAAAATCAGCCGGCGGATGGTCCAGAAAGTGCTGAATCAAGCCTGCCGGTTCAAGACTGTTGGTAAAATGCATCGAGAAAATTCTTCACTTCAGTGAGCGCTTCCGCTGGGGGCGCAAAGGGCGGCAAGTTTAATACCGGTCGCCGGTGGTTTGCCTGTCAGTATATCGAAAGAGAGAGGCTGCTAACCTCGTGGAGCCGTTTCCGCCATCCAGGACAAGCTGGCGTTTGGTTTGGCGCTGTTTTTCCGATTGGTTTGTAATCATTATTCTTTGGTTGGTCGGCCCTTTTTGAAAAAAATATTGCGATACCCCGCTGTTGTTGCCAGCGCCTTGCTCGGCGTCGGTTTTTCGATCTATTGGTTTGGGCGGTCGGCGTCGCCAGCCGCTGAGCTTCCTCTGCCGGCCTCGGCCGAAAACCCGGGGGCGAAGGCGTCTCCGAGCCCGGCCAAGGAGGAGGGGGCAGGGGGGCATATCGACTGTCCAAGCCCTTGCACCTCGCTGGGGCAGGTCTTGCCGCCCTTGCAACTGCTTCCCCGCCGCCTTCGTCGGGAACCATCGGATCGGGCCCGCTTGCCTCAACTTCCGGGGGCAAGCCCGATTGCAGATGCCGCTCCGGGGAAGCCGCTGCCGGCCGACCCGGCGCCTGCCAAGGAAATCGGAGGGCCTTCCCGGGAAAAAATCTTGCCCCAGGCCTCGCCGGCATCGGCTGGCGTTGCCGGGCATGCCTCGCCGAAATCCGAACCCGCCCGCCAGGAAACGACCTATGCCTTCGGCGCGGGCCTGGACCGATTGCCGAGATGGATGGGGTCGGGGCGGAACGAAATCCGCCCGGTCCCTTACGTTGACATCAACTGGCGCGATCAGGTCGAGTTTTCGACCGTCAAGGGATTGGTCATCGACTTGTTGTACGGCAAGCGCTGGCATGGCGGCTTGGTCGGCACCATGGTCTGGGGGCGCTCCAGTCATGATCTGGCCGGGCTCCAGGTGCCAACGCTACAGAATACGATGCAGTGGGGAGGCTACCTCGAGTATGGCTTGACGCCGGAATTGTCGCTGGGGGTGCGTCTTCGTCACGATATCCAGAATACGAGGGTTGCCTACGGCGAAGTCTATGCCGAGCTTGCGCTCCCCAAAATCGGCTATCTGGAACACGATATCCATTTTAGCCAGGAGGCCATGAATCACGCCGGCATGCGTCGATTTTTCGGTCTCTCGGCCGAAGATGCGGCGCGGCTCGGCGTGAACGAATATGATCCCAAGGCGGGCGCCAGCAAGACCTCGCTGACCTACGAGGGCTTTCTGCCGACCAGCGAGTCCACGGGCATCGCTTTCAGTGCAACCGTGGGCCGTTTGAATGCCGGGGCCAGCGATAGTCCCCTGGTCCGCAACTTCGGTGCCACCGTTCAGAAGGAAATTGTCGCGGCCTTTGTATACCATTTTTGATAGGCCTGCATTTTGTCAGGATAACGAAGGGGAATTTCAGGCAAAATTCGCGCACCCGCAAAGACTCAGGTCGAGTTGTGAACTGGCCGCATATTTCCCCACTGGATCACGATGATTTTTATAATTGATTTCGATGGCACGCTGTCACCCGAAGATACGGTGGACAAACTGCTTGAACACCATGCCGACCCCCTTTGGCAGGAACTTGAGAGCGATTGGCTGGGTGGGCGGATTTCGGCGCTTGAATGCATGCGCGAGCAGGTCGCACTGGTCAGGGCCGACCGCATTGCCCTCGGTAAATTTTTTCAAGACATCAGGCTCGATCCCCATTTTTCCGCCTTTTGGCAATACGTTCGTGAATTTGCCGGCCTGGCTGTGGTCAGCGACGGTCTCGACTACGGAATCAAGGCCGCCTTGCGTGGCGCCGGCCTGAGCGGGTTCCCGGTATTCGCCAATCAACTGGATTTTGTCGCGCCGGATCGCCTCAGCCTGAGCTTTCCTTACCAGAACGCGGATTGCCGTAGCGGCAATGGCGTATGCAAGTGTGCCATCGCCCGGCAAATGGCTGTCCAGCACGGTGGCCCCATCGTCCTGATCGGCGACGGCAAGTCGGATGCCTGCCTGGCCGGCATTGCCGATATCGTCTTTGCCAAGAGTTCCCTGATCAAGCACTGCGAAGATCAAGGCATATCTCATATCGCGTTTGAGGATTTTTCCGATGTGCTGAGTATCGTCAAGACTTGGCCGCTTGATCTCCCTCGCGCCGCGATTGCTTAATTTTTTACAGGAAAAATGCCTTCCATGGATCAAAAAACGATAACTCTGCTTGAAAAAGACGCGCGCTACTGTTCGTGGGGTGACACCGTTCACTACGCCGATCCCCCCAAGGTGTTCACTTCTTGCGAAGGCTCTTACCTCTACGATGAGAATCAGACGCCCTATCTCGACCTGCAGATGTGGTATTCGGCGGTCAACTTCGGCTACAAGAACAAGCGCCTGAACGATGTCCTGAAGAAGCAGATCGATACCTTGCCCCAGTTGGCCTGCCAATACCTGCATGCCGAAAAGGTCGAGCTGGCCGAGACGATCTGCAAGTACATCGAGGAAAAATACGGCGTCAAGGGTCGGGTCCACTTCAATGTGGGCGGCGCCCAGGCGGTCGAGGATTCGATGAAGATCGTCCGCAACGCGACCGGCAAGAGCCTGATGTTTGCCTTCATGGGCGGCTACCACGGGCGTACCCTGGGGGCTTCGGCGATTACCTCCAGCTACCGCTATCGCCGTCGTTTCGGCCACTTCGACCGGGCCCAGTTCATTCCTTTCCCCTACTGTTTTCGCTGCCCGTACAGCCTCAAGCAGGAATCCTGCGGCATGTATTGCCACAATGAATTCGAAAAGTTGTTCGAGACCGAATACAACGGCGTCTGGGACGACAAGGCCAAGCAGTGCGAATACGGTGCCTTTTACGTCGAAACCATCCAGGGGACCGGCGGTTACGTCATTCCGCCGGAAGGTTATTTCCCCAAGCTGGCCAAGACCCTCAAGGAGCACAAAACCCTGCTGGTCGTCGACGAAATCCAGATGGGCGTCTACCGCACCGGCAAGCTGTGGTCCTGGGAAAATTTCGGCATCGTTCCCGATGTCTTCATTTTCGGCAAGGCGATCACCAACGGCCTCAACCCCATTTCAGGCATCTGGGCCCGCGAGGAGTTGATCAGTCCGGACGTCTTCCCGCCGGGTTCCACCCATTCCACCTTCGCTTCCAATCCGCTGGGTACGGCGACCGCCCTGGAAGTCCTGCGCATGACCCAGGAGTCCGATCTGGAGCCCGGGCTGCGCGAAAAGGGCGCCTATTTCCTGAAGCGCCTGGAGGAACTGAAGGCGCGCTGGAAGATGGTGGGTGACGTCAGCGGCATGGGCATGGCCCTGCGCATGGAAATGTGCCAGGCCGACGGCTACACGCCGAACCGCGAGCTGGCCGACCGTGTCTTCAACGAAGGCCTCAAGGGCGACCTCGAACTGGACGGCAAGCGTTACGGCCTGGTGCTGGATGTCGGCGGATACTACAAGAACGTATTCACCCTGGCGCCCAGTTTCACCATCACCAACGAGGAAATCGATCTGGGCCTTGCCCTCTTCGAGCAACTGTTGCGGCGCTGCGGCGCCGAGTAATCCGGTGGCGGACGGTCGTCCGCCCACCTAGCTTCAGTCGGCGCGAATCCAGGTCTGGCTTCGGCCGAAGAGCGGGCTGCCGATATAGCCGCGAACATCCAGTTGTCGACCGTCGCCGCTCAGCGTGAGGGTGGCGCGATAAACCCTGCCGTTTTCCGGATCGAGAATGTCGCCGCCGCTCCAGCGGCCGGCCTTGCCTTCGACCGGGCGCAGGTTGCGCAGGATGTTCAAGCCGACAATCGGCTGCTTGTGACGCTCGTCCGTGCAGCGGTCGCAGCGCGCATCGGCCGCCTCGTCGGGGTCGAGCAGTTTTTCGATGCGTCCTTCGAGAACGCCCCGGTTTTCTGTGATGCGGACCAGCGACCTGGCTTCGCCGCTATCCTCGTCAAGGGTTCGCCACAATCCGACCGGCGTGCCGCCTGCCAGGCCCATGCCATGGTTGCAGGCAAGGATGAGGGCGATCAGGCCGCGACGCAGGTAGCGGCCGGGCGGCGTCGGCGAATGCTTGGTTTCCATCGTTCGGACCTCAAGGCCTGAGGACGCCGAGTTCCTCATCGAGCAGGGCGGCGCAGGCGTCGAGGAATTCGTAGCGGCGACGATACTGGGCCCGCTTGTTCATCACCACATTGGCGATTTCCTTGCGCGGCGTGAGCAGCGGCAGATCGTAGAAACGCTCGTCCAGCCTTTGGCCGCCGGTTTCCGCCCAGAAGGTGTCGTAGTCGAAACTGATCCGATCCTTGGTTCGCCGGTGGGTGGTGTAGACGTGGGCGGCATTGCCGATGGCCTTGATCGACGAGATGCCGAGGTGGCCGGCGAATTGCCGGAGGACGAAAAGGACGAAGTTCTGCGGGCGGACACCGTGGCTGGCCTTGGTGAAGCGGCGGATTTCGACCAGTGAGGATTTCGAGCCTTGCAGCGAACCGATGTAGAGGGTATCCCGGCCGAGCAGGAAGGTGGCGGTGTAGGCGCGTTCGCCATGCAGAAAGAGATTGAGGCTAAGCTCGCCTTCCTTTTCCATGGCCGGCTGGTAACTCAGTTCGACGTAGGCGTCGAGTTCTGCCAGCAGGGGCGTCAGCAGGCGGATACCCTTGGTGTACATGGCCATGACGGCCGGCTGCTGAAAATGGGAGGCGAGCGCGGTGTAGTGGCCGCAAACGAGATCGACGCGCTCCCTTGCCGACAAGCCCTTGGCCAGGTAGGGGCGGCTGTATTTTTCGAACAGTCGCGGGTGACAGGCGGCAACGGCTTCGAGGCCGACCTTCTCCAGGTTCCGCTGCAGGCGGACGGCCAGGCGCGGACCGGCGAGCAGGCGGGCGAGGATTTTTGTCTTGGTTTTCGTGTTGATTGCGCTGTTGCGGTAGACCCGCAACAGGATGGCGGTCCAGCAGGACCAGGCGGTAGTTTTTTCGGGCGCAGGCTGGCTGGTCATTTTAATTTGCAAATGCAATCGGCTTCATCGTTGTTGGGGGGATTCGGGGTGCGCGCAGCTTAGTGAGTCTCGGTCGTCACAGCAAGTTTTTTACGCGGGGTTGGCGGGCTGGCGCCGTCTTGCCGGTGGTGCCGGATTCGGCAAGCGGAGAAGCGAACAATATTCTTATTTTAGTGCCCCTGTCGTTGGCCGCCGGCATCAATTGAACGCTTGCCCCGTGGCGGTCGGCAACTTCCTTGACGATGGCCAATCCGAGGCCGCTTCCTTCGCTTGCCGTTTCGCTGGCGCGATAGAAGCGCTCGAAAATCCGCTGCCGCTGATCGACGGGAATGCCAAGTCCATTATCCTCCACCTCGATAAACGGCTGGCCGTCGGCCAGGCCGCTGCGGACGGTGACCGTGCCGCCCTCTGGCGTGTAGCGCAGGGCATTGTCGATGAGATTCGCCAGCATCTCGCGCAGCATCCATTCGGAACCCGAAAGCGTTGCCGACTCGGCTTCGAAGCCGAGATCGATATTGCGCATCCGGGCCTGGTCGAACCAGTTGGAGGCATTGGATTCGATGATCTTGCCGAGGTCCACCGGGTGTTTTTCCTGGGCGAGATTGGCTTCCGGGGCCGAGCGCGCCAGGGCGAGGAGTTGATGGATCAGGTGCCCGAGCTGCCGGGTCGCCTCGAACAGCCGCTGGGCGCGCGGCTCATATTGTTCGGGAAGTTCCTGGGCATGCAGTTCGAGCTGGGCCTGGAGTCCGGCCAGCGGCGTTTTCATCTGGTGGGCGGCGTTGGCAAGAAAGGCTTGCTGCGCCGCCGAGGCCGAACGGAGGTCTTCCATCAGGCTGTCCATCGCCTTGACCAGCGGTTCCGCTTCGGCGGGAATGTCGCGCCGGGGCAGCGGGCTGAGGTCGTGCGGCGCCCGGCGGTTGATTTCCTCGCTGAGCTGGGTCAGGGGCGCCAGGCCGCTGCGTATGCCGAGATAGACGAGGCCCAGCGTGGCAATGATGAGAAGGATGTTGGGCATCATCATGCCAGCCAGGATTTTCGAACCGCTGCGCTCACGCTTGCGCGTCGTTTCGGCTACCGTGACCGTCGCCTGGCCGGCCCTGGTATGCAGGCGGTAACTGGCCTTGCGGATTTTCTTGCCGCGAAAGCTGCCATCGGAGAGCACGGGGTTCTGACCCTTGACCGGCGGGTCGGCGTGCAGGTCCGAGTCGCCGGCCAGGAATTCGCCGTTCGGTCCGTAGATGGAAAGAAACTCCTCGTCGCCGTTGTCCGTCCGGAGCACGGCCTCGGCGGCGGCGGGGAGATCGACCTGGAGGCGGGAGTCGAGATAGCGTATCTGCTCGGCGAGGGCCATGGCATCGTCGGAAAGGGCATGATCGTAGGCATCGGAAGCCGGTTCGAAGGCGATGCGATAGTCGAAGGCCAGGCTGATGATCGACAGGGCGATCAGCGGCAGAAGCAGCAGGCGCAGCAAACGCTGGCGCAGGGTGTGGGGGCTGCTTGCGGAATGCTCAGAGTTCATCGAGGCGGTAGCCGATACCCCGGATGGTGCGGATTTCGACGCGACATCCCTGCAATTTGTTGCGGAGGCGGGAAATGTAGATTTCCACGGCATTGGCGGTAATTTCGTTTTCCCACTGGCAGATCGGA
>JAJXVG010000005.1:48898-51860 GCA_021782315.1 Pseudomonadota bacterium | reverse complement strand
CCTCATCGCCCAGCAGGCGATATCAGCCTTTGGCCCCCAGTCCCCCAGCAATGCCAACATCAACTACAACATTGCCGAGACCTCTTCTTACCGTCTGTCACCTTACATACGCGGCAGCCTTGCCGGCGCCGTCGATTATTCCTTGCGTTACAACTGGTCGACGACGCGGTCGAACGTTTCGGCCGCATCGACTATTCAAGTATCCGATTGGGCGGGCCAATTGCGTGGCGGCACACCGTTCCAAAAATTGACCTGGTCGCTCGACGCAACCCAGCAAAACGCTGCCTATAGCCCTGGGCCGACAACCGATGCCAAACGACTGTATGGCACGGCGACCTACATGATCGTTCCGCAATTCCGGGTAAGCATGAGCGGCGGTAGCGAATCGAATGACTATGCATCCCCGAACATGGAAACACGCGGCACCTACGGTTATGGTTTTGACTGGACACCGACCGAGAGAACCAAGGTCTCGCTCTTCCAGGAGCATCGTTTCTTTGGCGACGGGCATCGCTACAGCATCAGTCAACGTTTCCCCTTGAGCAACATCCGCTATTCGGACACCAAGGACGTATCGATATTGCCCAACCAATTCGCTTCAGTCGGCCTGGGCACGATCTTCGACATGTTTTACCAGATTTGCAATCAACAGCTATCCGGCCTGTATACCGACGCCGGCCAACTGAATCAGGCAGCCAGTTCATGTGCGACCAACCTGTCGGCCCAAGCCGGCGTTTCGCCCAGTACGCAGGTGGTTAGCAGTTTCCTCACCACCAGCGCCACCATACAGCGTAACCAGCAGTTAGCCATGGCCTTTCAGGGGGCAAGGAACACGCTCACGCTCCAGTTCGACCGTACCGAAAACCAGTCGATTCTTGCTGCCAACGCCGTCAATAACGTTTTCGCCCAGAACAACCTGACCGACATTCGACAACAAGGCTTCAACGTCAATCTCGTGCATACCCTGACCGCCCAGACCAATCTCGGCCTGATGACTTCCCGTCAGAAAAGCACGGGGACAGGTATCGGCGCACTTGAAGCCACGATGACCATGTATCAGGTCAACATGATTTCCAAACTCGGCCCCAAAACAACGGGCGGTGTCACCATCAGGCATACCGAATTCGACAGCAGTTTCAATCCCTATTCCGAAAACGCGATCGTCGCCACCGTTTCAATCATCTTCTGACCGTATGTATCAATCCTTCTACGGCCTGTCCAGCAAGCCATTCCAGCTCAATCCGGATCCTGCCTTCTATTTTGGAAGCAAGCAGCACCGACGCGCCCAGGCCTATCTCGAATACGGCATGCACCAGAACGAGGGATTCATCGTCATTACAGGCGAAGTCGGGGCGGGCAAGACCACCATCGTACGCGGTCTGCTTGAAGGTCTAGATCCTGAAAAAGTGATCGCCGCCCAACTGGTCAGCACGCAGCTCGATGCCGACGACACCTTGCGCCTGGTCGGTGCCGCCTTTGGCCTGCGAACCAAGGATCTGGCCAAATCGGACGTGCTGATGTCCCTCGAGGCATTTCTCATCAGCATGACCACCAAGGGAAAGCGTTGCCTGCTGGTCGTGGACGAAGCCCAAAACCTGTCGGCCCGCGCGGTGGAAGAACTGCGCATGCTGTCCAATTTCCAGTATGGCAACCAGGCCCTGCTGCAGAGTTTCCTGGTCGGCCAGCCCGAATTCCGCCAGATATTGCAGAGCCCGCACATGATGCAATTTCGTCAGCGAGTCATCGCCACCTGCCATATCGGTCCCCTCGATGTCGGCGAAACCCAGGCCTATATCACCCATCGGCTGCATCATGCAGGCGCCACCGATTCCCCCCGCATTTCCGGCGCCGCCTTCGAGGCCATTTTCAAGGCGAGCAGCGGCATTCCCCGGCGCATCAACTCGGTGTGCGACCGTCTGTTGCTTTTCGGCTACCTCAATCAGCAGAACAGTTTCGATGTCGGCGATGTAGACGAGGTTGCCCGCGAAATTTTCGAGGAGACGGTCGGCGGCGCTACGCAGGTATCGCCTCAATACAGTCCGGGTGTCGGCAATGCCAATTCCCCCTACTCGGTTACCGCCGGCGCCCCGGGCAGCCCGCCGGAATTGATCGCGGCATTGAGCGCGGAGCATATTGCCGAACGCCTGGCCAGGCTGGAAAACAGTCTGCTGCAGTTGGAGCGTATCAACAGCGCGACATTGAACCTGATGCAACAATTTTTCGAAGCAAACGGTGCCACCGCCAATCAACAAACTGAAAATGAGAACGCAGATGCCTGACCACTGGCCATCCACGCTCGGCCCCGTCATCTGTGTCGTGGGCGCCCGGCCGAATTTCATGAAAATGGCGCCCATACTGCGCGCCTTCGCCGAGCACAGCCCGCCGATTCCGACCCTGCTCGTGCACACCGGCCAGCATTACGACCGGGACATGAACGACAAGCTGTTCGAAGACCTGCGCCTGCCGCACCCGGACATCAACCTGGAAGTCGGCTCCGGCAGCCATGCCGTTCAGACGGCCGAAGTCATGCGCCGCTTCGAACCGGTGGTCGACGACCGCAAGCCCTCCTGCGTCCTTGTCGTCGGTGACGTCAATTCGACCCTGGCCTGCACCCTGGTTGCCGTCAAGAAGGGAATCCCCGTCGTCCATGTCGAAGCCGGCCTGCGCAGCTACGATCGCGCCATGCCCGAGGAAATCAATCGCGTCCTGACCGATCAGGTCGCCGACCTGCTCTACACCACCGAGCGCAGCGCGGCGGACAACCTGGGACGGGAGGGGATATCGGCCGAAAGGGTCCGCTTCGTCGGCAACGTCATGATCGATTCGCTGCTGAGCAATCGCGAATACGCCCGCAGCCCGGACGACTGCCTGCGGGCGGCCGGGTTCGACCCGGCATTGATCGGGGGGGTGCGGGGCTTCGGTGTCGTTACCATGCACCGCCCTTCCAATGTCGATCATCCCG
>JAJXVG010000005.1:21733-48888 GCA_021782315.1 Pseudomonadota bacterium | reverse complement strand
GGTTCTGGCCTCTCTGCTCGGCGTCCTGCGCGAAATATCCGATTCGCTGCCGCTGGTTTTTGCCCTGCACCCGCGCACCAGGGGCAACATTGAGCGTTTCGGCCTGGCCGGGCTGATCGACCCGACAAAAATGATCATCTTGCCGCCGCAAGGCTATCTCGAAATGCTGGGTCTGATGGCCAATGCCCGCATCGTCCTGACCGATTCCGGCGGTTTGCAGGAAGAAACCACGGCATTGGGAATTCCCTGCCTGACCATGCGCGAAAATACCGAGCGGCCGATTACCGTCGAACAGGGCACCAACACCATGGTCGGTCGCGACCTGGATGCCATACGCCACCAGGCCGCCGAAGTGCTGGCCGGCCATGGCAAGAGCGGCCGCCTGCCGGAATATTGGGACGGGCACGCCTCGCGGCGTATCGCCACCGACCTGGCGGCCTGGCTGATCGAGCGCCAAGCGCGCAATTGACCACATGACGAGGCCGATAGCCGTTCTCTCCAACGCATTGACCATAGACGTCGAAGACTATTTCCAGGTCTCGGCCTTTGCCCCGCATATCCCGCGGAGCGACTGGCCGATTCGCGAATGCCGGATCGAGCGCAACATCGACTGCATTCTCGCCATGCTCGACGAACATGAAACCAAGGCCACTTTCTTCACCTTGGGCTGGGTGGCCGAACGCTACCCGGATATCGTTCGGCTTATCGTCGATAACGGTCACGAACTGGCCAGTCACGGCTATGGTCACGAGCGGGTCAGCGACCAGTCGCCGGACAGTTTCTTTGCCGACATCAACGTGGCGAAACTGATCCTCGAAGACCTCTCGGGCCAGGAGGTCAAGGGCTATCGCGCCCCGAGCTTTTCCATCGGCGAGAGCAATCTGTGGGCCTTCGAAACACTGGAGAAAGCCGGCTATCAGTACAGCTCCAGCATCTATCCCATCCGCCACGACCACTACGGCATGCCGAATGCGCCACGTCATGCCCACCGGGTTGGCAGGCTGCTTGAAATACCGGCCACTACCCTGCGGTTTTTCAATCGCAACTGGCCGGCCAGCGGTGGCGGTTATTTTCGGCTGATGCCCTATGAGTTGTCACGCTGGATGATCGAACGGGTCAACCAGGTCGACCGTTTATCAGCCATCTTCTATTTTCACCCCTGGGAGATCGATGCCGGGCAACCGCGTATTCCGGGAATCGGTGCCAAGACCCGTTTTCGCCACTACGTCAACATCGACCGGATGGAAAGCCGCCTGCATCGCCTGCTGGCCGATTTTTCCTGGGGACGGATGGACGATTTGTTCCTGAATCAGGCCTGACCCATGATCATCAAGTCGATGCCCCCTTCCGACCCCGGAAGCGTGAAACGCTGGAACGATTTTGTCTTCTCGTGTCCGGAAGCCACTTTTTTCCATCGCGCCGAATGGCAGGAAATCATCCGCCGGGTTTTCCGCCACCCCACCTTTTACCTGTATGCCGAAACGGCAGGCGAGATCGTCGGCGTTCTGCCGCTGGCGCACGTCAATAGCCGCCTCTTCGGCAACGCGCTTGTATCCCTGCCCTTCGCCGTTTATGCCGGCGTCGCGGCGAGCCATGCCGAGGCCGCTGCCGCGCTCGAAACCGAAGCCCGGCAACTGGCGCTCAAGCTCGGCGTCGACCATCTCGAATTCCGCAACATCGCACCGAAACACCCGGAATGGCCGACACAGGACCTGTACGTCACCTTCCGCAAGGAAATACAGCCGGAAGTCGAAGCCAATATGCTCGCCATTCCCCGCAAACAGCGGGCCATGGTCAGAAAGGGCATCAAGAACGGCCTGATAAGCGAGCTTGACCACGACGCCGACCGCTTCTTCGCGGTGTTTGCCGATAACGTCCATCGCCACGGCACGCCGGCCTTGCCCAAGCGCTATTTCGAAACGCTGCTCGAGGTATTCGGCGACGACTGCCGCATCCTGACCGTGACCTCGCCTGAAGGCAAGGCCCTGAGCAGCGTGCTCTCCTTCTATTTCCGGGATGAAGTCCTGCCCTACTACGCCGGCGACGACGAAGCCGCCCGCGATCTCGCCGCCAACGACTTCAAATATTGGGAACTGATGCGCCGCAGCTGCGAGCAAGGCCTGCGCGTCTTCGACTATGGCCGCAGCAAGGTCGGCACCGGCCCCTACGCCTTCAAGAAGAACTGGGGCTTCGAACCGCAGCCCTTGCACTACGAATACTGCCTCTACAAGCGCGACAGCATTCCTCAGAACAATCCGAACAATGCCAAGTACAGGCTTTTCATCGAAGCCTGGCGACGCATGCCGATCGGCCTGGCCAACTGGCTCGGCCCGCACATAGTGCGCAACCTGGGATAAGCATGGCGAACATCCTTTATCTCGTCCATCGCCTGCCCTACCCGCCCAACAAGGGCGACAAGGTTCGCTCGTACCATCTGTTGAAACACCTGGCTGCCCGTCACAAGGTCTTTCTCGGCACCTTTGTCGACGACCCGGAAGACCTGCGGCACGTCACGACGGTGGGCGGTTTTTGCAGCGACCTGCATGTCGCCCGCCTCGACCCGAAATTCGCCAGGATACGCAGCCTCAACGCCCTGCTCGCCGACGATCCCTTGACCCTGCGCTATTACCGCGATAGCGGATTGCAGAACTGGGTCGACGCAACCTGCGGCCAGCAGAATATCGACGCGGTGGTGGTCTTCAGTTCGGCGATGGCGCAGTACGTCAAAGCCGTCACCCGCCTGCCCGTTCTCATCGATTTCGTCGATGTCGACTCGGCGAAATGGACGCAATACGCCCCCAACCATCGTTGGCCCATGTCCTGGCTCTATCGGCTCGAAGGCAGGCGCCTGCTGGCCTACGAGAGGGAAATTTCGGCCCGCGCCACCCGTTCCTTCTTCGTCACCCCGGCCGAAGCGGCGCTTTTCACCCGCCAGGCCCCCGAATGCGCCGTGCGGGTCGAGGCCCTCTGCAACGGGGTGGACGCCGACTATTTCGCACCGGACGACGACCGCGCGTCACCCTATGCCGTCGGCGAAATACCCCTCGTCTTCACCGGCGCCATGGACTACCTGCCGAACATCGACGCCGTACGCTGGTTTGCCGCAGAAATCCTGCCCCACCTGCGCAAAAATCGGCCGCAACTGCGTTTCCATATCGTCGGCCGGAGTCCGACGCCGGAGGTGCAAAACCTGGCCGATGCGGCCACCGTCGTCACCGGCACCGTCCCCGACGTTCGCCCCTATCTCCAGCACGCGGCCGTCGTCGTCGCGCCGCTGCGCATCGCGCGCGGCATCCAGAACAAGATTCTCGAAGCCATGGCCATGGCCAGACCGGTCGTCGCCTCGAGCGAATGCGCGGCGGCGGTCGATGCCGCCGCCGGCAAGGAATTGCTGACCGCCGTCAGCCCGGGTGACTTCACGGAGACGATAGAAGCACTCCTGGGCGACAGCGGACGCTGCCGCGATATCGGCGCCGCCGCGCGCCGCAGGGTGCTGGCGCGCTACAGCTGGGAAGCGCACCTCGCCGGCATCGATCAATACCTGCCCGCCGCCGGCAAGGGCAAGCCGTGAGCAGCCAAGAGGCTTGCCGCCAGCCAGACTGGAAGCCGGCCCTGCTCGGGCTCGTCCTGCTTTTTTCCTGGATCGTCTATTGGTACTGGGGCACTCTCGAGGCCATGGCGCAGATCTGGTGGCGCTCGGAAACCTATGCCCATGGACTGGTCGTTCCGCCCATCGCGCTCTGGCTCGTCTGGCGGCGACGCAATGACCTGGCCGCCGTGCAGCCGCGGCCGGCCGCCTGGTTTGCGCTGCCCCTCGCCGGCTTCGTCTTCTGCTGGCTGCTCGGCGAACTGACTGCGGTCAACGCCGCAACCCAGTTCTCGGTCATCGGCATCATCGTTCTCACCATCGTATCGCTGACCGGACCTGTCGTCGGCAGAGCCCTCGCCTTTCCCCTCCTTTTCCTGTTCTTCTCGGTACCCATCGGCGATTTCCTGCTGCCGCAGTTGATGGAGTGGACCGCCGACTTCACGGTGCTGGCCTTGCGCCTGACCGGCATACCCGTTTTCCGCGAAGGCCAGAATTTCGTCATACCGAGCGGCAGTTGGTCGGTAGTCGAGGCCTGCAGCGGCATCCGCTACCTGATCGCTTCGCTGACCGTCGGCACCCTGTACGCCTACCTGACCTACAACTCCCTCAAGCGCCGCCTGGCCTTCATCGGCGTCGCGCTGCTGGTGCCCGTCGTGGCCAACTGGCTGCGCGCCTACCTGATCGTGATGCTCGGCCACCTCTCCGGCAACAAGCTGGCGGCGGGTGCCGACCACCTGATCTATGGCTGGATCTTTTTCGGCATCGTCATCGCCACCATGTTCATGATCGGCATGCGCTGGGCCGAACCCGCCCCTACGAACCGGGCTGACACATCGCATCCTGCCGAAGCGGGAGACAACGCGAAAAAAACCTGGCCGATTGCGCTTCTGCTCGCCGCCCTGATCGCCGCCGGCCCTGTCTACGAAATCCATCTCCGCCAGGTCAACGCGGGAGCGACCATCAAGCTTGCGCCGATCGAACCCGCCGGCGGTTCATGGCAAACCGTTCCCTCGCCTATCGACTGGCAGCCGCGATTCCTCAACCCATCGGCCGAGGAGCGCGCGGCATACGGCAACCAAGCAGGCTGGGTCGGACTTTACATCGCCTACTATCAAAACCAGGATTACGAAAACAAGCTGGTCACCTCGACCAACGTATTGGTCGCTTCAAACGACCAGCGCTGGCAGATGGTCGCCGCCACGTCGGCCCTCGCCCCCGGCATCGAGCATCCGGTCAGGCAGGCCGAATTGCTGAACAGGCAAGGTGCCGCCGACGATCGCTATATCGTCTGGCAGTGGTACTGGATCGACGGACACCTGACCAGCAGCGATATCAAGGCAAAATGGCTGACCGCCTGGGCCATGCTGAGCGGCCACGGCGACGACAGCGCTGCGGTCGTCCTCTTCGCCCCGAAAACCTACGCCTCCAGCATCCTGCCGAGCTTCGCCGAGGCGCAGGGGGCCGAAATCCTGCGCCGCCTGGCCGAAGCGAGGCGAAAATGAACGATCAGCGTCCCCTGGTTGCCCATGTCGTGCACCGCTTCGATACCGGCGGTCTGGAAAACGGCCTGGTCAACCTGATCAACCACATGCCGGCCGAAGCCTACCGCCACGCCGTCATCGCGCTCACCGATATTACCGATTTCAGAAAGCGGATCAAGCGCCCGGATGTCCGCTTCATCGCGATGAACAAACCTCCCGGGCATTTGCTCCGCCTCTATCCTCAACTCTATCGCCTCTTTCGGCAGTTGGGTCCGGCCATCGTCCACACCCGCAACCTGGCCGCCCTGGAAGCGACCGTGCCGGCCTGGGCGGCCGGGATATCGGCGCGCATCCACGGCGAGCACGGCCGCGACGTCGGCGACCTCGACGGCAGCAACCGAAAATACCAATTGATACGACGGGTCTACAGCCCGTTCGTGAAACATTACATAGCCCTCTCCAGGGATCTGGCCCAGTATCTTCACCAATCCATCGGCATCGACGAGAAGCGCGTGACCCAGATTTACAACGGAGTGGATTCGACCCGTTTCCATCCCGCCCCCCAGCGGCTCAGAATCGCCGGCTGCCCGTTCGGCGACGACGGGCACTGGCTGGTCGGCACGGCAGGCCGAATGCAGACGGTCAAGGACCAGACCAACCTGGCAGCGGCCTTCGTCCATGCCCTGCAGGGCGCCCCGGAGCTGCGCCGGCGACTGCGCCTGGTGATGATCGGCGACGGCCCCCTGCGCCAGGCATCGCAGGCCATCCTGGAGGCGGCCGGCCTGGCCGAACTGGCCTGGCTGCCGGGGGAGCGCGACGACATGCCCGATATCATGCGCGGCCTCGATTGCTTCGTCCTGCCGTCGCTCGGCGAAGGCATTTCGAACACCATACTCGAAGCCATGTCCTGCGGCCTGCCGATCGTTGCCACTGCCGTCGGCGGCAATGTCGAACTGGTCCGGGAAGGGGCGAATGGCCGCCTGGTTCCCGCCGCCGACCCGTCGTCCCTGGCCGAAGCGATCACCGACCTGGCCGGCCGGCCGGAAACGGCCCGCAACATGGGAGAACAAAGCCGCCGCCTGGTCGAGACCCATTACAGCATGGCCGCCATGGTGGCCGGCTACCAGCAGTTATACGATCGCCTGCTCGGCCGGAACACGCGACAACTCACCACCTGATCGAGAACGACACCCCATGTGCGGCATAACCGGTATTTTCGACACCCGAGGCAAGCGCGACATCGATCGCGAGATCTTGCATCGCATGAACGAATCGCAATTCCATCGCGGCCCCGACGAAGGCGGCCTGCATGTCGAGCCCGGGGTCGGACTCGGCCACCGCCGGCTGTCGATCATCGACCTGTCCACCGGCCAGCAACCGCTCTACAACGAGGACCGAAGCGTCTGCGTCGTCTTCAACGGCGAGATTTACAACTACCGGGAACTCATCCCGGAATTGCAGGGGCTCGGCCATGTTTTCCATACCCGCAGCGATACCGAGGTCATCGTGCATGCGTGGGAAGCCTGGGGCGAAAGCTGTGTCGACCGTTTCCGCGGCATGTTCGCCTTCGCCCTCTGGGACCGCAATCGCGAAACCCTCTTCCTGGCCCGCGACCGCCTGGGCGTCAAACCCCTGTTCTATGCCCTGCTTGACGACGGCAGTTTCCTTTTCGGTTCGGAACTCAAATCCCTGCTCGCCCACGGCGGCCTGAGGCGTGAAATCGATCCCTGCGCCGTCGAGGAATATTTCGCGCTGGGCTATGTCGCCGAACCGCGCAGCATCTTCAAACAGGCGAAAAAACTGCCGCCGGCCCACACCCTGTCGCTGCGGCGCGGCCAGCCGGCCGGCCAGCCGCGTGAATACTGGGATGTCCGCTTCACGCTCGACAATCCGCTCAACACCACCGAGGCCTGTGCCGAACTCGCCCACCGTCTCGAAGAATCGATCCGTCTCCGCATGGTCTCCGAAGTGCCGCTCGGTGCCTTCCTGTCCGGCGGCGTCGACTCCAGCGCGGTGGTCGCCGTCATGGCCGGGCTGTCGAACAGCCCTGTCAATACCTGCTCCATCGGCTTTGCCGATCCGGCCTTCAACGAATCCGAATTCGCCAAAATGGTGGCCGATCGCTATCGAACCAACCACCACCTCGACATGGTCGAAAGCGATGATTTCGACCTCATCGACACCCTGGCCGGGCTCTACGACGAACCCTATGCCGACAGTTCGGCCATTCCCACCTACCGCGTCTGCCAGTTGGCCCGCAAGCACGTCACCGTCGCCCTCTCCGGCGATGGCGGCGACGAGAGTTTCGGCGGTTATCGCCGCTACCGCCTGCACCTGATGGAAGAAAGGATGCGCGCGGCCCTGCCCCTGAGCCTGCGTCGCCCGCTCTTCGGAACGCTCGGCAAGATTTACCCGAAGGCCGACTGGGCGCCTCGCGTCTTCCGCGCCAAGACCACCTTCGAGGGCATGGCGCGCAGTTCCGTCGAAGCCTATTTTCACTCGGTTTCCATCCTGCGGGCGCCGATGCGCCAGCAACTGTACAGCCCGGCCTTCAAGACCGCCCTCGGAGGCTACGACGCCAAGGCGGTGTTCAGCCGCCACGCCGGCAAGGCGGGCACCGACGACCCGCTGGCCCTCATCCAGTACCTCGACCTCAAGACCTACCTGGTCGGCGACATCAACACCAAGGTCGACCGGGCCAGCATGGCCCACTCGCTGGAAGTCCGCGAGCCGCTGATGGACCATGAACTGGTCGAGTGGCTGGCCACCCTGCGCTCGTCCGACAAGATTCGCGGCCAGGAAGGCAAGTACCTGCTCAAGAAATCGATGGAGCCTCTCCTGCCCGACGAGGTTCTCTACCGACCCAAGATGGGCTTTGCGGTACCGCTCGCCCGCTGGTTCCGCGGCCCGCTCAAGCAACGGGTCGAGGAATCCATCCTCGGTTCGCGCCTGGCCGACACCGGCTGGTTCAATCGCGACTACCTGCAGCATCTCGTCACCGCCCACAACAACGGCAGCCGGGACTACAGCGCGTCGATCTGGACCATCCTGATGTTCGATGCCTTCCTGAGCAATGTCATGGAACAGGGCCGACCGTCATGATTCGCACCCTTCATGTCCTCGATCACTCGATCCCGCTGCATAGCGGCTACACCTTCCGCACCGCCGCGCTGCTCCGCGAACAGCGGGCGCTCGGCTGGGAAACCTTTCACCTGACCTCACCCAAACAGGGAACGACGCCGGCCCCCGTCGAGGAGGTGGACGGCCTGCGCTTTTACCGCACGCCGCCGGCGACCGGGCGGCTGGCCGGCCTGCCCGTGGTCAGGGAAATCGCCCTCATGCGGCAGCTCGAAGCGCGTCTCGAAGCGGTCGCCCGCGAGGTCCGCCCAGACATCATTCACGCCCATTCCCCTGTCCTCAATGCCCTTCCCGCCATCAAGGTGGCCCGCCGGCTGGGCATTCCCGCCGTCTATGAAATCCGCGCCTTTTGGGAAGACGCGGCGGTCGATCACGGCTCGACCACCGAGGGCAGCCTGCGTTACCGCCTGACGCGCCATCTCGAAACCCGCGCCATCCGCCGGGCCGACCACGTGTTCACCATCTGCGAAGGCCTTCGGGCCGATATCGTCGGCCGCGGCATCGCTGCCGACAAGGTCACCGTCATTCCCAATGCCGTCGATACGGCCTCCTTCAAGCTGGCCAGCCCGCCCGACCCCGAACTCCAGAAGCGATGGGGCTTGACCGGCAAGACCGTGATCGGCTTTATCGGCTCCTTTTACGCCTACGAAGGCCTCGACCTGCTGCTCGACGCCGTGCCGGCCCTGCGGGCGTCCTTGCCCGACATCCGCATCCTGCTGGTCGGCGGCGGCCCCCAGGAAGCCAGGCTCCGCGAGCAGGCCGACCGTCTCGCTCTCAACGAGGTGGTGGTCTTTACCGGTCGCGTCCCGCACAGCGATGTCGCCCGCTATTACGACCTGATCGACATTCTCGCCTACCCGCGTCACCCGATGCGCCTGACCGAACTCGTCACACCGCTCAAGCCGCTCGAAGCCATGGCCCAGGGCCAACTCTTCGTCGCCTCCGATGTCGGCGGTCACAAGGAACTGGTCGAGCACGGGAAAACCGGCATCCTGTTCAGGGCCGGAGACCGGGCGGCGCTGGCTCAAGCCATCGTCGCCCTGATCGAGCATCGCGAAAGCTGGCCGGCACTGAAAGCCAATGGCCGTCAATTTGTCGAAAACATTCGCAACTGGCGCAATAGCGTAGCCAACTATAGCGAGCCATATCTACGGCTGCTGAAGCGTTCATGATGCCCAAGCCCTCGCTCCACATCGGCCTGGTTGGCCCCCTGCCCCCTCCCTACGGCGGGATGGCCAACCAAACCATGCAACTTGTCGAACTTCTCCGGAGCGAAGGCATGACCGTGTCCGTGGTGCAGACCAATGCCGCCTATCGTCCGCGATGGGTTGCCGGCATCCCGGTCATCCGCGCCCTTTTCCGTCTCATCCCCTATCTGCGGACACTCTGGCAACTGTCCGGACGCTGCCAGGTGGTACACCTGATGGCAAATTCGGGCTGGTCATGGCACTTGTTCGCCGCCCCCGCCATCTGGATCGCCAAGATTCGCCGCACACCGCTCGTCGTCAATTACCGTGGCGGCGAAGCGGCCAGCTTTCTCGCCGCTTCCACGCATTCGATCCGCATCAGCATGCGACAGACCTCGGCCCTCGTCGTCCCGTCGGGATTTCTGCAGGCCGTATTCGCCCGCTTCGGCATACCGGCCACCATCGTCCCGAACATCATCGACCTGGCCCGCTTCAACAACCCGGCTCCCCGCCGCAGCCAGCGGCGCCACCTCGTCGTGGCGCGCAATCTCGAACCCATCTACGACAACGAAACGGCGATCCGCGCCTTTTCGACCGTACACCGAAGGTATCCCGACGCCACCCTGACCATTGCCGGCTCCGGCCCGCTGGCCGAATCGCTTCAGGCCCTGAGCGACAGCCTGGGTCTGGCCGGCGCGGTCAGCTTTACCGGCCGTCTGGATCGGGACGCGATGGCTCGGGTCTATCGGGAATCGGACATCGCGATCAATCCCAGCCTGATAGACAACATGCCCAACTCGGTACTGGAAGCCCTTGCCATCGGCATTCCCGTGGTCAGCACCGATGTCGGCGGCGTGCCGTTTATCGTCGCCGACGAGCAAACAGCCCTTCTCGTGCCGGCCAAATCGCCCGACGCCATGGCCGAATCCATACTCCGATTAATCGAAGACCCCACCCTGGCGGACCGCCTGGTCGACAACGGTCGGGCAGAAGTAAGGAAATATACCTGGCAACAGGTTTGGCCATTACTCGCCGAGGTTTACGGCAAGGCCGTGATACAGCATGCCGCTCGCCGGTCTGAGGAAATGTCATGAGACTCTACACCGCACTAGTCGCCAAGCTCCTTTTCCCGTTACAGGAAAAACTCAAGAAGCACAACACGCCAGCCATTCGCCGCGCCATGGAAGATTCTCAATGGTGGCCCGCCGAAAAACTGGAAGCCTTCCGCCTTGAACGCCTGCGGGCTTTGTTGACCAATGCCGGACGGCATGTTCCGTATTATCGCGACTGCTTCGCGGGCCTGGCTTTCGATCCCTCGGCATTGAAGTCGCCGGCCGACCTGCAGAAACTGCCGCTCCTGACAAAATCGATCATCCGGGCCGAAGGCGAGCGGATGAAATCGGATATCGCGCAAAACCTGGCCCGTTTCAATACCGGCGGTTCCTCAGGCGAGCCGCTGATTTTCTTCATCGGCAACGAGCGCGTCAGCCACGACGTGGCCGCCAAGTGGCGTGCCACCCGATGGTGGGGCGTCGATATCGGCGATACCGAAATCGTCGTCTGGGGATCGCCCATCGAACTCGGTACGCAAGACAGGATACGCGCCCTCCGCGACAAGCTCATGCGCACCGAATTGCTGCCGGCATTCGAAATGAACGACAGCAACCTGGATCGCTTCGTCGCGCGTATCGCGGCACGGCGCCCAAGCATGCTGTTCGGCTACCCGTCCGCCATCAGCCATATTGCCCGGCATGCCGAAAAAAAGGGCATAGGCCTCGACAAGCTGGGCATCAAGGTTGTTTTCTGCACTTCAGAGCGGCTCTACGACCATCAGCGAGCCAGCATTTCCCGGGCATTTGCCTGCCCGGTCGCCAACGGCTACGGCGGCCGGGATGCCGGCTTCATTGCCCATGAATGCCCGGCGGGAGGGATGCACATCACGGCCGAGGACATCATCGTGGAAATCATCGACGAAAACGGTACAGTCCAGCCACCGGGCGTGGCCGGCGAAATCGTCGTCACCCACCTGGCCACCTCGGATTTTCCATTCATCCGCTATCGAACCGGCGACATCGGCACCCTCGGAGCCGAAACATGCGCCTGCGGAAGGCAACTGCCATTGCTCAAGGAAATCCAGGGACGAAGCACGGATTTCGTCGTCGCGGCGGACGGCACCACCATGCACGGCCTGGCGCTCATCTATATCCTGCGCGACCTGCCCGCCGTCCAATCCTTCAAGATCGTTCAGGAAACGCGCCAACTGACGCGGGTGCTCATCGTCGCCGCCCAGGCCTTCGACGACAGCATGCTCGAAAACATAAGAGAAGGCTTCAAGCGCCGCCTGGGCGCCTCGGTCACCATCGAGATCAGTATCGTGGACGCCATCCCGCCCGAACGGTCGGGCAAGCATCGCTACGTTGTCAGCCATGTCGGGAGCAACTAGATGCGCGACCTGTTGATCGTCGCAATCGTCGCTTCCGGCTGCATCGTGGCACTCAGGCGACCATGGATCGGTGTGCTGTTGTGGACCTGGCTCAGCATCATGAATCCGCATCGCTATACCTACGGCTTCGCCTATTCCACCCCGCTGGCTGCAGCAACCGTGGTCGCCACGCTGCTTGGCCTTTTGTTTACAAAGGACAAGGGCTCGCCCTTCAAGGGTGCGCCGGTGACAGTCCTGGTCCTCTTCATGTGCTGGATGACCCTGACCTCGATTTTCGGATTCGACCCGGTCAACAATTATCCGCAATGGAACAAGATCATGAAAATCGACTTCATGATCCTCATCGCGCTCGCCCTGCTCTGCAGCAAGAAACACATTCTTGCGTTGACCGCCGTTTCGGCCGGCTCGGTCGCCCTGCTCGGCGCCAAGGGCGGCATATTCACGCTGATGACGGCAGGCAGCTACAAGGTATGGGGTCCGCCCGGCTCCTTCATCGAAGACAACAACGAATTCGCCCTGGCCGCGATCATCACCATCCCCTTGCTCAGATTCCTGCAATTGCAACTGCCTCAGCGCTGGCTAAGAAATACCATGACGGCGATCATTGTGCTCTGTGCCGCCGCCGCGATTGGCAGCTATTCGCGCGGCGCCTTCGTGGCCATCATCGCCATGGGCGCCACCTTCTGGTGGAACGACGGCAAGAAACCCGGCGTGCTGATCGGCATGTTCATACTCGGGGGAGCAACCCTGATGTTCATGCCCGAGCAATGGTTTGCCCGCATGGACACCATTAACAACTATCAGAACGACGACTCGGCCATGGGGCGGATCAACGCCTGGTGGATGGCCTGGAACCTGGCCAAGGACCAGTTCTTCGGCGGCGGATTCGATATCTACAATCTCGCCATTTTCTCGCGCTACGCCCCGGTACCCAATGACGTGCATGCGGCGCACAGTATCTATTTCCAGGTACTGGGCGAACATGGGTTTATCGGCCTGTTTCTCTTCCTGCTGCTCTGGTGGCTGGTCTGGCGAGAAGCAGGCAAACTCAAGAAAATCGGGATCGGGCAAACGGAAACCCGATGGCTGTCCGAACTCGGTGCCATGTGCCAGGTCAGTCTGATCGGCTATGCCGTCGGTGGCGCTTTTCTCAGCCTGGCCTATTTCGATCTCCCCTACAACGTCATGGTCATGGTCGTCCTGGCCAGTCGCTGGCTGGATCGAAAAGCCTGGCTTGAGGATATCGAGCGGCCCCCCGTTCTCGGCAAGCCGCCGCTTGATGGAATAGCCAAAGCATGACTCCGACCCAGGCAGCCTTCCGTCTCCTTGCGCGCAATCGCGTCAGCATTCTGATATTTCATCGCGTCCTGCCGACAGCCGACCCCATTTTCCCTGAAGAAGTCGACGCCGCCCGCTTCGACCAAATGATGGGGTGGGTGAAATCCTGGTTCAATGTCGTATCGCTCGATACCGCCGTCAATGCGATAAAAGCCGGGAAAATTCCGCCGCGCACCGCGGTCATCACCTTTGACGACGGCTATGCCGACAACCATGACGTCGCCCTGCCCATCCTGCAAAAGCACGGCCTGCCGGCGACCTTTTTCATCGCGACCGGATTCATCGACGGCGGACGGATGTGGAACGACACCATCATCGAATCGATCCGTCACTGCCAGGCGCCAACCCTGGACTTCGGCGGACAAGGCTTGGGGCGCCACGACATCGCAACAATTGAACAAAAGCGTGCCGCCATCGAGAAACTGATCGGCCAGATCAAATATTTGCCGCTCGCCGAACGCCTTGAGCGTACGGCAGACCTTGCCGGGATTTGCCGAATGCCTTCGGTCGACAAGCTGATGATGACATCGGAACAGGTTTGCGCCTTGCGCGACGCCGGCATGCAGATCGGCGCGCATACCGTTTCGCACCCCATCCTCGCTCGCAGCAGCCTGAAAACGGCCCGCGAAGAAATTGCCGCCAGCAAACAGCGCCTGGAAAGCATGTTGGGGCAACCGATACGGACATTCGCCTACCCCAACGGGAAACCTGGCACCGATTACCTGCCTGAACACGCGGAACTTGTAAAGAAACTGGGATTCTCGGCGGCGGTTTCGACTCAGGCGAATACCGCCTCAAGCAAGAGCAATCTCTTCGAGCTGCCGCGCTTTACCCCGTGGAGTAATAACAAGCTCCGCTTTGCATCGCAACTGATAAGAAAATTTTATTGAACCGGCCAATGTTTTCCGATCGCAAAACATCGACCGAAGCTGGTAAAGCCCCCTTTCTTCAGCCAAACAACTCCGCCAAGGCATGCCCATGATCAGCGTAATCATTCCATACTATCAGCGCGAAACCGGCATCCTGCAGCGGGCGCTGCGCAGCATCGGGGCACAAAAAGGCTGCTCCGAATCGCTGCAAATCATAGTGGTCGACGACGGCTCTCCCGTTCCGGCAAGCGGTGAGATAGCCGCGGTCGACGATCTGAAACTGGATATCCGCTGCATTCTGCAACGCAATGGCGGCCCCGGCGCGGCGAGAAACACGGGCCTCGACGCGGTGGCTGACCGAACCCGCTACGTCGCCTTTCTCGACTCCGATGACGAATGGGCGGTAAATCACCTGGAAAATGCCGCAAAGGCGCTCAAATCCGGCTACGACTTCTATTTTGCGGACCATCTGCAACTCGGGGCGGAAATATCGGCTTTCAAGCGAGCCGGCCGCATTCAGTTGCAAGACCATCCAGAGCTTGAAGCTGACCCAGGCCTGCACGCCTACACCGGCGACATGTTCGATCAAATCCTGCGAGGAAACCTGATCGGAACCTCAAGCGTTGTGTACGACTTTCATCGCTTCGCTCGACAACGCTTCAAAGTAGAATTCACCAACGCTGGAGAGGACTATCTATTCTGGATAGACATCGCCTTGGCAGGGGCCAGATTCTCTTTCTCGGAAACCAGCGAAGTCTGCTATGGGCGAGGCGTGAATATTTACGCAGGATCGGGTTGGGGAAGCGATACACACCTGTTGCGATTGCACAATGAGATAAAGTTCAAGAAGCGACTTCTTGATGACTACCCATTAAGCAAAAAACAAAAACTAAAAATAAAATCCGACATCAACATACTAAGAAAATCCTTTACACAGGACCTGATTCATCGAATAAAAAACAAGAAGGGATTAGCACTTGATGTAATATCAAAACATATCGGGCTTGACCCACAAACATTTATAAAACTCCCATTAAATATCATCAACATCATTTTGAAGCGCTAATCAGAAACAAACCACAGTTATTTTTTTTCAAAAATAATCACATATATTTCACCGGAAAGATCCGGATCGCTGCCAGACAATTTCGACAAAAGCTTCGAAAGCATAATCAGCCTGGGAGATCCTGCAGCCAGGCTGTGGCCTTCCCCAAACGATCCTCTCCAAATCGATTTAAACCCCGCCTCTGAAAACGACTTATCGATCTGCCACTGTGTAATTGGCGTTATATGCCCCTGCACCTCATAATCAACATCTCCAAACCAAAGAAACCTTCCTGACCTGACGAATGAGGCGAAAGATGCAGGATTATTTAAGTTCGGGGTGGATAAAATAAGCCTCGCCCCGACCTCAAGGAGGCTGTAACATTGGCGCGCAAAATGTCTTGGGTTTTCCAAATGCTCAATTATCTCAGAAGCGACAATTGCCTGAAATTTTTGTGGATAAATGTCAGAGAAATCATTATTCAAGTCTAATTTAATAAACGGAACAGAATCCAATTTGAAATTTTCCGACACATAGTCGGTTGCCGTAACATTAAATCCCAAGTCAGACATCCGCAGGCTCATAGCCCCGGAGCCCGCTGCCAAATCAAGCAATCTGGCCTGAGGGCAAAAATATTCAAACGCTTTTTTTGCTATAAAATCATGCAAGCCAGGCAATGCATGTATCCGCAGCCCCTTGTAAGAGTTATTGTTAACTTGCAGTCTTGCTGCCTTCCGATAGTTATCAACAATGATTGTACGCTGGTCATTTTTCACAAAACATCTCCAAAACAAAACCGAATCGCAGATTACACAATCAATGCCCAATACTTGCAGCCAGAAAAAACAAGACTTCAGTTTTTAAAGCAAAAAAAACAGCAGGTGTCAAATAAATTCACAGCACCACCAAAACCCGCAACAAAGCTTGTTTGTTAGCTTCGTTTAATTGCATCAGATCTGCCCCACACCCTATTTATATACAAGCGGGCAGGGTTTTCCAGGATATAAAACGATGCTATCCCGCAAGAAATGGCCAGGGAGACAGCGAGAAGCCCCGACATTCCATTTTTATGGACATACAAGTAAAATGGCTGCTGCCATAGATATATCGAGAATGACCACAGGCCCATCATTTTTAGCGGCTTCAGCGAAAATACTTGTTTAATTGCATCGGGAGCTTGAGGAAGCAGATTAACAGCCAAGGCAAAGAGTCCCACTCCAACCGTCCTGCCCAAAGGGGATGGAACAGACCACCAATGCAATAAAATTCCGGCACCCAGGATAAAAACAAAATAACTTGCCGCCGGTTTCTGGATTTTTATTCCAAAAAACAAAAGAAGGAAAGAAACAGAAGAAAATATACCAAACGCCATGACCTCGGAATGCAGGTCTCTTTTGTACAGCTCAACTCCGGAATAATTATAAAAATTCCAGAATCCGGCAGCGGAGAAAACAAGAGTCAAGCCAATAATCGCCCATTCAGCATTTAGCCACTTATTCCTGGATGCGATAGCTACCAGTGACAGGAGAATATAGCTATGCTCCTCAACAGACAACGACCAAATATGCCCAAAAGGCATGACGGTATTACCGAGCTCACCAGGAAAATAGTTATTAACAAAAAACAATGCCGTGTATATTTCGCTCCAATTAACCCGCCTTCCGGTTACAACAGCAAAAATACTAATCGACAGTATAAAAAAAACATGGGCCGGAATTATTCTCGATATGCGCCTTTTGTAGAAAACGGATATAGGTATTTTTTTTACAAACAACAGCTGCCCCATTAGGTATCCGGATAGTGAAAAAAACAAGTTCACGCCGACGGAGCCAAAATTAATTCCCGGAACAGGAAAAAAATGGCCAACCAATAGCAATACAATTGCCAAGCCACGCCAACCATCCAGACAATCCAAGTGATTTATTATGGCCGGCGAATCCATTGATTTCATAGTATCAGCTTGCGTTATTTATCAAAATTTGAGTTATATAGCCATATCACCATGCCATGATATTTAGCACACTGCCTGTTTCACAGACAAAATCAGCTTAACAACCAAGCCGACAAAACTCGACCACCGGCGAAACAAACCCTGATCTTCACGCTTCAAAATCCCGCAATCAAATTCCAAATAATTTAAATCTCAATTCAAATAAATAAAACCCACGCCTTGCGGTTGCCGCTCGATTTGCATGTACGCGATCCTTGCTATAGTAATAACTTTTACCAAGAGCCGTTTATTTGCCAAAACCAGAAAACAAATAATCCGGCTCACGGCCACGACATCACTCCCATGGCTAGTTTCTTCTTAACCATTGCTCCAGCATCATCGATATCCAGATCATTTCACCGTAGTACCCGGGATGTTCGTACAGATGACGGCTGAACAAGGCGTCGACAAATTCGGCCCGGAGTATCCTGCGATCGACCAAACCGCGCACCGAGTCCTCGGCCAGCGCCTTGAGCGCATCGTTTTTGGCGGTCCAGACGCCGAATGGCAGTCCAAACCCCTGTTTTTTCTTGGTCAGTATCTCGTCGGGCAGGAAGCCGCGCAGGGCCTCCTTGAAAAACCAGCGGAGCTTTAATCCGTTCAGTTTGTAGTCGACGGGGAGGCGCATGGAAAAGTCCAGCAGATGCTGGTCGAGCATGGGAAAGCCGACCTCGATACCAGCCAGTTGGGTGGTGCCGACCACTTTCGGCAGATCGCATTCGGCCAGCGTATAGCGCCAGTCGAAGGCCAACTGGCGATTGGTTGGCGAACGGGCGATCGCAGCCCGCCAGATGGCGCGCTGCTGCTCGATCGGTGCTTGCGTGTCCACCGAGCCGATGAAGTCGCCGGTGAATACCCTATCGATGCCAAGGCGGTAGAGCATATTGTATTTTTGCTCCCGGTCGGGCATCGGCTCCCTGGCCTGCTCGATGTAGCTGGCACCTTTCCTGGCCAGCGGCAAACGGCCCAGGGGAGTGTGCATGAGCAGCGGTTCGAGCAGGACATTGCGTACGATGCCCGGTACCTTGTCGTAGAAGCCGAATATCTTTTGTTTGGCATAACGGGTGTTGCCGCCGAACAATTCGTCGCCGCCATCGCCGGCCAGTATCTTGCCGACCCCGTCCTCGCGGGCCATCCTGGCGCAGTAATAGGCGGGCAATGCCGACGAATTGCCAAACGGCTGGTCGTAATGCCGGGCAACGGTCGGTATGCTGCGTAGCAGGTCGTCAGGGGTCACATAGTATTCATGGTGTTCCGTCTTGAAATGACGCGCGGCGATGCGGGCAAACGCCATTTCGTCATAGCCTTCCGCTTCGAAGCCAATCGAATAGGTGGCGACCTGTCGCTCCGCCACCTGACCGACCATGCCGGCCACAGTCGAACTGTCGGTGCCGCCGCTCAGGAAGCAGCCCGGCTTGCCGCCATCGAGTTGTACGGCCACGGCATCGCGCAGCAGTTGCCTGAATTCGGCGCGAAGTTCGTCGAACGAGGCAGCGGTCGATTCGACAAATTCCGGAACCCAGTAGGGTCGGACCTGAATCGCGCCATTTTCGAATACGGCGCAGTGCCCCGGCGGCAAGCGGTAGATGCCCCTGTAGATGGTACGCGGTGACGGGATGACATGAAAGTAGAGGTAATCGAAGATCGCCTGCGGATCGATTTCCGTGTCGGCATCGGCCAGCTCGTCGGCGCGTTCGGCGAAAGACAGCTTGCCGTCGACGATGCGGTAGCAAAGACTGCGAATGGCGAACCGGTCTACGGCCAAATAGCCCCTGCCGCCGGCGTCGATGAAGCCGACGGCAAAGTCGCCGCTCACCTGCCCGGCCGATTGCGGGCCGCGTTGAGCGACCAGTTGCTGCCAGGCGGCCGCAGCCCCTTCCCGGTCAGCCAGGGCTGAAAGCGATGGATCGGAAAATCCCGGGCTACCGGCCACCAAGGCATTACGTCCGTTCATGGTTTGAATCCCCCTGGCTTGCTGTCATTCCGAATGAAATTACCATACTGAAATCATAAATATTCGCTATCCCCGCCCGTCGCCCTGTCGAAAGTTGCGGCGGCCGATTTCGAGATTGGATGGCACAAACTGATGCGGAGATTATTTTCACTCCGCCGGGTGACCGGGTGACGACGGCGCCGTTTTTTCCCCGCGGCGCCATTGCGCCAGGCGTTTGACGATGGGCCAGCGGTAGGCGGTCAAATGGAAAAGGGTTCGCTTGTTGTCCGTCCATTTGGTATGCCAATCCATCAAGCGTCCATAATATTCGAGGCGCTTGATCTTTCCCTCGCCAAAGAATTCTGTGAGTTCGTCCTGGCGCAGCAGGAATGCCGGCGAATAGGTCGAAGGAACCGATTCGTCGTAGGTCGTCTTGAGGACGATCAGGACGCCTGCGCGCAGCAGGCAGAGATTCATGGCAACGACCTGGTCGCCGAACGAATATTCAAAAACGATCGCCTCGTTTCGCGCTGCGGCGCTTTCGAACATCGCCCGGTAAAAACGCCCCTGATCGTTGTCGGGATGTATTGCCGTGCCCTGCCCCGATTTCCAGCCGATACTTTCAATCCTGCCGTAACGCGCGATCGCCCCGGCCATGTCGGCGACCGCGGTATACTCCCTCATTTGCGTCGCGATACCTTCCGCGGCCAGCCTGTTGCGCTGTTTGCGCATATTCTGGCGCAGGTTCTTGCCACGCGCCGCCCAGTACTCGTCAAAGCTCCCGCTGATGTCGATCCAGCCAGTGTCTATGTAATCGACTGTTTCGCTGGCCGCCGTGTCCGCTTCCCTGGGAGTCAGCCGGGGGTCGATCTGGGTGAGGGAAACGGCAAGACAAAATCCCAAAGCTCCGCGACAGAGGCTTCTCGACAGTTCGACCGCTGACAGCTTGCCTTCCGAAACCCACGCCCCCAGGGGAATCTGCGAAGGCTGGAAGGTGATCCAGCGAAACCTGCCCTGGGGAAGCAGGACCAGCATCGCAACGATGGTCTTGCCCCGCCGCCCGACGAGCAGTCGCTCGCTGCCGGCGCCAAAGACATCAAGCGCCGTGGAAATCACCTTGGCATCGAGAAAAGGCAGGCTTTCCCGCTCGGCGCTCAGGCGATCCCACGCCTCGGACAGGGATGGATCGTCCCCGAGCGCACTGGCCGGACAGTTTTGCCATTCAATAGCCATTGCAGTCATTGCTCACCCCAAAGTTTAAGAAAGCCGAACATTTAAAGCAGGCATTTGATTTCATTTGAAATTTCAAGGACATCATCGGTTCCAAGGGTTTGATGACAGAGCAGTTGCAAGACATGCCGGCTCCAGGCCGAGCCGGTATCGCCGGCAATATCGGGGGTTCCCGGCCATATCCGGTCCCAGCGGAATACCGGAAGCTTTCTGGCGCGGATTTCGGCGTAGACTCGATCGCAATCCTCGACCCACAGGGGGAAAACATAAGGCACCGCATGCTCGGGAAGAGCCGGGCGTACCGGGCGGGCCATGGAACTGGCCTGAAAAGCTGCAAGATAGCCGGCGAAATTCGCTCGCCGCTGGGCGATATTTCGCCCCTTTGGCAGCCGCCGGCTCAGGCTATCTGAAATCCACAGCGGCGCCTGCTCGATTCGGCCCATGTCGCACTGCCGCATCATGCCATCAGCATCATCTATCGGCACGGCGCTGCCGTTGTCGGGAACTCGTTTGCGGGCATTTTTCCGGTCGAAGAGAAGACGCAAGGGCAGGTCGACCGGCTTGAGACAGCCATGCCGCGCCGACAGCTCGAGAACATCCACCAGTCCTTTGAGCTGCCGCGACAATGCATTTTCCTTGAAGGACACCGGCCTTATTTCACGGTGTGCCGAGGCCAGCAGCCCAGCCTCGGGCACCGGCAGGAACTTGGAAAAACTGGCCGTCGCGAAATCGCCCCAGCGACCGACCGGCCGCTCCCCGGCATCGCCGAAAAGGCTGTGCGCGCAATCTTCGATCAGGGCAATTCCGTGTTGATCGCACCAGTTGCGAACGGTGGACAAGGATAGGGGCAGGCCGAAATAATGTGCGACGATGATGGCGCCGACACGATTCAGGGCGCTTTCGCCAATCGCGCCGAGCAGGGGCAAGCCGTCGCCACCCAGGGGATAAAACTCGACCTTGAGGCCGGCCAGCAGGGCCGGAGCGACCATGGTCGGACAATGATAGCTGGGCAGCAGGACGGTCGCCCCGGCCGGCAGGTCCAATTGCAGCAATGCCTGGTAAAGCGCCGCCCGGCCGCTGGTGGTAATCACGCGATTGGGCAGATCGGCGACAGATGGGATATTGGCCACACCGATCGAAGAAAAACTGCTCCAGTCGAGAATCGGGGCGCGCGGAAAATTCGCTTCCTTGGATGACAAGTCAGCGCTCTCCGCGAAGAACAGGCGACAGAATCCCGGATCGACCGGCAAACATCCCCGATTTCGACCCTGCTTCAAGGCATCGCGACAACTGGTTCGACGCGGCCATTCAATTACCTGCCGGGTTCGAAGCGGGGGTCGGCGTGTCGGCAGCTTCATCCGGTTCCGGATCTGCTGGCGGCACCGCCGTCGGCAAAGGCTCCGACCATTTTTTCATTCTTTTCAGGCGATCCCTCAGGCCGGGCAGCGGAAATCCCATCTGATAGGCCCGATGGGCGAAACCCAATGCCTTGTCGTACTGTTTCAAATCCAGGTAAATCAGACCCATGTTGTAATAGAGATTGGCATCCTCCCCACCCTGCTCGACGATTTCGTCGAGGTATTTCAGGGCCTCCGAACCGCGGCCATTCTTGGCAAGATAATTGGCATAGATCATTTTGACCGTGCTGTCATCCGGCTTGAATTTGCTGGCACGGTAGAGATAGCACTCGACCGAGTAATGGGCGCCGACCGGCGTAGACTGGTGCTGCTTTTCGCCAAGGCGAACCATCGCCATCAGGGCCTGGGGATGGTTGGGAAAGGCGCGCAGGGTGTAATCGATGTCCCCGCCCAGCGTCCCCGTGTTGCCACGGATCAGATTGACCACGTCGGGCGTCAGGTGGGCGCCCTCGACGATGTCGAGCTTGTCCTTGTCCGAGCGGTAATCGAAAGGTCCGTACGCATTTTTCAGGGAACCGCAGGCGATGTCGCCTACTTCGGCGAATAAAGATTGGCTATGCGCCATCAGAAGCCCGAGGATAAGCAACATCCTCGCTGACGTTGTTCTTTTGTTCATTTCGTCACCCTCATCCAGCCGAAAACCCGGCCTTTCATATTCAACAGATCGAGAAGGTACAATTCGGCGCCGTCCGGACAACCGGAAAGCCGCCAGGAAGCGAGCACCGCCACCGCGTAACTGGCGACGCCCGCGACGACCAGCATCACAAGTTGCCCGAAATGGCCAAGTGCCGCCGAACCGCGAAGAACGAGCAGAAGCAGCGCCATGATCCCGGTCGCCAGGATGGGGCGCCATGTCTGGCGCAAGAGGTCGGCCAGGCGTATCGCCCTGACGTAGTACAGGACAAGGCCGATGAACAGGAAGAATCCCACGGCGGTGGTCAGCAGTCTGATATTGGCGATGCCCTGCACGCCGACGTCGGGAAAGAAGACGAGGGCCAGGCAGGCGAGCAGGACAAGCTGCATCCAGGCCAGCACCGCCTGAAACCAAACCCGGCCCAAGGCCAGAAGCACATAACCGCTGCTGTGGCCCAAGGCGGTGAAAACGCTGATCAAAGCCAGGGTTTGCACCAGCGGAATGGCCTGCACCCACTGATCGCCGAGGAGAAGCGGTACCGCATCCTGGGCGACCAGCGCCAGCCCGACGCCGGCCGGCAGGGCGAAGAGGCTCTGTATGCCGACCGCTTTGCAAAAGGCCTGGCGCAATTGTTCGCCGTCGTGGGCCACCTTGACGAAGACCGGGAACAGCACCCGCCCTAGCGGCGCCAACAGTTCCGAGGTCGGCATGGTGGAGACTTCGTCGGCCAGCGAGTAGGCGCCGACAGTTGCCGCATCGGTTCGCCGCCCGACCAGGAATTTGTCCAGCTGCGTCAGGCCGTAGCTGCCGATGTTGCGGACCAGTATCCACTGCGAAAAGGACCACAGTTCGCGTGCCTTCTTCAGCGAAAGGCGCGGACGGTAATCGTGCAGCCAATAGCTCAGGCCGACCCCGGCGCAGCGCCCGACCAGCGAGCCTAGCACCATCGCCCAATAGGAACGCAGCAGGATGGCGCAAACCAGCGTGGCGACAAAGCCGACAATCCGCCGGAAAAAGAAGAAACGGAAGTCCCGGCCGAATTCCATGTTTTTCTGGAAGGCGACGATCCCGATGTTTTCGAAGGCTCCGAGCAGAACCGAACAGGCCATCACCTGGACAACTGCCGTCACGCGCGGATCCCTGAAGGATTCGGCGGCAAACGGCGCGGCCAGCCATAGGGTGCAGGCCACCACGCCGCCCTGAATCAGGCCCAGGGTCCAGGCAGTGTCGAAATCGTCGCGCCCGGCATGTCGATTTTGTATCAGCGCCGAGCCGACGCCCAGGGCGAGCAGTGTATCGACAAGCCCGACCACGATGGAGGCCATGGCGACGATCCCGAAATCGGCCGGGACCAGGAGACGCGCCAGAATCAGTGTGCTGACGAAGCCTATCAAACGATCGGTCCAGCGCATGGTGACGACGATGACCGCCCCGCGTGCCGGGGAAACCGCCCGCGTCGGCTGTTTGGATATGCTCATGCCGATGATCCGACGACAGGCTGGAAAAAATGGAAAAATCCGAAAACAACCGGGCCGACAACATCGATTCGTGGCCGAACGCAGCCATCGCGCCAAACGAAGCTCTTGATCGACATCGTCACGCTTGGCCTGGCCAAAGACCGGCCGCTACCGCAGTCCGGGCAGGCGGCAAGGACCCCGCCACGGCAGACGCCGGCGATTCGCTCACCACTGGCCCCGACGCACGAAGGCTTCCGTCCGGGCGGGCAGTTCGCCCTGTTCGTGGCAAAACGCCTTCGGCTCATCGTTGAAAGCCGGCGAACCGGTGCGGAAGAAGGCATCCGACCGAACCCCGTGGCGCAGAAAGGCTTTATCGCTCATTGACTGAATAACGCTCAAGAGTATGGCTTGTGAAGAAGGGAAAGCACGGAATGCCCATATGTTCGCAGCTTATAAGCTAACCGGATAATTCGTACGGAATTATTTCACGGAAAGCCCGTTCGCACCTGCCTGTTCACCGCCATCTCGGCGAAATACATGCCGCGTCGACGCTCCGAACGGTTGCCTCGGACCGCCCGCAGATGCCCGGTCGATTTCAAGACGATACACGGACTCTCGTCCTGCGCGATTTCTGGTCAAGCGATACGAATCGGTGAATCATCGTAAACATGAGCAGCAGGTAGTACAGGAATGCCAGGCGCGGCACATCGGTCAGGCTGTCGAAAATGCCGGTCACCCAGAAACCGGCCAGGGCCGCCAGGCAAAAAGGCGCCCATTCGTCGTTCCGCCGGCATCCATTTCCTGCTCGCCAGACAGCCAGCACGGCGAGCAGCAAAAAAGCGCCGACGCCCAGCATGCCCTGGTCGAACAGGATGTTCACCAGCAGATTCTTGGCATGCCAGGGCAGGTGGTCGCGGTCGCTGGAAAAGAACCAACGGGCCGTTTCGGCCGAAAAATCCCCGTTTTTCAGAAGATTGCGGCCATCCAGGGAAGACAGCCCGATCTCGTCGATATCCGCACGGCCGCTTTGATTGCCGATGCCAATGGAGAAAACCCTGAACCTGGGCGGCAAAGCGGATTCCGGCAAGAGAGCGGGCTGCAGTCGAATGCTCATCCGCTGCCAGCGCCCCGGGGCGGCCTTGCCCGCTCCTTCGCCGGCAACACAGGCCGCCGGGTAGAGCAAATGCTTGTCGCAGACTTCGGCATAAATGCTGACATCGGTCCTGGCGCGGACCAGCAGGTCTACGATAAAGGGGCCCTGCTCGGACCGCGGCAGCCGTTGCGAAATGCGAAGAATATCCCCCGGGCTCATCGGATGCGATGCGCCGACCAGGGAAAGCATCCTTTCCCCCCCCTCTTGTTCGAGGCGAAAAGTACCCGGGAAAATCCCGTTGCGATCGGCAAAATAGTAATTGGCGGGATACCTGCCCAAGCCTTTCCCGAAGAACAGATCATCCGAGCCGCTCAAGATGGCTATCGAATCCGACCAATGCGCAAGGCGCCCTTGCCAATCCTTGCCGACCGTCGAAAAGCGCTCGCCCATGTAGGCGCCGCCCGCGAACACGACAGCTACGCTGCACAAGGCAACGGTTTGGACAAGCAAGCGCCCTTGCCAGCGAATATCATTCGGCCAGGACGGAACTTTCGACAGCACCCCCCACAGGAACAGCACCAGCAAAACCAGGCTGGCCGCCGTGTAAACGGGCGGCACGACAAGACCCGCCCAGTGCCCGGCCAGGTTCGCCGCCGACACGACCAGGGCGACGACCGCGACAAACCCGGTAAATGGCCGCTGGCGGAAGCGCTTTGCCATCAGCGGGTGGAGGCAGACGAAGGCACCCACCCACAGCGCGGCATAAACCAGATAGGGGCCCTTGGGCAGAAAGTCGCTCAAAGCCGACAGGCCGAGGCCGGCCAGCAAGCCGAGCATCAGGCCGATGAAAACCCGGCTTCGGGAAAACCGGCCCGAAAGCTTCGGCGCGAGCAAGGCCAGCGTCACGGCACCGAACATGGCGAGCAACCCGCGATAACCGCCGCTGACGAAAGCGGCCACCAGCAACCCGCCTGACAGCATCAAGGCGAGGATCTGGCCGGATGCGCGCCAAGCACCTTTCGGCAGCGTCAACTGGCTGCCCGAGCGATGCCTGAGCAGCCAGGCCAGCAGGCCGGCGGAAACCAGCAAACCGAGGAATACGCCGCGCGAAAAGGTGGTCAGCGCGGCGTAGCCGACTATCGCCAGGGCCACCAGGGCCAAGCCCTTTTTCAGCCCCCCCTTGGCCGATATGACGGCCCAACAAACAAACGGGAAGGTCAACATCAGCCAGCCGTCGAGCGCTGCGCCGCCGACGTGCATTTCCCAGAATGGGCCGGTGGTTCGGTAGTCCGTCGTAAAGTTGAGCAGGCCGGTATAGGCCAGTCTCTCCCAGAGCGCAACCAGTCCCGCAGTCAGTCCGGCGCCGGCCATGCCCAGGGCCAGCAGGCGCGCCGTTCCTGCCGAATTTCTCTGTTCCAGCCAGGCCAAAATCGGAACGAGCGCCAGGGCCCAAAGGAAGCTCTTGCCGATCCGCACGCTGTTCATCGGGCCTTCGTATCCCTGGAACCAGGAGAAAACGAACCCCCCCGCATCCGAAAAGCCGCGGCAGGCGGAAACAAGCACCGAAAACAGCATCAGGAAGACTGCGGCCTGCATCCACCGCGAGACCGGGAGGGGCGAATGCTTCTCCAGCGCCAGCCGGGCATAGCCCCCGGCAACAACCGCCAGCACCAGCAGGTCGAACTCCTCGAAAGTCAGCCAGCCGGTCCATGGATAGAGGCCGATCAAGGGCAGCAGCATCGGTACCAGCCACAGATTGGCCGCCGGCTGCCGGTAACTCAAAACCGTCCACAGGAGAACGAAAAGGGACGGCACCTGCCAGCCCAGAGGGTAATGCCAGGCCAGCGCCAATCCCGCGCCAAGGCTGGTCAAAGCCGACAGGAGGTAAAAGATACGAAACAATGCAGCCCCCTTTTGATCGAGACGCAGGCGGGATAGATCACTCACCGGCAGACAAGATGCCACAGTTTTGCATCGACAGAAAGATGCCGACTGATTGACACCGCCGCGCCCGCGCCGGCGAAACCGGGGGCGCTACAAGGAATTCAGAAGGGCGGCCAGTTGCGCCGTGCGCTGGCGACGCGAAGCCGCCATGACGATCTCGTCGGAAGGAAGCGCTATCGTCGGCCTGCCCGCCAGATAGGGAGTCAAGGCTGCCTGAATCTGGTCGGAATTGGCAATATCCGCGATCTCGGCACAACCGGCGTTGCGAAGAACGGTCGCCGTGTCGCCAGCGGGGTCCGTCAGGCTGAGCACCGGCTTTCTGGCCCGCAGGTATTCGTATATCTTGGCCGGAACCTGATCGTTGCA
>JAJXVG010000005.1:0-21723 GCA_021782315.1 Pseudomonadota bacterium | reverse complement strand
GTTGGCTGCCTGCATCACCAACAATCCGTCGGCGCGCAGCATTTCGGCAAGGGCTTCTCGATAGGGAATCGGCGGCAATGTCTCGATGGCCGACTCGACGCCGTGCGCCCTGGCCAGATCATTCAGCAGTCCGTCATGAACCGCGGCCCGGAAGCGGAACCTGATCCGGCCCGCACTTTCGGGAAACTGCCGTTTGAGGCGCCCAAGGGCGACGATCAACTGGGTCGGGTCGCGCTCGGACGGATAAATAATGCCGCTGTGCAGGAAGGTAAATTGCCCCGGATTCAACGGGGATGGATTTGTGGCAACGGCCAGTTCGGCATCGACAAAACTCTCTTCGTCATAACCGTTTTCCAGTATCCGTATCCGCTCCGCCGACGCCGGGTAGCGCCGGCGATACATGCTTGCCGCCCCCGGCGTGGTCATCAGGCTGAAGCTGGCACGGGCAATCGCCTCGCTTTCAATCGCCATGAATTGGCGCCGGGTGACCGGATCGACCGGATAGTCTTCCTGCGCCATGGGATCCCTGAAATCGGCGATCCACGGCAACCCGGTTTTTTTATGCAGCAAGGCGCCGATCACATGCGCCGTGGCAATCGGATAGGTTGACCAGATCGCGGTCGGCCTGTGCGCCTCGATCATGCGCAGCCCCTGGCGGACGCCGTCGAATTTCCAGCTTGCCCAGCGGTCCGGCCGAGCCATGGCGGCGGCATAGCGGCCGCGAAAAGAAAGGTGCCGCGCGGTATCCAGCGCAAATGCCCGGTTCACCACCGTGTCGGTGGGGATGTCGGCGCTCAGGTCATCCGATGTGCGTTCGTAGGCCCGGGGGCTGACCGAAAGAACCAGGGGCTCCCAACCAAAGGACGGCAGGTGCCGGACAAAGCGGAGCGTCCGCTGAATGCCGCTGCTCCCCGCCAAAGGCGGAAAGTGGTAGGCAATCATCAATAGTTTTTTCATGTTTTTTTCGCCAGGTCATCGAGCCAGTCGATGGTGAGGGTCTCGACCTCCTTGCGCCACGACGCCGATGAGAAGGTATGGTCGGCTCCCCCGACCTCTTTCCGGGTCAGGCGGCCGAGAATCGCCGCCCAGGCCCGATCCTTTCGCACGACCTCGAGAAACTCCTTGGCGGTGTAATCGTTTTCGCTAAGCAGGAGCAGGACTTCCCCGGAAAAACCTTCGATCCCTCTCAGCATTTTCCCCTGAAAGGGCAGCGCTTCGTCGCTCCGGGCGCTCTCGGTCTTTTGGGCGGCCTTTCTCAGGTTGCCCATGAAACCGCCTATCGCCTGCCGCAGACCGAACCTGCCCGTCGCCACCTTGCGCCAAAACTCCGCCTGCATGAGTCGCCGTCCATAGTAATGCTTGATATGGGCGCGCGCCAGGCTGGCCTCGGCGCGGACCCAGGGATTGAGCAGGACGACCCCGCTCACCCGCCGGTCTTTTCTCGCATCCAGGTAGAGCAGGCTTGCCGATGCGGCGTCGCACAAGCCCCAGAGAACCACCCGGCTGACATTTGGACATTTTTTCTGAAAGGCGTCTATGGCGGCCGAAATATTGTCGTGCAGCGCTTCGAAACAAATTGGTCGGCCGCCGCTGTCGCCCATGCCCGAATGATCGAATCGCATGGCCGGATAACCGGTCCGCGCCAGGGCGCGGGACAGCAACAGAAACTGCCGGTGGCTGCCGGCCCTGTACTGCGGCCCGCCGACAACGACGAGAACCCCCGTCTTGGCTGGCTCTTCGGGCATGGCGACAATGCCGAGCAACTCGTCGCCGGCACAAGGAAAAACGAAAGCCTGTTCGGTAAAATTCATGTCCATGCCTGAAGCGCGGCCTGCGTGGCCGACAACAACTCCGGCGCATCCTCGATTTCACTGGTCTGCCAGAAGGCGGGCCCGCGAACCGCAGCGGCATGCACGGCATATCCCGCCGCCTGCCAGGATGCGACCCGGTTTTGTGCGGCCGGGCTCAGCGACACCTCGTCACGCAGCGACGCCTCGAGCCAGACTACCCGCCCCTCGCCGCCTGCCGGCGGATCGAGTTCGGCGGCCTCCAGGCCGTTTGCCAGATCGGGCGAAACAGTGTAGCCGGCAATCTCGACACATTCGCCAGCAGCCAGCTGCTCGCGCAGTTGCGCGCCGACGCCCCTGGCCTCGCCCGAGACCAGTTCACCTGCCATTTTCAGGCGCATGAACTGCTGCCAGTGCTGTTTCCCTGAAACGACCGGCTGCCAGAAGATGAAATCCGCCTTTTCCGGCAACTTGACAGCAGCCTCGGCGGCCAGCAGGCATCCGGCGCGCAGTCCCCAGAGCGCCAACGGCGCCAGGGTCTGCGTACGCAGCCAGCGATAGGCCAGCAGAACATCATCCTGCCAGGCCGACCAGGAGGCATCCGAAAAATCCCCTGCACTATCCCCGCTGCCAAGCAAATCGATCTGCAATACGGCAAACCCCGCCTCGGCCATGGCGCGCGACTGAAGCGCAGCCATCCGGCGCGTCTTGTTCATCTCCTCGGCAAAGGGGTGCAGATAAATGATTGCGCCGCGCACCACTCCCCGGGGAGGGTGATACAGGCAAAATCGATGCCCTCTTTCTCCCGGAAGAAACATGGGCAGCACCGCGCTATCGCCCACTCAGGAAGCCAACTTGCCTTCGACGAATTCGATCAGCGAACCGACGGTTGCAAAGGTGCTGCCTTCGATTTCATCATCGTCGACCGTGAAACCGAAGCGCTCTTCGAAGCCGGTGATCAAGGCGACGACGGCCATCGAATCGAGTTCGGGTATGGCGCCGAGGAGCGGGGTATTTGCCGAAAATTCCGCTGAACGACCGTTCAGGCTGAGGGTTTCGTCCAGAAGGGAAAGAACTTCCTTTTCGATATTCAAGCCTTGCTCCTACAACATCGGTATGGGGGAGCCGGCATTATAGGGGGAGATTGCCGATTCGGCTGTGAGATACTCCACGGCGTCATACTTTGTCCTGTGCCAGACTCGCCACCATGAGAGACTCCACCCTTCTACCCGAATTGATTTCCCTGGCTGCCGAAAACGATCCGACGGCACCCGCCCTGACCTACGGCAAGGCGACCTTGAACTATGGCGAATTGAACGAAGCAGTCACCCGTTTTGCCGGCGGCCTGATCGGTCTTGGCCTGCAACGCGGCGAACGCGTCGCCATCTATCTCGAAAAGCGCTTCGAAACGGTGGTTGCCAGCTTTGGAGCACCAGCGGCCGGGGGCGTTTTCGTGCCGCTCAATCCCTTGCTCAAAGCCGAGCAGCTCGCCTACATCCTGCGCGACTGCAATGTCCGCGTCCTCGTCACCTCGCCCGAACGCCTGGCTTTGCTGCAGGAAACGCTGCCGGCCTGCCACGATCTCCGTCATGTCGTGGTCCTCGATCCGGCCGACATCCTTCCCGTCATCGGCGGTCTGAACACGGTTCGCTGGCGCGACCTGCTCGCCGCCCCGCCTGCCGCCGGGCATCGCGTCATCGATACCGACATGCTGGGCATCCTGTACACCTCGGGCAGCACCGGCAAACCCAAGGGTGTCGTGCTTTCCCACCGCAACATGGTGGCCGGCGCCAAGAGCGTCGCCGCCTACCTGGAAAACCGCGCCGGCGACACCTTGCTGGCCGCCCTTCCCCTGTCTTTCGACGCCGGTTTCAGTCAGCTGACGACGGCTTTCCACTGCGGTGCCCGGGTAGTATTGCTCAATTACCTGCTGCCGAGAGACGTAATCAAGACCGTCGAGCGGGAAAAGGTGACCGGCCTCACCGCCGTTCCACCGCTCTATATACAGTTGGCCCAGCTCGACTGGCCGGCATCGATCGGCGAACACCTGCGCTACTTTGCCAATACCGGCGGCCGCATGCCGCGCGAAACACTGGAAACCCTGCGCCGGCACCTGCCCGGAACGAAACCTTTCCTCATGTACGGTCTGACCGAAGCCTTCCGCTCCACCTTTTTGCCGCCGGAAGAGGTCGACCGCCGGCCCGACTCCATCGGCAAGGCGATTCCCAACGCCGAGATCCTGGTGCTCCAGGAGGACGGCTCGCCCTGCGCCCCGAACCAGCCCGGCGAACTGGTGCATCGTGGGGCGCTGGTCGGCATGGGCTACTGGAACGACCCGGAAAAAACTGCCGAACGCTACAAGCCGCTGCCCCTTCACGCGCCGGGCCGGGAAGCCGGGCTGGTTATCCCTGAAATCGCCGTTTTCTCAGGCGATACCGTCCGCATGGACGAGGAGGGATTCCTTTATTTCATCGGCCGCCGCGACGAAATGATGAAGACCTCCGGCTACCGGGTCAGCCCGACCGAGGTGGAGGAGATTCTCTACGCCACGAAATTGGTCGGCGAGTGCGTAGCTTTCGGCGTTGACGACGAACGCCTGGGACAGGCCATCCAGGTTGTCGCGACCCCGCCGACCGGCGGCTCCCTCGATGTCGCCGCCCTGCTTGCCGAATGCCGGACGCGCATGCCGGCCTACATGGTGCCGGGCGGTGTCGAAGTTCGCGACGGTCCGCTGCCGCGCAACCCGAACGGAAAAATTGACCGAAAATCCCTGTCGACCGCATGGGTCGAGCAGAATACCCGATAAGCAGCCCGCCGGAATCCAGCATGACGACCTTAGCTCACACCCCCCCCATCCACGCTGCCATGGACCAGTTTGCCGTCGCCGGCGACCAACTGCTGGTCGGTGGCATACCGCTTTGCCGCCTGGCCGAGCAGGTAGGCCAGACCCCCTTCTACGCCTACGATCGAGGGTTGCTGCGCTCGCGCGTCGCTGAATTGCGCGCCGCACTGCCCGGGAACGTCGAACTGCATTACGCCATGAAAGCGAATCCGATGCCGGCCGTCGTCGATTTCATGGCGGGCCTGGTGGACGGCATCGACGTGGCATCCGGCGGCGAACTGAAGACCGCCCTGGACGCCGGAGCCAATCCTCAAAAAATCAGCTTCGCCGGACCGGGCAAACGTCAGGCCGAGTTACGACAGGCCGTCGCGGCCGGCGTCCTGATCAACGTCGAGTCGTTTCGCGAAGTCGATATCCTCGACGGCATCTCGCGGGAACTCCAGTTGCCTGCCCGCGTCGCCGTCCGCGTCAATCCGGACTTCGAGCTGAAAGGCTCGGGCATGAAGATGGGCGGCGGCCCCAAGCAATTTGGCGTCGATGCCGAACAGGTGCCGGAACTGCTGGGCCTGATCGACGACAGGAAGCTCTCCTTCGAGGGCTTTCATCTCTTTGCCGGCTCGCAGAACCTAAAGGCCGAATCGATCTGCGAGGCGCAACAGAAATCCTTTGAACTGGCGCTCAATCTATCTCGCCACGCCCCCTCCCCCGTCCGCTTCCTGAATCTCGGCGGCGGTTTCGGCATCCCCTATTTTCCCGGCGAAAGGCGCCTCGATCTGTCGCCGATCGGCGACAATCTTCGGCAACTCGCCGCCCGGGCCGGGCAGGTCTTTCCGCATGCCGCCCTGGTCATCGAACTCGGGCGCTACCTGGTGGGCGAGGCCGGCCTCTATGTCGCCAGAATCGTCGATCGAAAGGTTTCGCGCGGCCAGACATTCCTGGTCGTCGACGGCGGACTCAACCACCATCTGTCGGCCTCCGGCAACTTCGGACAGGTCATCCGGAAAAACTACCCCCTGGCCATCGGCAACCGAATGCATTCGGACAACACCGAAACGGCAAGCGTCGTCGGGCCCCTCTGCACGCCGCTGGACATCCTGGCCGAGCGCATGAACCTGGCCGTCGCGGCACCCGGCGATCTGGCCGTCGTCTTCCAATCCGGCGCCTACGGTGCCAGCGCCAGCCCGCAACGCTTTCTTGGGCATCCGGAAGTCGTCGAGGTTCTCGTTTAGCCGACGACAGAGCCGGCCACCTTGTTTCGACAATCCCACGGAGCGAGATGGCTATCCAGGAATGCATTCGCCATCGAAGCATAAAGACAAGCGCCCGGATCAAGCGGCGCTCTGGCGCTGAACGGCCAGACTGCTTCAAGAAGCGGTCGCCGCCTTAGCGCCTTCTTGCGGTCGTTTTGAGCGGCCCACAAAATATCGCCCCGTCTTTACCGCTGGCTACCCCAAGCAAAAACGCGACGGTCCGGCATTTTCCCAGGCGCCGCCTCGCCCACGCACCGGTTCGCAATGCGTATATTTCCCGAAACACTATTACGTCAGAATGCATTTTCAGGCAGCTATTGGATACAATACAGGAATGCATTTTGACTAAAAATACAAAATATATTTAGCATTTATGCGCAATATCATGCTGCTTTTGGTACGTTTTTCACTTTTAGCGGGCGCCCGTGGTTATTCTTGATGAGTGTGAAATAGTGCGCATGCAAGAGATGCCGGAACGAATAGTGTACACATTGCCTAACGAACTGATCGACGTCTTTCCGATAGGGAAAAGCGGGCGCGCCCCGCAACAAATATATTCCCGGGGGCAGGTTGTCGCCATCGGCCCGCTTTATTACCGGCAATGCGGTTTGGATGGAGTACGAACATCATGATCAAGCTGTTTAATCACTGGTTTACCTGGCGAGGCGTGGCCGGCATGCTGTTCGACTTTTCCTTCCTGATCGTCAGCCTTGTCATCACGCTGATGTGGATCAACAACGGACTTTCGGTCAACCCGGGCCAGGTGCTTCTCTATGCCGTTCTCTTCGGCCTGGTGATGTTGGCCATCAACACAGTGCTCGGTCTCTACCAGAGAGTATCCACGCGTGCCGTCACCGAAACCAGGGCCCGCGCCGTCCTCTCGATCTACCTGTCGATTCCGATCGCCTACGGCCTCTATGCCTTGCTGCCCATCACGACCGTCAACAGCGATTTGGTCCATCTCTCCGCAATGTCCGCCGTTTTCGGCATGCTTGTCACCCGCATCGGCGCCAGCCATATGCCGGCCGCCAAGATGCTGCGGCGGCGCATCCTCGTTTTCGGCACCGGACAACAGGCTTTGGCAGTCAAGCGCGCCCTTGACCACTCCGACCCCTCGGCCGAAATCATAGGTTTCTTCCCCGGCCCGAACGAAGACCTGCCGCAGGTTTCGTCGCCCATGATCCTGAAAAGAGAGCGATCGCTGACGGATAGCGCACGTCATTTGAAAGCCGACGAAATCGTCGTCGCACTCAGCGAACGCCGTGGCGGTGCCATGCCCTTGCGCGAATTGCTCGATTGCAAACTGCAAGGCGTGCGCGTCCTCGACCTGGCCAGCCACTTTGAACAAACCCTCGGCCAGATTCGCCTGGACTCCCTTTATGCGGGCTGGCTCATCTTTGGCGACGGGTTTCGTCAAGGCGTCTTCCGCACGGTCATCAAGCGCATCTTCGATATCGTCTGCGCCAGCATCCTGCTTGTCCTGGCGCTGCCCGTCATGGTCGCGGCCGCCGTCCTGATTGTGGTCGAGGATGGTTTTCCCCTGCTATATCGACAAGAACGCGTCGGGGTTAACGGTCGCCTGTTCAATGTCATCAAATTCCGCAGCATGCGGCGCGATGCAGAAAAGGATGGAAAACCCATATGGGCGCAGGCCAAGGACAACCGGGCCACCCGGGTCGGTCAATTGATCCGGAAATTGCGTATCGACGAACTGCCGCAACTGTTCAGCGTACTGAAGGGCGACATGAGCCTGGTCGGTCCGCGCCCCGAACGTCCCTTCTTCGTCGACCAGTTGACCAAGGATATTCCTTTCTACGCGGTGCGGCACAGCGTCAAGCCCGGGGTCACGGGCTGGGCGCAGGTACGTTACCACTACGGGGCGACCGTCGAGGATTCGGCGGAAAAACTGCAATACGACCTTTATTACGTCAAAAACCACTCCCTCTTTCTGGATATCGTCGTTCTCTTCGAAACCGTGGGCGTGGTTCTGACCGGCAAAGGTGCTCATTAACTCCCCGTCGCGACCCGTCGCTTAAGAAACCCTTCGCATGGACATGACAAGTGCGTCCCTGAGTGCCTGGAGCTTCGGACTCGCCGCTTTCGGCTACCTGTCGCTTTCAGCCTACCTCTTTTCATTCGGTCGCACCTGGCGCTCCGGCACCCGGGCCAAGCGCATGGTGGCGGTGGCCCTGCTGTCGACCCTGTGGGCCTTGGGCAACCTGCTCTATGCGCTCGAGGGACAGGGGCAGGTGCTCATTGCGGCATCATTGGCTGACGTTCTCAAATACGGGGCGTGGTATGCCTTCATCCTGGCCCTGCTCGCCCCCAAGGACGACGGCGCGACAAAAGCGCTGATTCCCTCATGGTTGCCGGCCACCTGCTGGCTGGTGCTTGCCGCCGGGACCGCGCTTCAGTTTTCGCTGGCCATCGGCTGGCTGCTCCCCCAGGATTGGCTGCGTACGCTGATTTTTCATGGCCTGGCGGAAGCGGTGCTGGGATTGATACTCGTCGAGCAATTGTTTCGGAGTATCGCCGAAGATTCGCGTTGGAACGTCAAGCCGCTCTGCCTGGCCTTGCTCTTTCAGTTCGTATTCGATGTCTATCTGTTTTCGGACGCGGCGATGTTCTACCGGATCGACCCGGATGCCTTGTCAGTCCGCGGCTTCGTCCATGCCCTGGCGATTCCCTTGCTGATGCTGGCCACGGAACGAAACCGGGACTGGACATCGAAGATCAGCCTTTCGCAGAAGGCGGTCTTTCATTCGGCAACCCTTTTCCTTGCCGGGCTCTATCTCCTGTTCATGGCCGGCGTCGGCTATTACGTCCGTTATTTCGGCGGCGAATGGGGGCGCGCATTCCAATTGGCGCTGCTATCCGCGGCCATACTCCTGTTGGGGATTCTGCTGGTTTCCGGTTCGATGCGCGCCAAAATGAAAGTCCTGGTGGGAAAACACTTCTTTCGCTATCGCTATGACTATCGGGAAGAATGGCTGCGTTTCACCCAGACCCTGACCGAGCACGACTCGCCGCAAACCTTGGGACAGCAGGTCATCCGCGGCCTGGCGAACATGGTGGAAAGCCCGGCCGGAACGCTGTGGCTCAGAGAACCGGGGAATCAGGCCTACCGGCAGAGTGCCCGCTGGAACCTTCCCGAATGTGCAGCCGAAGAAGTATACGATTCCTCGCTCTGCCATTTTCTGCTGGCCAGCGGCTGGGTCGTCAATCTCGAGGAATACCGCTGCTTCCCGGCCCGCTACAACGACCTGGACATTCCCGCCTGGCTCTCGGCCCTGCCCAATGCATGGCTGATCGTTCCCTTGATGGCCGGCAACGACATGCACGGCTTTGTCATTCTGGCCAGTTCGCGGACACCGATCAATGTGAACTGGGAGGTCAACGACCTGCTGCGGACCGCCGGCTGCCAGGCGGCAAGTTTCCTGGCCAGGATGCAGGCTACCGAGGCCTTGCTCGAAGTCCGGAAATTCGACGCCTTCAACAAGATGTCCGCTTTCGTGGTGCACGACCTGAAAAACATCGTCACACAACTCTCCCTGATGTTGAAAAATGCCGAACGCCATCGCGACAATCCGGAATTTCAGCAGGATATGTTGATGACCGTGGACCACGCCGTGGAACGCATGCGCCAGTTGATGATGCAACTCCGTGAAGGCGCCACGCCGCCCGGAGGCATCTGCGGCGTTAACCTGACAGATGTCATCCAACGCCTGCACAAGGACAAAATGAAACAGGGAAGATCAATCGAAATGAACATCCTGGATCGATTAATCGCTCGCGGTCACGAAGAACGTCTTGAAAGAGTCATCGGACATCTCGTTCAAAATGCCCTGGATGCGACCCAACCATCCGACCGGGTCTGGATTACGGTCAGGCGTCAGAATGACAAGGCGGCCGTTGAAGTCGGCGACACCGGCTACGGCATGACCCAGGAATTCGTCCGCGACCGGCTGTTCAAACCCTTTCAGAGCACCAAGGAGGCCGGCATGGGCATAGGCGCCTACGAAAGTGCGCAATACATACGCGAATTGGGCGGCGAGATGCTGGTCGAGAGCGAACGCGACCACGGCACACGCATCGTCCTCACCCTCCCGCTGTTCGTCATTCGAAGCGACTCCGACCTGCGTGACCAGGAGGCTGCATGAATACGGAAAAACCCCGCGCCCTGTTGATTGTCGAGGATGATCTCGCTTTGCAAAAGCAACTCCGATGGTCTTTCGATCAATTTGAGACATTGACTGCCGCCGATCGCGAAAGCGCGCTGGCCCAGGTTCATCGTCACGCCCCCCCGGTCGTCACCATGGATTTGGGATTACCGCCCGATGCGGATTCGGTTTCCGAAGGATTCAGGTTGCTCGAACAGATTATTGCGACAGCGCCCGATACGAAAGTGATCGTACTGACCGGGCAGAATGACCGGGTCAATGCGCTGCGCGCCATCGCACTCGGCGCCTACGATTTTTTTGCCAAACCCTTCGAACCGGAACTGCTTGCGCTGACGATAGACCGAGCATTTCGGCTCCACGATCTGCAACAGGAAAACCGTCGCCTCCTCGCCTCTCAGCACCCCCCTGCCCTGGCCGGCCTACTGACGCGCGACGCCGGAATGCAGAAGGTCTGCCGCACGATCGAAAAAGTCGCCAACAGCAATGCAACCGTGCTTCTCCTGGGCGAAAGCGGAACCGGCAAGGAGTTGCTCGCACGCGGACTACACGAATCGTCGCTGCGCAAGAGCGAACGTTTTGTCGCCATCAACTGCGCGGCCATTCCGGACAACCTGCTGGAAAGCGAATTGTTCGGCTATGAAAAAGGGGCGTTTACCGGTGCTGCAAAAACCACGCCGGGAAAAATCGAAACGGCCAACGGCGGCACCCTGATGCTGGATGAAATCGGCGATCTGCCCCTGTCCTTGCAGGCCAAATTGCTGCGCTTTCTCCAGGAGCGGGTCATCGAGCGACTGGGCGGGCGCCAGGAAATCCCCGTCGATGTCCGCATCGTCTGCGCCACGCATCAGGACCTGAAAACGCAGATCGGCAACGGCGCTTTCCGCGAGGATCTCTATTACCGCCTGGCGGAAATCGTCGTGCCCATCCCTCCTCTGCGCGAGCGTAGCGGCGACGCCGCCTTGATGGCGCACGCCTTCGTGCATCGATTCGCCAACGAGCAGAAACGCGGCAACATGACCCTGAGCGAAGACGCCGTTCGCGCCATCGAAGGCCATCGATGGCCCGGCAACGTCAGGGAACTGGAGAACTGCATCAAACGTGCCGTGATCATGGCCGATGGGTCGCGCATCACCCGCGACGACATCGGCTTGGACATGCCCGGCACCGACGAGGTCGAGTTCATCGATCTGCGCAAGGCACGCGACGAGGCTGAGCGCCAAGCCATCGTCACGGCGCTGGGACGAGCCAACGGCAATCTTCTTCGGACATCCGAAATCCTCGGTATCAGCCGGCCGACGCTCTATGACCTGATGCATCGCCTCGGTTTGAAATAACCCCCTCCAGCAAAGAGAAAAATCATGAATATTTTGCCGCCAAAGTTCAAGAACCCTGCTTCCGCGTTGCTGCTTGCCCTGCTACTTGCCGCCTGCAACGGCGACTCTCCGGAATCCCTGATTTCCTCCGGCAAGGATTATCTGGCCAAGAACGACAACAAGGCAGCCATCATTCAACTGAAGAACGCCCTCCAGAAAGACCCGAAACTTGCCGAGGCTCGCTTCCTTCTCGGCTCGGCGCTTCTGGAAACCGGCGACATGGCCGGTGCCGAAGTCGAACTGCGCAAGGCGCAGGAATTGAACTACCCGGCGGACAAGCTTGTCCCCGTTCTCGCCCGCACCCTTTTCCTGGGCGGACAGTCCAGGAAACTTGTCGAGGAATTCGGGAAAACCAAGCTGAGTGGCGGCGAGCCGCTTGCCGCCTTGAATACCACGCTGGCTTCCGCCTATTCCGTCCTCGGCAATCGAGACATGGCCAAGGGATTGCTCGCCGAAGCGCTGGCCAGCAAACCGGACTACGCTCCGGCACGTCTCGCCGATATCCGGGAAACTGCGGCAAACAAGGATATGCCGGGCGCCCGCGCGAAGATGGACAACTTCCTGGCGCAATACCCGCAAGACCCCGAAGCGCTCTTCCTGAACGGCGCCCTGTTCAGCCTGGACGGCGAACCGGCAAAGGCTCTCGCAGAGTATCGCAAAGCCATCGCGGCCAAACCCAACTACATTGCGGCCCATTCGGCTGCAATCGCCGTCCTGCTGCAAACCAAAAACATGGACGAAGCACTCAAACAGCTGGAAGCGTTGAAGAAGATCGCCCCCAAACACCCCCAGACCTATTTCTTTGACGCCCAAATGAACTACCAGCGCAAGGAATACAAGCTTGCTCGCGAATCCGCCCAGCAACTGCTGCGCATTTCGCCAGACAATCCGAATTATCTGCAACTGGCCGGCGCCATCGAATATCAGTTGCGCGCCTACCAGCAGGCCGAATCCTACCTTGCCAAGGCGCTGCAGATCGCTCCGGAGTTGGCGCTCGCCCGGCGTCTGGTGGTCGCCAGCCACCTGCAAGCCGGCCAACCCGGCAAAGCCCTGGAAGCGCTCCAGCCGGTCCTCGGCCATATCGACCAGGACGCCGACCTGCTGGCACTTGCCGGCGAAGTCTATTTGCAGAACGGCGACCCCGGCAAGGCGGCCGAGTATTTCGCCAAGGCAAGCAAACTCGAACCCGAGAACGCGGCGAAGAAAACATCCCTCGCCCTCGCCCACCTGGCCCAAGGCAATACCGAAGGCGCCTTCCAGGAGCTGGAGCACATCTCGGTATCGGACAAGGGTATCACTGCCGATCTCGCGCTGATTGCGGCTCGCATGCGCAACAACCAGATCGACAAAGCGCTGAAGGCCATCGACAGCCTGGAAAAGAAACAACCGGACAACCCGGCCACCCATAATTTGCGGGCCCGGGCACTGCTGGCCAAGAAGGACATCCCCGGGGCGCGCAAGAGCTTCGAGGAGGCGCTTGCCATCAACCCGACCTACCTGCCGGCGGTCAGCAGCCTGGCCGCCCTGGATATTCTCGACAAGAAACCCGACGAAGCCCGCAAGCGTTTCGAGGCCGTGCTCGCGAAAGACCCGAAGAATATCCAGGCCCTGCTTGCCCTGGCCGGATTGAAAGCCTCGGCCGGCGCCCCCGCCGACGAAGTTGCCGCGATCATAGGAAAAGCCGTCAGCGCCGACCCCGGCGATACGGGACCGCGCCTGGCCCTCATCCAGTACTACCTGAAAGAGAAGAACAACAAGAAGGCATTGGCGGCAGCGAACGAAGCAGCCACGGCGATCACCGACAAACCGGAAATCCTCGACGCGCTGGGCCGAACCCAACAGTTGTCGGGAGACTTGAACCAGGCGGCGATTACCTATGGCAAACTGGCCACCCTGCAACCGGCCTCGCCCTTTCCTTTCCTCAGGCTGGCCGAAATCCAGTTTGCCAGCAAAAACAAGGATGACGGCATCAAGAACCTCAAAAAGGCACTTGAGATCAAGCCGGATATTCTGGAGGCCCAGCGCACCCTCATTCAACTGGCCGTTGAAAACAAGAATCAAAAAGAAGCCCTGGATATTGCGCGGACCATACAGAAACAGCGCCCAAGGGAGGCCGTCGGCTATGTACTGGAAGGCGACATCTACGGGGTCGACAAAATGTGGCCCGAAGCATCCGCCACCCTGCGCGGCGCACTCAAGCAACTCGACGCACCGGAACTTGCGATCAAGCTCCACGCCATTCTGACCGCCTCCGGCAACCCGGCGGAAGCGGAAAAGACCGCGACAGGCTGGCTCAAGGAACATCCGAAAGACGTCGCATTCCGGATGTACATGGGCGACCTTGCAGTGGCTCAAAAGAACTACGCTCAAGGCGTGAACTACTATCAGCTTGCCTTGGCCCTGCAGCCGAACAATGCCCTGATCCTCAACAATCTGGCCTGGGCCGCCGGCCAGATGAAATCGCCCAAGGCACTGGAGTACGCTGAAAAAGCCTACCAGCTCGCCCCCGACCAGGCGGCGTTCATGGATACCCTGGCCATGCTGCTGGCCGAAAAGGGAGAAACCGACAGAGCGCTTGAACTGCTCCGCAAGGCGCTCGCCGCATCGCCACAAGCCTCGGCAATTCAACTCAATCTCGCCAAGGTTCTGATCGCGGCGGGAAAAAAGGACGATGCACGCAAGGAACTGGAGGCGCTCGCCAAAATCGGGGACAAATTCCCCGGCCATGCCGAGGTGGATCAATTGCTGAAATCCCTTTGAACTCACTTTCAATCTGAATTTAACAATCGTTTCGGGAATCAAGATGACAACAATCGCTATAGTTGGTTTAGGGTACGTCGGTCTGCCTCTGGCCGTCGAATTTGGAAAAAAATTCAACACCATCGGTTTGGATCTCTCCCAGGAAAAGATCGATAGCTACAAACGCCACGTCGATCCGACCGGAGAGGTCAGCACGGAGGATCTGAAGGCTGCCGTTCAACTCACGGTGACCACGGACGCGACCGCCTTGCGCGAAGCGGACTTCGTCATCGTCGCCGTCCCGACGCCGGTTGACGACGCGCACCAACCCGATTTCAGCCCCCTGGTCGGTTCGTCCACCGCCGTTGGCCGTAATTTGAAGCAAGGCGCCATCGTGGTCTACGAGTCGACGGTCTATCCCGGCGCCACCGAAGAAGTGTGCATCCCCATCCTTGAAAAGGAATCCGGCAAGGTCTGGAAAAAGGACTTTTTCGTCGGCTACTCCCCGGAGAGAATCAACCCCGGCGACAAGGAACGCACCGTCACCAAGATCGTCAAGGTGGTTTCCGGCGACACCCCCGAAACCCTGGCCAAGGTCCAGGAAATCTACGGCAGCGTGATCACTGCCGGCGTCTACCCGGCCTCCAGCATCAAGGTTGCCGAAGCGGCCAAGGTCATCGAAAACACCCAGCGCGACCTCAATATCGCCCTGATGAACGAACTGGCCATCATTTTCGACAAGATAGGCATCGATACCCACGAAGTCCTCAAGGCCGCCGGCACCAAGTGGAATTTCCTGCCCTTCCGTCCGGGCCTGGTCGGCGGACACTGCATCGGCGTCGACCCCTACTACCTGACCCACAAGGCCCAGAAGCTCGGCTACCACCCGGAAGTGATCCTGGCCGGCCGCCGCATCAACGACGGCATGGGCAAGTTCGTCGCCGAACAGACCATCAAGATGCTGGTCCGCGCAGGCCACTCGATCAAGGATCACCCGATCATCGTCCTCGGCCTGACCTTCAAGGAAGACTGCCCGGACCTGCGCAACTCGCGGGTCATCGACGTCATCCGCGAGCTCGAATCCTATGGCGCCAGGGTCGTCGTGCACGACCCCGTGGCCGATACGCTCGAAGCGCAACACGAATACGGCGTCAAACTCGTCGACTGGGACAGTTTGCCGAAATCGGGGGCGATGGTTGCGGCAGTCAATCACAAGCACTACAAAACCCTTCCAATCGCCAGCTTCATGTCTAAACTACAGGAAGGTGGCATCATCACCGACGTCAAGAGCATGCTTGACCAGAACGCCTTTGCCGAAGCTGGCGTCACCGTCTGGCGACTGTAAAGGGGCAAGCCCATGAAGCGCTCAAGGATCATTTCAGACATCCGGTCCCCTTGGGCGCTTTGCGCGCTACTCGTGCTCTGCAACCCGGCCGCAGCCGATAATGCCCCTCCCGCGAAGGAGCGTGCAGCAAGCTTGCGCTCGGAAGCAAAGTCGTTCGAGTACGGCAACGGCGCTCCGCGCGACCCGGACAAGGCCGTCGAGTTATATTGCGAAGCGGCACGGCTCGGCGATCTCGAAGCCCAGTACAACCTGGGCTGGATGTACGCGATGGGCCGGGGCATCGCCCGCGATGACGCCACCGCGGCCTATTTTTTCACCATGGCAGCCCGGCAGGGCGATGCGCTGGCCGAACGCATGCTCAGACAGGTGGGAGCGCCGACGGACAAGGAACCGGCCTGCCTCTCGCCACCTGAATCGAGCGATACCGACGGCCGCGACCTGGTCGCCGGAGCCGAACCGGAACAGCGCAAGGTCATGGGCCTGGTCCAGAAACTGGCGCCCGAATACGGGGTATATCCGCGCCTGGCCATGGCGATCATACGCGCCGAATCGAATTTCAAGCCCGGAGCCGTCTCGCCAAAAAATGCCCAGGGGCTGATGCAGTTGATCCCGGAAACCGCCGAGCGATTCAACGTCAAGAAACCATTCGACCCGGAGCAGAACATCCGCGGCGGCCTGGCCTATCTGCGTTGGCTGCTCGCCTATTTCCAGGGCAACATCGCCCTGGTCGCCGCGGCCTACAACGCGGGCGAAGGCACGGTCAACCGCTATGCCGGCATTCCTCCCTACGCCGAAACGAGAGACTACGTCAGGCGAATCCGCGAAATTTTCAAGCATGACGAGCATCCGTTCGATGCCGGCGTTACGACACCTTCGCCCGAACTTTCGCGCATCGTCGCCGGCAAGAGACTGATGTGAAACCCTTGCCGCGAATCATCGCCCGATCGCTTTCCCTGCTGGCCGTCGTCGCAGGTTTATCGGCAATCGCCCGGGCCGATCTGGCGGATACCATCGAGAAGATCAAACCGTCCATCGTCGCCGTCGGCATCTTCAAACAAACCAACAGCCCGCCGTTCGCCCTTCGGGGCACGGGATTCGTTATCGGCGACGGCCATCTGGTCGCGACCAACTCCCATGTCGTTCCGGACAACCCGGACCCCGACGGCGCCGTGCTGGTCGTACAGGTACGCGGCAGCGGCGGGGAATTGCTGCTCAAACGCGCCGAATTGCTCAGTCGCGACAAAGCGCACGATCTCGTCGTCCTGCGCTTTGAGGGGGCCGCACTGCCTGCGTTGACGATTGCCGATTCGGATACGGTCCGCGAGGGCCAAGGCATCGGCTTTACCGGATTCCCGATTGGCGGCGCGCTCGGCTTCTCGCCCGTCACCCATCACGGCATCGTCTCCTCGATCACCCCGATCGCCCTGCCCGGCGGCAATGCCCATCAATTGAATTCAAGACTCATTCGCCAATTGAAAAGCGGGACTTTCAACATTTTCCAGTTGGATGCCACCGCCTATCCCGGCAATAGCGGCAGCCCCGTATTCGATGTCGAGAACGGCTCAGTGATCGGCATCATCAACATGGCCTTCGTCAAGGGCAGCAAGGAATCCGCCTTGAGCCAACCCTCGGGCATCAGCTACGCCATCCCCGCGACATTTCTCAGGCAACTGCTCGACGAGCGTTGATTGCCGGACAGCCCTCCTGGTTCACGCTTCGACGGACGCGGCGGATGGACCTCATAGCGACCGGCTGGTATTGCGAAACAGGCGCAGGAAAAACTTTCGGGTCAGGTGCAGGGTGAGCAGGCCGACCGGCATGCGCAGGTAGTGCCCCCTCAGGAATACGGCGGCCCGGGCCAGGCTTGTCGGCAAATCGTTGCCGAGCGGATGGTCGGGCATCAGGGCCCGCAGGTAAACGGCATCCAGCGCCGCCAGCCCGAACGGCCCCAACCCAGACGCTTTTTCAAGGGAAAATGAAATCTCTCCGGGAACATCGGAAGCCAGGATGGCCTTCGTATAACGAAGGGCGAGAAAAACCGGCAGTACCTGATCGAGCTGAATGGCTCGTTCGACCAGTTTCCGCCAGAAATCGGTCGACTGTCCGGAAAATTCCCGGAGCAAGGCATCGAGATCGAAGAGGTCACGCAGGCCGTTTTGCAATTCGCTCTCGTGAAACAGGTGGACGGCGCTGTGGATCAGCATGTCGACCGGACACAGCACCCGGAACATGCTGCCCGCTATCGGCTCGCTGGCATCGCGCAGCAATTGGGCATCGGGCATGGTTCGCGTCGTCGACGGCAGGATGTTGTGATGAACGTCGATGACCGTCCCACGCTCGCGATGGGTCATCGGCGGAATTTCATGCATCCACCGCCGGTAGTAGTGTTCGTCGTAGGAATCGAGATGGCCCGACGCCCATCCCCGCGTCATCAGTGCGGCCTCCGTCGCGGCCAGCGCCTCCGGCGGAACCAGGATATCGACATCGCCGAACATGCGGCCGATCGCGGCCGCCCGGCCGGACAGCACGTAGGCCGCACCTTTGAGCAGGATGACGGCCCCCCCGACGGGGGCGAGCGCCCGGGCGATATGCTCGGTCTCCCAGCCGATTGCCTCACGCTGGTGCGCGGTCAACACTGCGGCTGAATCGAGTTGATTGCGTACCGGCGCCGGGAGGCCATGGAAAAAATCCGTTTTCCTGACACCATCGGCCAGGCGCCCCAGCAAATTGGCTCGCCTGGCGACTCGCAGCAACATATCCCAGCCCTTCAACGACAGTTCGCCCAGTCGCTCGGGATGCCTGAGCGCCTCGACCAGTTCGCTGCCGGCGATAACGTGATCCTTTTTCGTCATGGCCGGACCTGGGACGGCGCACCGGATAACCAATCGAACACCTCCAGCGCATCATCCAGCCTGCTATAGACGAAATCGTAGCAGTCGCAACGGCTGACGAGCTCGCCGGTAATCTGGAAGCCGGCACAGCCCATCGGGCTGTAGTTGAACGAGTTCTGCGCGAAATGGATGAATGTCCGGGCCTTGCCGCGCGGTGTGAGCATCGGCTCCGCACCCGCCGCATAGCGCGGAAATACGATCCATCGCGGCGCCGCCGGCTCTTCCATGCGCGCTACGCTGTCCGGAGGCGGTCGCAGGTGGGTGACCCGGCCCTTTGCCGTATCGTAGGTCTCCGGTCCCCACACGGTACCGGGTTCGAACTGCCGGATCACGTCGATCGAAGCGTTTTTTAAATTGATCGGCCGGGCCAGGGCATGGGCCGATGTGGTCCGGGGATCGATCAAGGTCAGTTCGTCGGAAAGCAAGCGCCAGCCCCGGTGCGCGAGTGCCGCGCACAGCGTGCTCTTGCCCGAGCCGGGCGGGGCCGGCAGTATGACGGCGGACCCGTTTCGTTCAAGGCTGGCGGCATGGATGGTCAACCACTGGTGGCATGTCGCCGCGACGGCCCAATTCAGCCCCCACTCCAGAAATGCCGGCGCCTGGTCCCGCGGCAGGGGTTCGAAAGGCCGCTCGCCATCAATCGAGAATTCCGCCTGACGTTTGAACCAGCGCCTGAGATTCCGCGGTTGACCGACAGCGACATGGAAATCAGCGAAATCCGGTTCGACCCGATAGGGGTGATTGGCATACAGCACGTGGATAGAGCGAGCCACATCGGCAAATCTCGAACTGATGTTCGACAGCAGGCTTCCCGTCTGCAAGGCGAAACGCCCTTCGGAAAGCAGTTTTGCCAGTTCAGCAAGCGGCAGATCGCCGACCCGGCCTTGCGAGAAGCTCAATTGCTCCTCTCTGCTTCAAGCAGGCCGGATTTTTTCAGGCGCTCGAAACAAGCATCGGCCAGAGCGGCAAGATCATCCTGGCTGGCCTCCGGATGGAGTGAACGAAAGGAAGCTTCGATGCTGCGGTAGGGATCGTCTCCGGCCTGGGCGGCAACAAAACCGGCGCCGGCCTGCGGGTCGAGAGCATGGGTGCTGCCCGTACGCCGATCGAAAACGGCGCAACCGTCGGCCCATTGGTGGACGAGGAAATGCTGCCCTAAGAGCATGCAGTTCCGTCCATCGAAAACCAGGCCTTATCCGACAATACCGTTGCTCTGCAGGTAGTTCTTGATATCGTCGGCATACCATTTGACGCCGGCGATGGGTTCGTAATAGCCCTTCATCGCGTAGGACTGCCATATGTTCAGGATGCCTGCGGCGGTGATGACGGTGTCGGGGATGATGGCGCCGTGGCCGCCCATTTTGTTCAAGTAGGCGGCAATCAGGTAGAAGTGCACCTGGCCCGGAGCGTTCACATTAATCGCTTCCCCTAAAGTCATGCTCACCCACTTGCCTTTGACCAACTTGATGAATTCGGTCACCCCCGGCGTCCCGCCCTGATAGAACAGCGGATGCATCAGGGTGGTCGGCGGCACGGCGGCCGGCCAGGAATAGGAAGGAGAGGAAGAAGACTGTTGCGCCGCATAATTGCCAGGCGATTGCGCACCCGAGCAATCGCCGAACTTGCCGGTCTGCGACAGGCTGGTATTTCTGGACAGGGAACGGGACGGCGTAAAACACTGCACCCCCAGCGCCGGCTGACTGACCATGGTCATCAAGAACGGCGCGGCGGCGACGCCCGCCCCGAGAAAGCGGCGACGATCCTTGCCCTCGCCACTCCGGCTGCCCTTGCATGAATCGGGATTTTTTTCTAGGTCGGTCATGGTATCCACCATCAAAAATTAATATTCATAAACCATAAAGCAAGAATCAAACCACGCAAGGTAAATTAATTAAGATATTGATTATAAATTCAATTAAATATCACTACCAGCAAAAATCGACCGACAACAGAAACACTGTAAAGAAAACCGACACCCGGCCAACCATGCTTCGCCACAATTCGAATTGAATTAATTTTACCGCAAGCGCAATCGACCCCCCGATAAAAATGGGCCGCAACGTGATCGATTGCACAGGAAGGGCTCCGCCCGTCATGCCGGCAGCCCGACAAGAAAGTCGGCGCCGGCCGATTGGCGGCCGATTTTGTATGCCTCGCCCTCCGCCACTCGCTGGCGAGGCTTGAAGCGCCGAAGCCCCGGCTTCCATTCAGCCGGGGCTGCGTTAAAATCGGCTAGCCCATTCTCTCCGGTCCAAAATCATGCGCTCGCCCCAAACGGTCCTTTTTTCCGGCGAAAAGCCCTTTCCCGTCCTGCCTGCCGTCGATCATTACGCCGGCTCGGAAAAACTGATGCGCAAGGCCCTGCAATTGCAGAAGGAACTCGGCCCGATTTTCGACATCACCTGCGATTGCGAGGATGGAGCGCACGCCGGCGCCGAACGGGAACATGCCGAAATGGCGGCCCGCCTGATCATGAGCGAAGACAACCTGCACAACCGTGTCGGCGCCCGTATCCACGACGTGACGCACGCGCACTGGCGGCAGGATCTCGACATACTGGTCGGCATCGCCGGCAACCGCCTCCCCTTCATCACACTGCCCAAGCCGTGCAGTGCCGGCGACGTCCTGGTCCAGATAGAAGCATTGCGCGAAACCGAGCAGAAATTCGGCTGCGATCGCCGGATTCCCGTCCACGTCCTGATCGAAACCCACGGCGCCCTGCGCGAGGTTTGGGAAATCGCCGCCCTGCACGGCGTCGAGAGCCTGGATTTCGGCCTCATGGATTTCGTTTCCGGACATCACGGCGCCATCCCGGGCAGCGCCATGAAGAGCCCCGGCCAATTCGAGCACCCCCTGGTCGCCCGCGCCAAATGCGAGATAACAGCCGCCGCCCTGGCCAACGGCATCGTGCCCTCGCACAACGTGACGACCGAACTGAAGGATATCGACTACATCCGCAACGATGCCCGGCGGGCCCGCAGCGAATTCGGCTACCTGCGGATGTGGAGCATCCACCCCAACCAGATCCTGCCCATCGTCGAGGCCATGCGTCCCGACTTTTCCGAAGTCAGGGCCGCCGCCGAAATCCTGACCGCGGCCCAGGACACCGATTGGGGCCCGATCCAGCACGAAGGCAAACTGCACGACCGGGCCTCCTATCGCTACTACTGGGAGCTTCTCGACCGCGCCCACGTCACCGGCATGGAAATTCCCGACCCGGCCAGGCAACGTTTCTTTGCCTGAAATACTGCCGATTCTCTATCGCGACGACCATATCGTCGTCATCGACAAGCCGTAAGGCCTCGGCGTCCACCG
>JAJXVG010000289.1 GCA_021782315.1 Pseudomonadota bacterium | reverse complement strand
CTTCTCGATTTCGGCGATGGTCCTCTGGTCCGCGTTGCGGATGATCGGCACGACCAGACCGCGCGGCGAACCGACGGCGATGCCGATGTCGAAGTAGCCGTGATAGACGATGTCGTTGCCATCGACCGAGGCGTTGAGGATCGGGAACTTCTGCAGGGCTGCACAGGCGGCCTTGACGAAGAAGCCCATGAAGCCGAGACGGACGCCGTGCGCCTTTTCGAACTTCTCGCCGTACTGCTTGCGCAGCGCCATCATCGGACCCATGTTCACTTCGTTGAAGGTGGTCAGGATGGCGTTGGTCTGCTGCGATTGCAGCAGGCGCTCGGCAATGCGGGCGCGCAGGCGGGACATCGGCACCCGCTGTTCGGTACGGTCGCCGAGGGCGACAGCCACCGGCGGCGTCGGCATGACGGCCTTGGCAGCGGCCGGTGCAGCGACCGGGCCGGATTTCGGCGCAGCGGCAACGGCATCTTCCTTGGTGACGCGACCGCCACGGCCGGATCCGGCGACGTCGGCAGCGGCAATGCCCTTTTCGTCGAGAATCTTGCGAGCCGACGGGCTGGCCGTACCGGCCGGGGCGGCGGCAGCGGCAACCGGCGCAGCGGCGACGGCCGCCTTCGGCGCTTCGGCAGCAGGAGCAGTTGCGCCTGCCTTGGCTTCGGTGTCGATACGGGCGATCAATTCGCCGGAGACCACGGTTTCGCCGTCGGCCTTGACGATTTCGACCAGCACGCCGGCAGCCGGCGACGGCACCTCGAGAACGACCTTGTCGGTTTCGATGTCGATGAGGATTTCGTCGCGACCGACGGCCTCGCCGACTTTTTTCTTCCACGAGGCCAGCGTGCCTTCGGCGACAGACTCTGATAGCTGGGGAACTTGAACTTCAATAATGCTCATGATGACTCCACTCTGCTGTTTTATTAGTACTCGATCTTGCCCAATGCGGACTCGACCAGTGCTTTTTGTTGCTCGTTATGCTTGGCCAGATAGCCAACCGCCGGCGACGAGGAAGCCGGGCGGGCAACCAGCAGCATCTTCTGCTTGCCGCTGATCTGCGAATCCAGGTGATGGCGCGATGCGATCCAGTACCAGGCGCCCTGGTTGCGCGGCTCTTCCTGGCACCAGACGACTTCGGTCACCTTCGGGTACTTGGCCAGTTCCTTCTCGAGCGAATCCTTCGGGAAGGGGTAGAGCTGCTCAACGCGAACGATGGCGATATCGGTGATTTTCTTTTCCCGGCGAGCCGCCAGCAAATCGTAGTAGACCTTGCCGCAGCAGAGGACGACACGCTTGACCTTCTTCGCATCGAGTTCGTCGACCTCGCCGATCACCCGCTTGAATTCGCCGGTCGCCAGCTCTTCCAGGCTGGAAGCGGCATCCTTGTGGCGGAGCAGGGATTTCGGCGTCATCACGATCAGCGGCTTGCGCTGCATGCGAACGCCCTGGCGGCGCAGCATGTGGAAGACCTGCGCCGCCGTGGTCGGCACGCAGACTTCCATGTTCATCTCGGCACAGGCTTGCATGTAACGCTCGAGGCGGGCCGACGAGTGTTCCGGACCCTGGCCTTCGTAACCGTGCGGCAAGAGCATGACCAGACCGCAGGCACGACCCCATTTCGCTTCGCCGGAAGCGATGAACTGGTCGATGACGACCTGGGCGCCGTTGGCGAAGTCGCCGAACTGGCCTTCCCAGATCACCAGTTCGTACGGATTGGCCGAGGCGTAGCCGTAGTCGAAGGCGAGAACGGCTTCTTCGGAAAGGACGGAATCGAAGCACTGGAAGCTGGCCTGCTTTTCCTGCAGGTTGCGCAACGGATAGTAGGTGCCCTCGTCCCAGTTTTCGCGATTCTGGTCGTGGAAAGCGGCATGACGATGGAAGAAGGTGCCGCGGCCGACGTCCTCACCGGAAATACGGACACCGTAACCGGACACGAGCAAGGTGGCGTAGGCCAGGTTCTCGGCCATGCCCCAGTCGACGGGCAGCTTGCCCTCGCCCATGGCCGCCCGGTCTTCGGCGATTTTCTTGACGCGGGAATGCAGCGTGTAGCCTTCGGGGAAGGTGGTCAGTCCCTTGGCCAGGCGCTGCAATTCCTTCATCGGGACGGTGGTGTCGCAGGTCTCGATGTAGTTCTTGGTCAGGAAAGGCGTCCAGTCGATGGTCATCGGATGCTTGTAACCAGCCAGCACCGGGTTGTAGAGCAGTTCGCCCTTGTCGAGGTGTTCGCGGTACTGGGCGATCATCTGGTCCGGACCGTCGGCGGCCAGGACACCTTCGGCGATCAGGCGGTCGCCGTAGAGCTTGCGGGTGCCCGGGTGCTTGGCGATGATCTTGTACATCAGCGGCTGGGTGACCATCGGCTCATCCTGCTCGTTGTGGCCGAGCTTGCGGAAGCAGATGATGTCGACGACGACGTCCTTCTTGAACTGCTGGCGGAATTCGATGGCCAACTGGGTGACCAGCGCTACGGCCTCCGGATCGTCGCCATTGACGTGGAAAATCGGCGCCTCGACCATCTTGAAGATGTCGGTGCAATACTGGCCGGAGCGATAGT
>JAJXVG010000102.1 GCA_021782315.1 Pseudomonadota bacterium | reverse complement strand
TGCAACAGTCGCGCAGCCTAGGGATGCAATCTTCGTGATGGTCCAGCTGGCTGGCGGGGTCGTCCCGATCGCAGTATTTGCCGTGGTACCGGAGATGCGATAGATATTCCCGCCGAGGTCTGTCGCATATATCCAGGAGACAAGGCCATTACTGTCCAATACGGGAAATACGTCCCCAACAACGGCACGACTGGTGTTCAGGGAGCTATTCAATACAGCGCCCTGACTGTTTGGATTTAATACAAAAACAAGATTGCCCTTGGTCGTCGAGCAGGTGTTCGGATCGGCATCTTCGCACGTGTCGTAGCCCCCGCCCATGACTATGACTGGTTTTGTTCCAGAACTGAATCCAGCGGCAAGCACCGGAACCGGTGCCGACCAAGTTTGACCGAGGCTGGTCCATGGCGATGAACATCCCGAATCAGCCTGGGCAACCGTGGTGATGGCGGCACCGGATGAATTGACTGAAAGCGCGGTTCCCGCTGAGTTCAGATAAGGCAGGTTGTTTGGGCAGCCGACTTTCCAGAGCATGGCCGGTGTCGATGGATTGCTCACATCGTATGCATAGAGAACGCGTCCACCGCGACGCATGCCGGCAAACAACCATGTCGATGAGACAGTGCTGTCCGTGTACGATTTGAGCGGCCCGTCCATGCCGTAGATCTTGGGGCTTCCCGTGGTGGTCGACGGCGTATAGTTTTGGACATTGTTGTTATACAGTCGATTGAAGATGAGATTGGACTCGGGAGCCACGAAGGACCACAACTCGTTGCCCGGCGCTACCGAACCAATGCTGTTCCCGCCTTCACGGTTGCCGTTTATCGCGCGCAAAAGGCCATCGTTCGACCCATAATAAACAACGACGCTCGGCGAACCTGCCGTACCGTAATTGATCGCTTGCGGCTTGGAGTGAATGACGTCCCCCTGGACAGAAGGACGCATGGCTGTTGACGTAATTGGCGAAGTGCCGGTGGGGGTAATGTTATCGCTCGTGTTTTCATCCAGTACGTCCTGCCCGAGCGCCCAGTTGATAAGGGTAGAGAAGTTTGAAGAACTGCCAAGACCGAACTGGGCATAGTTTGATGAGTTTGTCGCACTTAATTGCGCCAATGTGCTCGTACTGGAACAGGTGGCAAACGTCGATGAACAAGTGTAGATCGTGCTCCGAGATGACGGCGACAGGCTCCTGACGACATAGCCGGCCGCACCTTTTTCGACTACATCGCCATCTGGGTCATTGGAATTCTTGTAGTAATTCGCAGTTTGGCCGCTGGGGACTGGGCATGATCCCATCGGTTTGAATGTCCAATAGGAGTCGACGGAGGTTGGTGTCCAATTGCTGCGCGCGCAGATATAGATAAAGCCTGAAGTGGTATCAATCGCATTATTTCCATCGGCATCCAAGGTTTGCAGCGCCCCGTTCAGATACCCGAGTTTGTATTGTTTCAAATTGCCTGACCAGCGTGGCTTGTCGTCCGGATCGGGCCGGAACATCCCGATGAATATCTGGTTAAGATATTGGCCCTGCGTATTTGTCGTTGTTGGAAGGCTGACAGAGGCAAAAACGCTGGATTTGTTTTGAATTTCTGCTAAAGCGTTATTAACGGCAGTTACGATTTGCTGGCCGGCGTTGGTTGAACTGGATGCGGTGAAATAGGCGCCGGAGGAAACGCTTGCCATGCTCTTCAGCAGGGCGGTCCACCCCGGGCCTTGGCCCGTGGATGAAGGGTCGATATCGATGGTAAAGGTCGTAATCCCATATGAGCTCGATTTCATGAAACGAGCCCATTCATCGCTCATGTTGCTTTGCGAACCGCTAGGCGAAACCGGGATGGTCGTGATATCTCCTCCGGCAGCTGTGAGCATGTTACTGGCTTGTAACGATGCCGTATTGTTATCCTGAGCAGGGCCATTGCTGATGTAGATTATGTAATTGTTCTGGCAGGACGAGGTAACCGGCGTGTTGTATTGGGTCGCGCCAATTGACGAAAGCGCATTACCTGAAAGATTATAAACAGCCTGCATTGATGTCTTGGTCGCCGCAGTTGAATAACTATTTGACCAGGAGCTTGTTGAATTCCCGGTGAAATCGGCCTTTACCTTGTTGTTTCCGGCATAAGGCGCTCCTCCGGAATAATAGCGATAGGCTTCCGCCATGGCCAAACCGGCGACCCCCGCATTACCCTTGTCCTTCCCCACATCGAGCGCATTGATCATGTTTGCGTAGAGCGTTTGGTTGGCTGGGGTCATCGGTCGCAATGCGGCGCGCACATAGCCGCCTACCACATTGTTGTTGCCGCCGCCGGTTTCATCCATGAACAAAACGCCCACATTGAATTTTGCGCTTCCATCGCTATTGGTCGGCAAGGACGTAAAAACTGTTGCCAAGGCAGAAATTTCATTCGTAAAGGCGCTTGTCCAGTTTGCCGTGTTGTCGACAATAAACAAGACATTGGGCAGTGCCGAATTGACGACGCCGGGATTGACGAAGAGGTCGATGTCCTCCGCCAACGATTGTCCACTGCCTGAGAGCAGGAGCGTCGCAATGGACGCCATTAGGAACTTTGATTTCATGATTTCTCCTTCAAGCCGCAGGCCTTCAAGGGCAAACGAGCGTTTTCTGGGCGTCGGTCAAAAGTACGCGCACACCTTCGTGTACCATCAATGTCGCGCCGGTATTCTGTGCCGCGGTAACCGTTGCATTGAGGTCCCAAAGCGTTTCCCAGGTCGCGACAGAGCTCATGCTCGTAGGCAGGGATAGACTGCTGGGCGTTGCTGCTGAAACCGATGTTGCCGACAGACAGACCGGGGTCGCAAAATTAACGTGGTAATCCGTCACGCCGTCGTTGTTTAGATCTACATCGATGGTCTGAGCGGCGGGCGCTGTCGTAAAAGTTGAATTGATTACCGTTTCAATGGCGAGATTGCCGGCTGAAATCGCCTCGTTCCTGAATTGCATATTGCCGACGGATAGCAGTGAGTTCTTGCTGAGACTGAAGGCCATGGCCACCACGATAGTGATGACTACCAGCATGATGAGTCCAACGGCAAGCGTTACCCCGCGTTGGGCATGGGAACCGACAATCGTTTTCATGGTGTATCCCGCCGGCCGGAAGTGTTGTTCAAACGAACCGTCGTCGCGTAGACATGGCGTTTGTAGTGGTCATTGAACGGCCCCAGGGTCGCACCGCCCAATGCGTAGGTTTTGGTGTCCGTATAACCTGGCGTCGTCTGTAGTGACTGAGCAAGCACATAGATTCGGACAACGACGACATTCGAGAGCTGGGCGACGGTGCAGGTCGTCGCTGTTGAACAATGTACATCGTTTCCGTCGGGGGCACCGTCGCCGCGATTCGTGGGAATCTTCATGGTACTCGGATCAGACCATGCTACCGCCTGGGTATAGTTGACGGCAGCCCCTGTTCTGCTCAGCGAATCGACCCCCAGTTCCACCCGGATGGCTGCAATTCCCGGGATCAGCGGCTGGGCGGCTTGATGCGCCAGGGTGCCGCCTGCCAGATCGAAGGACGAGGACATCAGGGTCGGAATGTTGTCGCCCGCCGTGGTGTAGTAATTTCTTATGTAGTAGATATTCGAAATGAATTTGCGCATGTCGGCAACTGTCGTGCAATCTCGCTTATGATTGTTTAACGTCACCGCGCCATATTGTCCCGTCAAGTAAGGTTGAGCGTCGGACGTGCAATACGAGGGCTGGAAATAAAGTTTATTCGTGGTCAAGGCTTCACAGCCCGAAGCACCCGCTACGCAGGTAGCGGCATGTCTGACCACCAGAACATCCGAGTTGGCCTGCATATTCGTCATAACGCTACTGCATACCGACGCTGCATCATATGCCTGGACAGGAATGCCGATGAGGTTGGACCAATAGGCTGTGTTCCAGTTTGCCACCGAATAGGCCAGGCAAGGGTCTGGCACAGCGGTCGGAGCATCTCCTGGTATCGCCGTTTGCGTCAGGTCATCAAAGGCGGGAACGAAGCCCCCCCAATAACCGGCATGCACGAGATCGTTTCCTATCAACTGGACCGCAATGCGTCCGCTTTCAATCTGCTCATTGGTCTTGGCCAATTCGCGGTTGGCTGAAGCAATTTGCACGTAGGCCGATGTCATTGCAATCATGATCAGCAGGCCCAAGGTAATCGCGATCATCAGTTCGATCAGGGAAAACCCGTTTTGTCGAAATGGCGTCGAAACTCGACGAACCAGGGCTTGTGGCACGATAGACATGTTCATCATGGTGTTGCCAAATTAGCGATTTGAACTGTTGTGCTGACCGTCCGCCGGCAGACGTCTCCGGCACATCCGCCAACGCTGTTGTATTGCCCCTGTCCGCAGGTACTGCCCGGTGGGGCGCCGACAGCTGACAAACCTTGCCAGGCCACGGTGATCAAATACTGGTTATTGCCAATGGCCTCGACACAACCGAGCCCATTGATCAAGGCGCCGACCTTTGCCCCTCCTGAGGTTTCTCCGGCACCCAAAATGTCGTTGCACCATGCGATTGCGTCGGCCTGTTGAACAGAAGTCGAACTCGTCGCACAGGTGCCACCGGCACCGATAGCGGTTGCCGTCACGTAATTGGCGGCATTGAGCTGATTCGCGGCGAGACGATTTTCCATGTCCTTCAACAGAATCAAGGCCTGGGAGCGTTGATATGCTTCCAGTTGAGTGACCTGAAGGCGGCCCTCGAGCCCTACGAGTCCCAGCATGCCAATGGCCAGGATAACTATGGTCACCAGCACCTCGATCATCGAGAAGCCGCTCTGTTGCTGCGGATTCTGTAATAGTCGATCAATTACCATTGGCTTGCGCTACCGTTTCTGGTTCTGGTCCCGTCGCTTTTTAGCTGGAGTGCGCCGTCCGCAAGCTGCGAACCCTGCGGATTGCATGTAATCGTGAATGACGGCGTCGTGTCGGGTATTACCGGACAGGTATAATAGCTGCTGACCGTCGACGGTAGCGAGTAACTTAAGCCCGTCAGATCGGTGTACGCCTTGTTTGCAAGGAAATATTGTTGCTCGACATTGGCAATGTTCATCATTTCAGCCTCCGCCGCCGCCCGGTTGGCACGCCTCACGTAGGCTTGATACGATGGCAATGCAATCGCAGCGAGAATCCCGATAATGGCTACCGTGACCATTAGCTCGATTAGTGTAAAACCGTGCAGATACCGTTTCACTTCGACACCTCCTTCGGCAAGCTTATAAGGAGTTTGTGCACAGTGTTTCGGAGATTCGACCAGCGGTACTGAAGCGCGGCTAAACGGTACAAATTTACGATATTTTGATATGAATAAAGCCTTGGTCTAAGTAGAGCAAGGCTTTATTTTTCAGTGTCGGGTTTTTTGGTCGCCCCTTATCCCCTGAAGCGATATCCCGTACCGCGCACGGTTTCGACCCGTTCGTGGTTGCCGGAGGACTCCAGCGCCGCGCGCAGGCGGCGGATATGGACATCGACCGTGCGTTCCTCGATGAAGACATGATCGCCCCACACCTCGTCGAGCAGTTGGGCACGGGTGTAGACCCGCTCGGCATGGGTCATGAAGAAGAAGAGCAGGCGGAACTCGGTCGGCCCCAGTTCGATCGGCTGGCCGCTGGCCAGCACCCGATGGGTCGCCGGGTTGAGCGCCAGGCTGCCAATTTCCACCGCTTCGCCGGCCAGGTGCGGCGCCCGGCGCCGCAGCACGGCCCGGACCCGGGCGACCATTTCCTTGGGCGAGAAGGGCTTGGTGATGTAATCGTCGGCCCCGGCTTCGAGCCCCTGGACCTTGTCTTCTTCATGCACCCGGGCGGTCAGCATGATGACCGGCAATTCGCGGGTCCGCTCGTCGGCCCGGATCTTCTTGGCGAGGGCGACGCCGGACTGGCCGGGCAGCATCCAGTCGAGAACGACCAGGTCGGGCAGGGCGGCGCGAATGGCCGATTCCGCCTCTTCGGCGCTGCCGGCCCGGACGACGAGAAAACCGGCGTGCTTGAGATTGATGGTGACGAGTTCCTGGATGGCCGGTTCGTCCTCGACGACGAGGATGGTTGGCGTCACTGCGCCTTCTCCTTGGTGTGCCGGATGTCGCGGCCTTCGACCACGAAGACGACCTGTTCCGAGATGTTCTTGGCGTGGTCGCCGATGCGTTCGATGGCGCGGGCAATCCAGATGATGTCGATGGAGGTGGTGATGGTGCGCGGGTCTTCCATCATGTGAGTGATCAACTGGCGGATGATCGACTTGAATTCGGCATCGACGTCGCTGTCGGCACGGATGACATCGGTCGCCTGCGGAGTGTCGAGGCGGGCGAAGGCATCGAGGGCCCGCCGGATCATGCTCAGCGCGGCTTCCGCCAGGTGCCGGATGCCGACCCCGTACTGGGCCGGCAGGTGGCCGTTTTCGTAGATGCGGCGGACGCCCTTGGCGATCTTCTTGGCTTCGTCGCCGGCCCGTTCGAGGTCGGTGACAATCTTGCTGATGCCGAGAACCAGGCGCAGGTCGGAGGCGGTCGGCTGGCGCTTGGCGATAATGTGGGCGCAGTCGTCGTCGATGGCCTTCTCGAGTTCGTTGACCTTGCGGTCGGTTTCGACGATGACCTTGACGCTGGCGATCTCGCCGGTCGTGTAGGCGTCGATGGCCGCCGAGACCTGGGTTTCGACCAGACCGCCCATTTGCAGCACGTGACTGCGCAACTGGCTCAGGTCTTCGTCGAACTGGCTGGAAAAATGATGAGATTCGTTCATGTCGTCCTCCTCGATACGCGGCGCGTGGTCTCTGCACCCTTTAATATAGCCTTCAGCGCGTTTGTCGTCCCGCCCGTCGAAACTCCGGTCGTCGCTCCGCCGCGGAATGCCAATGACAAGAGGTCAATCTCCGACAACATCGACGACCGGGCGATGACCGATCGCTGGGTAACCGGCGCATCGCAGACGGCCGGCATGGTACTGCATGCAGGGGACGCCGATTGACGGGCGGAGTTCATTTTCGCGCCGGAAAAATCGGAAATGCCGGGAGCGCTTTCCATCCGGTGACGCGAACCAAGCTTGGCCGGGCAAGGCGCAGCCGGCAAAGACAGGGGCAGGCACCTGCCGGGAAACATTGACCATGGGGAGACTCTCCTGCGCGCTGTCGAATTGACGACAGCGCGCAGCTTACGTGGTGATTGCTACAACCACGTGACAGACTGTAACAATCCCGACTGCCTCGATTACTTGGCCGGCCGCCCGGTTTTGATCCGTTCGATACGACCCATCACCGTTTTCAGCTCGGCATCGTTCAGGGCGACCAGCGCCGCGATGCCGCCCCGCAGCAATTCGCTTTTCTTGACCTCGTTGCCAAGCGTCGCCATGCGCTTCTTGAGGGCGCCGATCTGGGCGTATTCGGTATCCGGCATGGCGTAGCTGTCGCGAACCAGCTTGACTTTCCGGGGCTTGACCGGTTTCGCCGCCTTCGGCTGGTCGTAATTGATCGCCTGCGCCTTGACCAAAGCGTCGGCCAACACCTTTTGATGTTTCGCGACGGTTTCCTCGACCTGGGTCGCCCTGCGTACCGGCTTGGCCCGGGCGGTAGCAGCCGTGCGGGGAGCGGCCGCCTTGCTTGCAGGCGCCGCAGCTTTCTCAGGCGCGGGAACGGGTGCCGCGACCGGTGCTGTCGTCGGCTTGGCAGTTGCCTTGGCCGTCGTCTTCGGCGCCGTGCGCGGCACGAGTTTCGGCTTGGCCGCTGCAGCTGGCTTGGCGGCTGGCGCCTTCTTGATATCCTGACCCATCACGCTCTCCATTAAAACGGTATGGTTAGTTTAATGCAATATGTAAGCACGCCAAGGTTAAGTTTTTATGACCGTTTTTGCTCTTCCATCCCCGGTTAAAATGCGGACAAACCCATTCAGGAGCAAACACATGACCCAGGACGAACTCAAACAGGCCGTCGCCCAGGCCGCCGCCGACTATGTCGCGGCGAACGCACCGGCGGGCAGCATCATTGGCGTCGGCACCGGTTCGACGGCCAATTTCTTTATCGACGCACTGGCCGCCCTCAAGGACAGGTACAAAGGCGCAGTCGCCAGTTCCGAAGCCACGCGCCAACGCCTGGAAGGCCACGGCATCAGGGTTTTCGATCTGAACGAGGTGGACGACATCCCGGTCTACGTCGATGGCGCCGACGAAATCGATGCCGGCCTCAACATGATCAAAGGCGGCGGCGGCGCCCTGACGCGCGAAAAAATCGTCGCCGCCGTCGCCACCACCTTCGTTTGCATTTGCGACGAGTCGAAACGGGTAGCCGCCATGGGCAAGTTCCCGCTGCCGGTCGAAGTCATCCCCATGGCCCGCGCCCATGTCGCCCGCGAACTCGCCAAGCTTGGCGGCACCCCGGTGTTGCGCGAAGGCTTCGTCACCGACAACGGCAACCTCATTCTCGACGTCAAAGACCTGCACATCACCGACCCGAAAACCCTGGAAGGACAAATCAACCAGATCACCGGCGTCGTCACCAACGGCCTGTTCGCCATGCGCCCGGCCAACCTGCTGCTGCTCGGCACGGCCGGCGGCGTGCGATCGATCGTCGCCTGATTTGCCCCGCCCGCAACCATGGCCGTATTTGCCGCGGCCGCTTGTCGGGCGAAATACCGCCTGTCCCAGACATGCTCTCCGGCCAGGCGAATCGGCAGGTCATTTTTCCGTCACAACAGAGCGCTAAGCTATGCGGCGATCCCCTATTGCCGAAAGCGTTTCATGTTCCTATCAGCCAACGAAATCGCCCAAAGCCGCGAGCATGCCCTGAGCAACTGGTTCGACCTGTCGGCTGCCTGCATCGAGGCCGCCCGGCGCCTGACCGGCCTGGTCTCCGAGGCCGGCCGCGTAGCCATCGAACAAGGCGGCAGGCAGTTCTCCAATTTTGATCAAGACCGGATCGACCCGATCTCGGGGCTCGATACCGCCGCCTGGCTAGGGCAGGTCGCAGGTGTCAACCGCCTGCTGGACAATACACTGGCTATCCTCGGGGAAGCCCACAAAGCGATGATTCGTAGCGCCGAAGCCCAGGTTCGTGTTTTCGACGAAATCGCCTTCGCCTCAATACGACGCGCCACCAAGACCAGCCCCTGGGAAGCGGAACTGGCCCTGAATGCGATGAAGGCCACGCTGCAAAACGTCGAGCAGACACTGCACGGGATGAGCGCGGCGGCCGTCGCAAGCATCGAACTGGCAGAGCAGGATGCCCACCAGGCGATCGAATGCCTGGAGGAAGCCAGGCCCGCGCCGCGCAAGCGTCGAGCCGTCAGCCCATAGGCCGCCGACCGTCTTCCTGTCGAATATCATTCTCTCCATTTTGCCCGGCCCAGCCGGGCTTTTTTTCCTTGGGCGCGACCAAGGATTGACGCGGGGTGCCGCCATCGCCCAGACTTCTTCGTCGAATCGAGAAAACGGACCTTCGGACCATGCACCCGAGCAACTGGCACACTTACGATCACTACGGCTACGCATTTCTCGCCGTCGCCGGCACCTTCGCCGCCGTGGCGGCCGTCCAGTGGATGCTGCACCGGCCGCGCTGCGCCGGCTGGATCACCTCGCTACAGGGTGTTGCGCCGCCCTTCATCAACATTATCGGGGTGCTCTTCGGCCTGACCCTCGCCTTTCTCGCCAACGACACCTGGAGCGCCCATGACCGGGCAATAAACGCGGTCTTCAAGGAGGCCGACTCCTTGCGCGCCATTGCCGTTCTCTCGCAGCAACTGGCTGAACCGCTGCGCAGCGAAGTACGCTCGGCGGTTTCACGCTACGGCCGGGCCAGCGCCGGCGAGTGGCCGATGCTGGCGGCCCGCCAGTCGAGCGCCGAGGTCACGCTCCTCGCCGATGCCCTGCTCACCCTCCTCGCCAGCCCGAAAGTCTCTGCCGGCGCCGGCGAGAACGTGCAGGCCCTGATGCTGCGCAAGGCCATCGAAATACGCGACGAACGCGACCTGCGCATCGGCCTCAGCCAGACCCACGTCAATCCGCTCAAGTGGCTGGGCATGGCCTTTCTCGGTTTTCTGACCCTGCTCTCCGTTTCCGTCGTGCATGTCGACAAACCGCGGGCAGCCATGGTCGCCGTCGTACTTTTTGCCCTGGCCGCAGCACCGACGGCCGCCATCGTACTGATCCAGGGAAACCCATTCCAGCAACCGACCTCGGTGACGCCGACACCGATCATCGAGGCCGTACTCGAACAGCATTGAAACCGTTCATCAATGTCATTTTCCGGAGATTTTCCGCCGCATGCCATCCGAGCACACCGATTCGAACCGCATCAACCTCGCGCTGCAAGGCGGCGGAGCCCACGGCGCCTTCACCTGGGGAGTTCTCGACGCGCTGCTCGAAGATGCCAGCTTCGCATTCGAGGGTGTCAGCGGCACCAGCGCCGGCGCCATGAACGCCCTTTGTCTGGGGCACGGCCTGATGATCGGCGGGCGCAAGGGTGCTCGCGAAGCGCTGACCCGCTTCTGGACCGGCGTCGCGGCCAGTTCTCCCTTCGCCGCCGGCAGCGATGCCGGCCCGGGCGTGGCGCCAGCCATGAAGTTGATGCTGCAATGGAGTCATCACCTGAGTCCCGCACAACTCAATCCTTTCGACCTGAATCCATTACGCGACATCCTGTCCGAACAATTCGACTTCGCACGACTGCAGCGCGAGTGCCCGATCAAGCTGTTCATCGCGGCCACCCATGCCAACTCCGGGCAACTTCGTATCTTCCGCAATCACGAACTATCGGTCGACGCGCTGCTTGCCTCGGCCTGCCTGCCGACCATCCACCGGACCATCGTCATCGATGGCGAACCCTACTGGGATGGCGGTTACAGCGCCAATCCGGCAGTCTTTCCACTGGTCTATCAATGTGCCGCGGCCGACACCCTGCTCGTTCTGCTGACCCCGCTGCGCTATGCGGAAACGCCTGATTCGGCCTCGGACATCCGGCAGCGTCTCCTGGAACTCTCCTTTAACTCGACCTTCCTGCGGGAGATGCGGATGTTCGCCCACCTCCGCGACGCGGTCGTTCCCCGCAGGTGGCTGAAATGGTTGCCGGGCAGCCGCTTCGAGCGCCGGATCGAAAGCCTGCGCTTCCACGCCATCTCCGCCGATGCATTGCTGGGCGATCTTCCGCCCGAAAGCAAACTGACAGTCAACCTGCCTTTCTTCGAGCGATTGCGCGACAGCGGGCGTGAGCATGCCCGACAATGGTTGGCCGGACACCGGGAGGATGTTGGCCGACGCGCCAGCCTCGATCTGGCCAAACTTTTCTACTGAGCCGAGGCCTCAACCGGTTCTCAGGCAACAAGCGCAATGGCATAAATCGTGCAGCAACAGCCTGGGCGCCGAATACGTGATATATTTGGTGGATAAGTATCAATTATGGAAAATATGCTTGGCGAGGAGCGCAAAATGATTTCCCCAAGCCACCGCCTCGAGAACAAGACCATTCTCGTGGTCGATGACACCCCTTTCAACCGGAGCATGATTTCGGCGATTCTCAAGAAGATCTACGCCGTCCGCGAAGCCGCCGGCGGTGCCGAGGCTCTCGATATGCTCCGGACGGGCGAGTTGCCCGATCTCATCCTGCTCGACATCATGATGCCGGAACTCGACGGTTACGAAGTGTGCCGCCGCCTGAAAGCCGACCCGCGCACCGCCGCCATCCCGATCATCTTTCTGACCGCCAGCGTTTTGAGCGAGGACGAGGAAAAGGGATTCGAACTGGGCGCCGTCGATTACATCACCAAGCCAATCAAGCAGAAGGTGGTTCTCGCCCGTATCAAAAACCATCTTCAGTTGAAGGCGGCGGCCGACTTTCTCGAAGACAAGGCGCTCTACCTGGCCAACGAAGT
>JAJXVG010000101.1 GCA_021782315.1 Pseudomonadota bacterium | reverse complement strand
ACCCCTCGACCAAGACCCAGACCATCGTCAGCGAAGTCACGCGCGCCAACGGCTACATCGAAACCTCGGCCGCCGACCTGACGACCATGGTCGGCGACTTCAAGCAGACCACCGAGCAACTGTCCACCATCTCGGAAGCGATCTACAACCTGCGCGAAAGCAACCAGGCGATTCATCGCGAAGTCGAGGAAATCCGCGATCACTCCCGCGATATATCCGGACGCATGAAGCAGTGCCTCGACAATGCAAAGACCTTGCGCGAGTCGACCGAGGACCTGCAATGCACGCTGGCCGATTTCCGTACCGGCAACAGCATGTTCGACACCCTGCACGACAAATGCACCGCCTTCCGCGACAGGGTCGCCGCCGTGATGCAGAAAATGAGCGACCGCGGTGTCAACATCTTCGATCAGACCTACAAGGAAATTCCCGGCTCCAATCCGAAACGCTACACCACGGCCTACGACAGCCAGTGCGACTCGGAACTGACGCGGATGTACGACGACCTGCTGCACGACGTGCCCGGACTGGTCTATTCGCTGGCCATGGATTCCAATGGCTATGCGCCGGCCCACAACGGCGTCTTCTCCAATCCGCCGACCGGCAATCCCGAGATAGACCTCGCTAAGTGCCGGCACAAACGCATCTTCGACGACCCGGTCGGCAAAAAAGGGGCCAGGAACCAGAAGCCTTCGCTGTTCCAGACCTATGTCCGGGACACCGGCGAGATCCTTGCCGACCTGACGATGCCGATCATGATCGGCGGTCGCCACTGGGGCGCCGTACGCATCGGTTTCAAGACCGAAATGGTAATGTAAGCTGCGCCGGGGCAGCCGCTTGCGGCAGCTCCTGCGCCTTGCCGCCAAAAGGGGAAATTTGCCGCCCCCTTTCTTCGCTCAGGCGCCGTAGACGATTTCGACGTTTTCCGGCTGCAACCAGCCATACAAGGCCTCCAGTAGCGCATCGTCGAGGCGCACGCGCAAGGCTTCGCCGACCACCAGTTCGCACTCCGCCCCCTCGTTCCGGTAGCGAATGCGCACTACGGCCGCCCCGGGCGCAAAAGGCGTCAAGAGGGTCTTCAGCTTGCGGGCGTCGGAATTGCCATTCATCTTCAGCAGCAGATGCTTGGCGAAACGGGCGCGGGCCTCGCCCAGGGTCATCAAGCGGTCGGCCACGACGCGATTGCCACCGGAAAAATCGTCATAACTGACCTTGCCTTCCACAACCAGCACCTCGTCGGTAACGATCTTGCTGCGCTCGGCCTCGAACAATTCATTGAAGACCGAGACCTCGATCATGCCGGTACCGTCGTCCAGCTGGACGAACAACATCTTGCCGCGCCGCGTCATCTGGGTCCGCACGCCGACCACCAGGCCGGCCAGGACGGTCATTTCCTTGGCCGGTTCGAGGCGATTGAGCGGCCGCCGGGCGAAGCGCGACAATTCCTTCTTGCAGCTATTGTAGGGATGGCCGGAAAAGAAGAAACCGAGCGCCGTCTTCTCTTCCATCAGTTTCGTTTTTTCGTCCCAGGGCCGGACATTGATGTATTCCGGCGCATGTTCGTCGGCCACGTCGCCGATATCGAAGAGGCTGGTCTGCATCGCATTGCGCTCGGCCTGCTCGGCAAAATCCATGGCCACGCCGACCGAAGCCAGCAGCTTGCAGCGATCCGCCTCCTGCGTCCCGGCGACGAGCGGCGCGATGCCGTCGAAGGCCCCGGCCTTGATCAATGCCTCGGTCGTCCGCCGATTGACCATGCGCTTGTCGCAGCGCTGGCAGAAATCGAACAGGTCCTTGAACGGCCCGCCCTCGGCACGCGCCTTGAGAATGACATTGACCGCCTGTTCGCCGGTCCCCTTGACCGCCCCCAGGCCGTAGCGGATGGTGCCGCGATCAACCGGCTCGAAACGGTAGTTCGAGACATTGACGTCGGGTCCGAGCACCTTGATCTTGTTGGCGACGGTGTCTTCGTAGAAGATCTTGACCGAGTCGGTGTTGTCGAGATCGGAGGACATGGTCGCCGCCATGAAAGCCGCACAGTGGTGCGCCTTGAGCCAGGCGGTATGATAGGTGACAACGGCATAGGCGGCGGTGTGCGACTTGTTGAAGCCGTACTCCGCAAACTTGGTCATCAAGTCGAACAGCTGCTCGGCCAGGGCCGGGTCGTAACCTTTTACCTTCGCGCCGGCGGCAATCGTCTCGCGGTGCTTGGCCATTTCCTCGGGCTTCTTCTTGCCCATCGCCCGGCGCAGCATGTCGGCACCGCCCAGCGTGTAGCCGCCGATGATCTGCGAGATCTGCATGACCTGTTCCTGGTACACGATGACGCCGTAGGTCGGCGACAGGCAGGCGGTCAGGTCGGGATGAAAATAATCGATCTTCTGCTGGCCCTTCTTGCGCAGGATGAAGTCGTCCACCATCCCGGAACCAAGCGGGCCGGGGCGGTACAGGGCGAGCACGGCGATGATGTCTTCGAAACGATCGGGCGCCAGCTTCTTGAGCAGCTTCTTCATGCCTTCCGATTCGACCTGGAAGATGGCCGTCGTATTGGCATCCTTGAGAATCTGGTAGGCGGCCGGGTCCTCGAAGCCGAGCGACATCAGGTCCAGCTTCTCGCCGGTCATCCGGCGGATGTATTCGACCGCCAGTTCGATAATGGTCAAGTTGCGCAGGCCGAGGAAGTCGAACTTGACGAGACCGGCCTTCTCGACATCGTCCTTGTCGAATTGCGAGACCGGCGATGCATCGGCACCGGTCGCCTGGTAGATAGGACAGAAATCGGTAATCTTGCCCGGCGCGATCAGGACGCCGCCGGCGTGCATGCCGACATTGCGGGTCAGGTCCTCGAGGCGGCCGGCCAGGTCGAACAGTTCGCGAATGGTTTCGCCGTCGCCGTCGCCTTCCATCATTTCCCTGAGCTGCGGCTCCTGTTCCAGCGCCTCGGCCAGGGAGACCGGTTTGTTCTGGACGATGGGAATGAGCTTGGAAATTCGGTCGCACATCGAGTAGGGCATGCCGAAGACGCGGCCGACGTCGCGGATCACCGCTTTCGACGACATGGTACCGAAGGTGGCGATCTGGCTGACCGCCTGCGCCCCGTAGTGCTCGCGGACGTATTCGATGACCCGCCAGCGGTTGTCCTGGCAGAAATCGATATCGAAGTCGGGCATCGAGACCCGTTCCGGATTCAGGAAACGCTCGAAAAGCAGGGCGTAGGCGAGCGGGTCGAGATCGGTGATGCGCAGGCTGTAGGCGACCAGGGAACCGGCGCCGGACCCCCGGCCCGGCCCGACCGGCACGCCGTTGTTCTTGGCCCAGTTGATGAAGTCGGCAACGATCAGGAAGTAACCGGGAAAGTCCATCTGGAGGATGGTCTGGCACTCGAAGACCAGGCGGTCGTCGTACTCCGGTCGCCGCTGCAGGCGCACTTCGGGGTCCGGATACAGTTCGGCGAGGCGGACTTCCAGCCCCTTCCTGGCCTCCTCGACGAGGTAGTCGCCGGTGGTCATGCCCGGCGGAATCGGGAAATCCGGCAGGAAGTTCTTGCCCAGGGTCATTTCGATATTGCAGCGCCTGGCGATTTCCAGGGTGTTTTCCAGCGCTTCGGGGAGATCGGCGAAGGCCTCGACCATCTCCGCCTGGGTCTTGAAATACTGTTCCGCAGTGTAGATTTTCGGGCGCCGCGTATCGCCGAGCACATAGCCCTCGGCGATGCAGACGCGCGCTTCGTGCGCCTGAAAATCGTCCGGCTTCATGAACTGGATGGGGTGGGTGGCGACCAGCGGCAGGCCGGTTTCGCCGGCCAGGTCGGCCGTCTGCTGAACGATGGCCTCCTGCTGCGGCTGCCCGTAGCGCTGCACTTCAAGATAGAAGGCGCCGGGAAAAATGTTTTCCCAGGCCCTGGCGCGCTCGCCGGCCAGGTCGAAATTACCGTTCAGCAAGGCCTCGCCGACATCCCCGAGGTGGGCGCCCGACAAGGCGATCAACCCCTCGCTGCCGATTTCGGCAAACCACTCGCGACTGATCTCGGCCCGGTCGCGCCGACCTTCGACCAGGTAGGCGCGGGTCAGCAATTCGCACAGTTGCCGGTAACCGACCCGGTTGCGGGCAAGCAGGAGCAGGCGATAGGCATCGCCCGGCGCCTCCGGATTGGCGATCCAGACATCGGCTCCGGCAATCGGCTTGACTCCCTTGCCCCTGGCCCCGGTATAGAACTTGACGAGGCCGAACAGGTTGCCGAGATCGGTCACCGCCATCGCCGGCATGCCATCGCCGGCCGCCCGCTTGACGGCATCGCCGATGCGGACGATACCGTCGGTGACGGAATATTCGGAATGGAGGCGGAGGTGGACGTAGTGCGGCGATTTCATGGCCGACATTTTACCGCAGCCCCGGACGGCCGATCGTAGCGATCGGCATCTGGTCCGGGGGCGCCGTCTGCGCTAGGCTGCGGGTCTCGATAACGATAAGGAGAGACCCATGCCCATCACCGATCAAGCCCCCCTCGTCATCCGCCAGGATCGCGCCGACGGCCTGACCACCCTGACCCTGAACCGGCCCGCCCAGTTCAATTCCCTGTCGCGGGAAATGCTCTCCGCGCTGCAGGCGGAACTGGATAGCATCGCCCGCTCCGACAGCGTGCGCGTCGTCGTCATCGCCGGGGCCGGCAAGGCCTTCTGCGCCGGCCACGACCTCAAGGAAATGCGCGCCAATCATCGCAAGGAATTCATGCAGGCACTGTTCAAGCAGTGCGGCGACTTGATGCTGAGCATCACCCGCCTGCCGCAACCGGTCATCGCCCGCGTCCATGGCATCGCCACCGCAGCCGGCTGCCAACTGGTATCGATGTGCGACCTGGCGGTTGCCGCCGATGTCGCCCGGTTTGCCGTTTCCGGCATCAATGTCGGCCTCTTCTGCTCGACGCCCGCCGTCGGCCTGGCCCGCAATCTCGGCCGCAAGGCGGCCCTCGAAATGCTGCTCACAGGCGAATTCATCGACGCCATGGAAGCCAGGGCGAAAGGCCTGGTCAATCGCGTCGTGCCGGCCGATGCGCTGGATGCCGAAATCGAAGGGCTGGTCGGCAACATACTCGGCAAGAGCGCCGTCGCCATCCGCATGGGCAAGGGCATGTTCTACCGGCAGCTTGAAATGAGTCTGGACGACGCCTATGCCTACGCTGGCGAGGTGATGGCCTGCAACATGATGAGCGAGGATGCCGGCGAAGGCATCGATGCCTTCATGCAGAAGCGCCAGCCCGAGTACCGGGGCCGCTGAGCGGCCGGGCGCGGGGTAAAATCCCGGCCCATGCCGCCCGCTTCCCGTCTCATCCTCCTCGCCGTTTTCGCCGCCGCTCTCGCCGCGGCTTTCTGGCGGGCGCCGGAAGCGGCCGCCACCGCCTTTTCGCCGCCACCCGAGGCGGCAAAATCGGAACTGCCATCGCTTTATGCGAGCGAATTGCTGACACAGCCGGCCAACCTGGCCGGCCGGCCGAGCCTGGCCGAACTACCGGACGGTCGCATTGCGGCAGCCTGGCTGACCGAGGGCGAAGACGGGCCGATCATCCGTTTCAGCGTGCGGGAACGGGGAGGCTGGCGGCCGTCGACAGCGATCGCCGACCGGGCAGGCACGGCCGGCGGCGCCTTCGCCTATGTCGGCGAAATCGGTCCGCCAGTCCTCTATGCCGAGGGTAGCTGGCTGCACCTCTGGTACGCCAGCCGGACACTGGGCGGCTCGATCAACCACAGCCTGTCGACCGACGGCGGCCGGAACTGGAGCAGGCCGTCCCGCCTGCAGACATCGCCCTGGGCCAATTTCGGCGGCGGGGTTCGGGCCGCTCCTGTACCGTTGGCCGATGGCGGACTCGGCCTGGTGATCGGCCATGGTTTCGCCGGCCGGCACGGCGAATGGCTGCGCCTGGCGGCGACCGGCGGCATTGTCGACAAGCTCCGCCTGCCGGCGACGAGCGTCACAGCGCAACCGGCCATGGCCGTACTCGACGCGCACAGCGCCCTGGCTGTACAGCCCGATGCCGAAGGCCGACTCCGCCCGCTCACCAGCGTGGACGACGGCCGTCACTGGCTGGCTGGCGAGGCGCTGACCGGCCCCGATGCCAAGGCCCCGCTCGCGCTGCTCCGCCTGAGGAGCGGACGACTGCTGCTCGCCGGCAACCGGAGCGACGGCCGGCCGGGCGTGGGTTTATGGCTTTCGGCCGACCGTGGGAAAACCTGGGTGTCGGCGCTCGGCATCGCCCCCCCTGCGGAGAGGGCTGCCTACTTCGCCAACCCGGCCCTGCTGCTCGGCCGCGATGGCCTTATCCACCTCGCCTGCGACCGGCGCCGGCAAGGGATAGTACATGTCGTCTTCAGCGAAGCCTGGCTGGACGGCGCGACACCATGAACGGCATCGCCGCCTACGGCCTGCTCGCGCACGGTGTGATCGTCGGCGCCATGACCGCCCTGCTGCCCTTCGGCGAATGGAGGGCACGGGTGGCGCTGGCCGCGACGACAATGGCCATGCTGGTCGGCATCGCGCCGGCCATGCACGGTTTTTTCGGCGCGCCGTCGGTGAGCCTGCTGGTCCTCGCCATTTTCCAGTTGGCCGACAGGCGGCCGTCACCGCTGGGCTATCCGGCCGCGCTGACCATTCTCCTCTTCGCCACACCGTTCTACGCTGCCTCGCTCGGCGGCGGATTGTTCGACCCCTACGCCCTCGGCTATCACCCCGGGACACTCCTCGCCGCGCTGCTGCCGTTCGGCCTGCTCCTGTGGTGGAAGCGACTGGATGGGTGGCTGATCGTTCTGACGGCCGACCTCGCCGGCTACGGCAGCGGCATCTTCGCCAACCTGTGGGATGTCCTGTTCGACCCCATGCTGGTTCTGCTGGCGGCAGCCATCGTCGTGCACCGCCGGCTCATTCCCATTATCGCCGCAAGGAGTCGCTGATAAGGCGACGGATACTGCCGGCCTCGAAGGGCTTGTCGCAGACGGCGGAGACCCCGGCCCGTTCGACCGCGGCAAGACGCCCCATGTTCTGTTCGCTGGTCACCATCAGCACCGGCACATCGGCCTGCCAGCTTTGCGTGCGGATATATTCGGTTAGTTCGCGACCGTCCATTTCCGGCATGTTGTAATCGGTGATGACCAGATCGACCATCGACTGTTCGAGCAGGGCCACGGCCTCCCTGCCATTCACCGCCTCGACGATGCGTTCGATGCCCAGTTCGGCCAACAGGCGCCGCAAGTGGCGTCGCGACGACTGGCTATCGTCGACAAGGAGGACGCGCAGGCTCTCGATTTCCGCGACATCCATGTCCTCCGGCGGATTCAGGTAATCGGCCGCAGCGTACAGCGCCCGCGACAGCTGCTGTTCGCTGAACGGCTTGGCGACGATGCTGCAGGCGCCCGACTGGCGTACCGGCTCGAGAACCTGGGGACGGGTTTCGCTGGAGACGAGGATAAAAGGCACGGTTTCCAGGTCGAGATCGGCGCGCATTGCGGCGACCAGTTCGGTCCCGGCCCGATCCGGCAGGTACAGGCTGCTGATCACCAGCACCAGCCTGTTTTCGATTTTCAGGGCGGCCAGCGCCGCAGCCGCCGTTTCGACCACGGTCGTTTTCTTGACGCCCTGATGCGCCAGCATGCGGCGCAACAGTTGCGCCTGCATCTGGGATGGCTCGACCAGCAATACCGACAGATCGGCCAGGGAGGTAGTCAGTGCCATACGATCGCTCCACAACGAGGAATGACCGCACTATAGCAGGGGAGGCCCGTCCCGGGCCTCCCGGCGCAACCCTAGTACAGTACTAGGCGCGCAATTTACGGGTCACTTCGGCGACGCGTGCGCCGTAGGCCTTGGCGGTATCCAGATCGCCCTGCGGGATTTCGTCGACGCTGGCGTCGGACGGCGATTGCACGAGCAAACCGACCGAACCGCCCATGTTGTTGATGTCGGTACGCGCCGCCGCCTTGGTATTGCTCGGCAGCAGGCCGAGGCTGACCCAGATGCCGCCGTGCTGCGAGGCCAAGGTTTGCAGGCCGATCATCGTGGCACCCTTGTCGCCGTTGAGGCTGGCGCTGTTGGTGAAGGCACCGAACACCTTGTCCTGCCAGGCGCGGGTGAACCAGGCCTTGGAGGACGCGTCGGCAAATTTCTTGAACTGCCAGCTCGGCCCGCCCATATAGGTCGGCGTACCGAAGATGATGGCGTCGGCCGCCCCCAGTTTCGCCCAGTCCGCCTCGGGCAGGTTGCCATCGGCATCGATGGCCAGCAACTCGGCGCCGGCCCCTTCGGCAACGTACTCGGCGACACGACGGGTATGGCCGTAGCCGGAATGGAAAACAACAGCGATCTTGCTCATGGTTTGATCCTTTTCAGTTTGAAGGTGATGCAATCAGGCAATGGGCGGCAGATCGAAGAGCAGGAGTTCCGCGTCCCCGTCCGCCGCAAAGCGAAGTTCGGTTTCGTCGGCGATCTTGGCGCCATCACCGGCTGCAAGTTTGGTGCCGTTCAGTTCCAGCTGTCCGGCGATCACATGCACGTAGGCGAGCCGCCCGCCGGCCAGGGAGTATTCGAGCCGGCTACCGGCCGTCTGCCGCGTTGCCCACAGGCGGGCATCCTGGCCGATGGTCGCACTGCCCGCTGCACCGTCCGGCGAAGCGACGAGGTGCCAGCGGCCAGCCATGGCGTCGAGCGGCAAGGGGCGCTGCTCGTAGCTGGCCGGCATGCCGCGCCGGGCCGGCTCGATCCAGATCTGCAACAGGTGCGTTTCCTCATCGGCCGAGGGATTGACCTCACTGTGCAGGATCCCGCTACCGGCGGTCATGCGCTGGATTTCACCGCGCCGGATGATGCCGCCGTGGCCCAGGCTGTCCCGATGCTCCAGCGTCCCCGACAGGATGTAGGTGACGATCTCCATATCGCGATGACCATGTCGGCCAAAGCCAGTGGCGGGCGCGACGCGATCCTCATTTATGACGCGCAACACGCCCCAACCCATTTCCGCCGGGTCGTGATAATCGGCGAATGAAAAACTGTGCCGGGCACGCAACCAGCCATGGTCGGCGGCGCCTCGTTCGGCTGCGGGACGGAGGAGAATCACTCGAATTTCCTTGTGAATAAATAAAATCGATCAGTCATCATACTAAACAAGGAATTCATCAATAAATAGCGAATTATTTTGAGTCTATCGTTTAAAATTTTTCATATGAAAATATCGCTCGACCTGCTGCAAATCCTCGACGCCATCGAACGCCATGGCAGCTTCACGGCAGCGGCAGTTGCACTGAACCGGGTTCCGTCGGCGCTTTCGCACGCCATCGCCAAGTCGGAAAGCGACCTCGGCGCCACGCTCTTCCTGCGCCAGGGACGACGAGCCACACTCAACGAGGCCGGGCGCACCCTGCTCGAAGACGGACGCCATCTGCTGCGCGCTGCCGGCGAACTGGAGCGGCGCGTCCAGCGCATCGCCGACGGCTGGGAAGCCGAATTGCGCATAGCGCTCGACGCGGTGATCCCGGTCGAAACCCTTTTCCCACTCCTCAAAAATTTCTATACGGCCGGCCACAGCACGCAGATCAGGATTTCCGGCGAAGTGCTCGGCGGCACCTGGGACGCCCTGACCACCGGCCGGGCCGACCTGGCCATCGGCGCCCCGGGCGATCTGCCAGCCCGCAGCGGCATCGCCACCCGTCCACTCTGCACCCACAGCAATTTCGTTTTCGCCATCGCCCCTGACCATCCGCTCGCCGCCTGGGAAGGCCCTGTTCCTGCTAGCGAGCTGCTGCGCCACCGAGCCGTGGTCGTCGCCGACACTTCGCAGGAACTCGACGCCCGTACAGTCGGCCTGATCGAAGGCCAGGACGTCCTGCACGTACCCGACATCCGCGCCAAGGCAGCCGCCCAGGTGGCCGGCCTCGGTATCGGCCACCTGCCGCGCCGCCTGGCCGTACCTGAAATCGCCGCCGGCCGCCTGGTGGAAAAAACCCTGGACACCCCGCGCACCCCACTCCCGCTCCACGTCGCCTGGCGAACGCGCACCGGCGGCAAGGCGCAAGCTTGGTTTATCGAGGAACTAGCCCAAAAGAAGGTTATCGACGAACTGCGACTAAGCCTTTAAGGCGGAGACGCACGGTGCACCGCACCGCCACAAAGTGATATGGTGCTCATGCAAACAGCAAGATACACCACCATGAAACACTTCGAGACCCCGCCCCCCGGCCGCACCCAAGGCTACAGCCAGCTGCCCCAGCTCCTGCTGCGCAAAGGCGGGGCATGGCTGATCCTCGGCATATTCCTGATTGCGACCGCTACGCTCTACGCCGTCCTCGAGCGAACCAGCGAGCAGCAGATACACCAGCGGTTCCTCTCCCACGCCGAGCGGGAGCGGAACCGCATTCTCGGCCACTTAGCGGATTTTGCCCAGATACTGCGGGGAGGCGCCGCCTTTATCCAAGCCAGCGACGAGGTCAGCCGAAAAGAGTGGAAGAGCTATGTAGACAACCTGCGGCTGGACAGCACGCTGCCCGGCATCCAGGGCGTCGGCTTTGCGCAGATGATCCGCCCGGAAGAAAAGACAGCACACGAGCGCACGATACGCGCCGAAGGATTTCCCGAATACACCATCATCCCCGCCGGCCAACGCGAGGAATACAGCAGTATCGTCTACCTTGAGCCGGATACCGAGCAGAACCGGCGCGCTTTCGGCTACGACATGTTTTCCGAAGCGGTTCGCCGCAACGCCATGGAGCGCGCCCGGGATAGCGGCGAGCCGGCTCTGTCAGGCCGGGTGACGCTGGTCCAGGAGGACGGACAGAATGTCCAGCCGGGTTTTCTCATCTATGTACCGACCTACCGACATGGACAGGCACCAGCCGAGATCAAAGCGCGCCGGTCCGAACTGGTAGGTTTCAGCTACGGCCCGTTCCGCACCCACGACCTTTTGCGCAATCTGTTCGACCGTGACAACAAGGATATCGAAATCCGCCTCTATGACGAGGAGGCTGCGCCGGAAAAACTGATCTTCGACTCCAGCGCCGAAACCGACGGCCAACCGGGAGGTCGCCAGCAGGTGACGCTACCCATCGAATTCGGCGGACATCGCTGGATCGCATCCTTCCGCAGCCATCCTGAATTCGACCGTATCACCGGCACACGCCTGCCGAACACCATAGCCATCGTCGGTACCCTGTGCGGGCTGATGGCTTTTTTCTGGGTACGCCGCAGCAGCCTCTACAACCGGCGCATAACCGCCTATGCCGAGCGTCAGCACGAAAACGAGCAGCGCCTGCGCACCCTGATCGACACCATGCCCGACATCGTCTGCCTGAAGGACGGCGCCGGGCGGTGGACAGAAGCCAACAGTGTCCTTTTGCAACTGCTCGGGCTGAGCGATACCGATTTCCGCGAGCTTAGCAACGGCAGACCGGTCGCCGAAAAGCATCCCGGCTCGGCGGCGCTGCGCGCGCTGGCCGCCTCCGATGAAGCGGCCTGGCAAAACGAATGCCTGCGCGACGAACTGACCCTGCGCGACAGCGAGCAGGTCGAACGGGTCTTCGACATCGCCAAGGTCTCTCTCCGCAACCAGGCCGGCAACCGGCACGCCCTGGTCATGGTCGGGCACGACATCACCGAACGCAAGCGCGCCGAGGCCGAACTGAAACGGCACCAGTTCCACCTCGAGGAACTGGTCGCCTCGCGCACCGCCGACCTGCTGGTCACCAAAGAGGCGGCAGAAGCAGCCAATCGCGCGAAGAGCACCTTTCTCGCCAACATGAGCCACGAATTGCGCACCCCGATGAATGCCATCATCGGCCTCACCCATATCCTGAGTCGCTGCAATACAGACCCCGGGCAGCGTGACAAGCTGAACAAGATCGGCCACGCCGCCGATCATTTGCTACTCCTGCTCA
>JAJXVG010000100.1 GCA_021782315.1 Pseudomonadota bacterium | reverse complement strand
GCCAATGTCGACCTGGGCGGCATGAGCGTCGCCAATCAGCTCGATTTCACCGGCTACAAGCTCGATCATGTCGAGATGCACACCTGCAATTACAACTGGAAGACCTTCATCGAGGTCTACCTGGAGGATTACCACGTCGCCCCCTATCATCCGGGTCTGGGTAATTTCGTCACCTGCGACGATCTGACCTGGCAGTTCGGCGACTGGTATTCGGTGCAGCGCGTCGGCATCACCGCGCTGCAGAAATCGGGCTCCAAGGCTTACGAGCGCTGGCAGAAGGCGGTGCGCGAGATCTACGGCAACGCAGGCAAGACGCCCGAACACGGTGCCATCTGGCTGACCTATTTCCCGAACATCATGGTCGAGTGGTATCCGCACGTGCTGGTCGTGTCGACATTGATTCCGCAGGGTGTGAACAAGACGCTGAATGTCGTCGAGTTCTATTACCCGGAGGAAATTGTCGATTTCGAGCGCGAATTTATCGAAGCCGAACGCGCCGCCTATATGGAAACCGCCGTCGAGGACGACGATATCGGCGAGCGCATGGACCGCGGCCGCTACGCGCTGATGAAGGAAGGGCGCAACGAGGTGGGGCCCTATCAGAGCCCGATGGAAGACGGCATGCAGCATTTCCACGAGTTCTACCGGCGGGTCATGCAGCAGGCCATCGCGACGCGCTGAGCGTTCACTTCAAGGCGCCGCCGCCTCGATTCCGGCAGACGGCGTCGGGTTGGAATCCGGCGCCTTTTTCGAGTTTCCCCCATGCAATCCCTGTGGATGATCGCCGCCAGTTTCCTCTTCGCCTGCATGGGCGTTTGCGTCAAGCTGGCGGCGCAGACGCATTCGGCGGTGGAAATCACCTTTTACCGCAGCGTCATCTCGCTGCTCCTGATGTTCGGACTGGTTCGCCTGCACGGCGTGCCCCTGGCGACACCGCATATCCGCTGGCAGGTGACGCGCGGTGCGGTCGGCTTCTCGGGACTCTTCGCCTATTTTTACGCCATCACCCTGTTGCCGCTGGCCACCGCCGTCACGCTGAACTACACCTCGGCCATCTTTCTCGCCCTCTACCTCGGTTTCGCCGGCATGCGCCTGCGCAAGGGCATGCTCGGCGCGCTGGCGCTCGGCCTGATCGGCGTCGTCATGCTGCTCCGGCCGACCCTGCATGCCGATCAACTGGCCGGCGGCCTGATCGGACTGGGTTCCGGCGTCATGGCCGGCATGGCCTATTTCAGCGTGCGCGAGCTCGGCGCCCTGGGCGAGCCGGAAATGCGCACGGTCTTCTATTTTTCGCTGGTATCCACTGTCGCCGCCGGCATCTGGCTGCTGTTCAGCGACCTGCACCTGCCCGATGCACAAAGCGGCCTGCTGCTGCTCGGTGTCGGCGCATTTGCCACGGCCGCCCAACTGGCCATGACCCGGGCCTACACGCGGGGGAAGACCTTGATGTCGGCGGCGCTGGCCTACAGCACGGTGATCTTTTCCAGCCTGTTCGGCATGCTGCTCTGGGGCGAGGTACTTGATGCGATGGCCTGGCTGGCCATCGGGCTGATCATCCTGTCCGGTATAGCCGCCACGCACTTTTCCCGCGCCAGCCCGGTGGAACAGGATTAAACTTTCTCCGGAGAATACCAACAACGGAGAAAAGCCATGATCGTCATCGACCACCAACCGAACCGCGTTTCAGTATCCGTCTTCGGCGAGTTCACCTTGGCCGATTACAAGGAATTCGAAGAGGTCGTCAATTACAAGGTCAAGTTCGAAGGGCAGGTCGATCTCTGCTTCGACTTGAGCCAGATGGCCGGCCTGACACTGGATGTGGCCTGGGAGGAAATCAAGTTCTCGCGCGCCCATGCCAACGATTTCAAGCGGGTCGCCGTGGTCACCGACAGCCAGTGGGTGACGTGGAGCGCTTGGCTCTCGCAGACCTTCGTCAATGCCGACGTCGAAGTCTTCGCCGATGCCGACGAAGCAGCAGCCTGGCTGGGCTGATCGACCATGAGCTACACCACCCTGGTCGATGTCGCGACGCTGCAGGCGCACATCGACGACCCGTCCTGGCTGATCGTCGACGTGCGTCACCAGCTGGCCGATACCGGTTACGGTGAGCGGGCCTATGCCGAGGGGCACATCCCCGGGGCGACTTTCCTGCACTGCGACCGCGACCTGTCGGGGGCGATGAATGGCGTCAATGGCCGCCACCCCTTGCCCGACCCGGCCAGGCTGGCGCAACGGCTGGGCGACATCGGCGTCGGCCCGACGGTGCAGGTGGTGGTCTATGACGACGCCCAGGGCATGATCGCCGGGCGCCTGTGGTGGCTGCTGCGTTGGCTGGGCCACGCTCGCGTCGCCTTGCTCGACGGCGGTCTGTCCGCCTGGCAGGCGGCGGGCGGCGCCATGACCGACCTGCTGCCCAGCCCGGTGCCACGGGTTTTCGTGCCACTGATGCAGAACCCGCCGGTTGCGGTCGATGACCTGCTCGAACGCATCGATACGCCGCATATGCTGCTGGTCGATGCGCGCGCTGCGGACCGCTTTCGCGGCGAGAACGAAACAATCGATCCGGTCGGCGGCCACATCCCGGGGGCGCTCAATCGCTTCTTCAAGAACAACCTGTTGCCCGACGGCCGGTTCAAACCGGCAGCCGAATTGCGCGCCGAATGGCTGGCCCTGCTGGCCGGCATGCCGTCCGACGAGGTGATCCATCAATGCGGCTCCGGCGTTTCCGCCTGCCTCAACATGCTGGCCATGGAGGTCGCCGGTTTGCCCGGTTCGCGTCTCTACGCCGGTTCGTGGAGCGAGTGGTGCGCCGATCCGGGACGGCCGACGGTTCGACGAGACGCAGCCTGAGCATTCGGGGGTTTCAATTTGTCCCTGTCCCGTCGTGTGGTGCATCAGATATTACTGGTGGCGGGCGGGGCCTCGCTGCTCTTTGCCCTGCTTTTCCTCGGGCTTTATCGCAACCAGTTGCAGCGTGAGCGAGCGGCCACTTCGCTTCAGATCAACCGATTGCTGCGCGTGGCGCTGGAAAATGCCATGCTCAAGCGCGACGTGCCGGGCCTGCGCGATATCGTCCGCAAGATGGGCGAGCAACCCGGCATTGTCGGCGTGATGATTCTCGCGCCGGACGGCGAGGTCCGCTTTGCCTCGCGCCCCGAAAACCTCGGGCAGAAACTGCCGGCCCTGCTCGGCGACGGCGATCCCGGCCTGCCGGAAACCCGCTTTGTCGCCGAGGCCGGACAGACCGAGGTGCTGCGTTCGATCAATCCGGTGCCCAACCAGACACCCTGCACCGTTTGTCACGGACCCCTGGCCGGCCACCCGGTCAATGGCGTGCTGGTCGTCGACTACGACGCGGGCACTTTGCGACTGGAGGCCTATCGCAGCGCCGCTCTCTTCGCCGCGGCCGGCATCGCCGTGCTCGGACTCACCCTGTGGTCGGTATGGCGCCTGCTGCGCCGCCGCGTCATCGATCCCCTGGCCCGTCTCGACCTGGCGGCCAACGCGCTCGCCGCGGGCAACCTGGCGGTACGGGCGCCAATCGAACTGGCGGACGAGCCGGGCCGCCTGGCTGCCAGCTTCAACCGCATGGCCGTCCGCCTGGCCGAACAGATTCGCCGTTCGGAAGGCCAGCAGGCCTATTTGCAGGCATTGCTCGACGGTCTGCCCGACGGTGTTCGCGTCATACGCCAGAGCGATTTCCGGATCGTCGCCGTCAATGCAGCCTATTGCCGCCAACTGGGCATCGGCGCCGAGGATGCGCTCGGCCGGTTCTGCTATCGCTCCAGCCACTGCCGCGATACGCCTTGCGCACGGACCATGGTCGTCTGCCCGGTCGTCGAACTCGACGAGGTCGGCCAGTCCGTGAAGTATCGCCACCGGCATCGCGCCGCGGACGGCCGGGAGGTCCCGGTCGAGGTGCATGCCGTCCGGCTGGCAAGCCAGGATGGAGAGGGCGATTTGATCATCGAATCGATCATCGATCTGTCGCAGGCCATTCGTCATTCCCAGGAGCAACGCCTCTCCGAGCTTGGCTTGCTGGCGGCCGGCATCGCCCACGAAATACACAACCCCCTGGGGTCGATGCGCCTGGCCGTGGACGGCCTGTTGCGCGGCCTGCGCAACGGCAATGACGACCCGCCGCGGATGGCCGGCTATCTCGACATGATGAGCCACGAAATCGACCGTTGCACCGGCGTCACCAAACGCCTCCTGCTGCTCTCGCGCCTGCCGCAGCAGCAGGCGCAGGTCGTCGCCCTGAACCCGGCCGTTGCGGACACGGTCAGCCTGCTCGATTTCGATGCCGCCAGTCGTGGCATCACCCAGACCCTGGCGCTCGACCTGGCCGGGCCGCGCGTCCTGGCCGACGACAGCGATTTGCGGATGCTGGTTCTCAACCTGGTGCAGAACGCCCACCACGCCATGCCGCAAGGCGGCAGGCTGACGGTGCGAACGCTGGCCAGCGGCGAGCGGGCGATCATCGAGGTGGTCGATGACGGGCCGGGCATGGCGGCCGACACCCTGGGCCGAATTTTCGATCCCTTTTACAGCCGCAGGGCTGACGGCGAAGCCGGTACCGGGCTCGGCCTGACCATCTGCAAGAGCATCGTCGAGCGCTATGCCGGTGCCATCGAGGTGCACAGCGTCGTCGGCGAGGGAAGTACCTTCCGGATTACACTGGCACTGGTCAGCGGATAAGACAATGAAAAAACTGATTCTCGTCGTCGATGACGACCAGGTGTTCAACCGGCTGCTCGTCGACCAGATCGGCGACATGGGGCTGGACGCCGTCGGGGCGCTGAGCTGGGCCGAGGCTTCGCTCATTCTCTCGGAGCGCGAACCGGATCTCATCTTCCTCGACTTTCGCCTGCCCGACGCCGACACGCCGCAATTGGTCGAAATGCTGGCCGGGCAGTTCCCGGTCGTCGTCCTCACCGGTTACGGTTCCATCCGCAACGCGGTCAGCCTGATCCAGGCCGGCGCCGTCGAATATCTGACCAAGCCGGTCGGCCTCGACGAACTCGAAATCACCATTCGGCGCGAATTGCAGAATGCCGAGCTGCGCCAGCGCAACGCCTTTTATCTCAGGCAACTGGAATCGCGGCGGCCCGGGCCGCTGGTCGGCAATTCGCGGGCGATGGACGAATTGCTGACGATGATCGAGGCGGTGGCGCCAACCGATGCGACCGTATTGATCCAGGGCGAGTCGGGCACCGGCAAGGAAATGGTCGCCCAGGCCATCCACCAGGGCAGTGTCCGCCATGCCCACGAGATGGTGACCATCGACGGCGGCACCCTGCAGGAAACCCTGTTCGAATCGGAGCTCTTCGGATACGAGCGGGGCGCCTTCACCGGCGCCGACCGCCAGAAGAAGGGACTGATCGAAGAGGCTGCGGGCAGCACCCTCTTCCTCGACGAGATCGGCGAGACGACCCCCGCCAACCAGGCCAAGCTGCTGCGCGTGCTGGAAACCGGCACTTTCCGGCGGGTCGGCGGCGCCCGGACGTTGAAGTCGGATGTCCGCTTCGTCGTCGCGACCAACCGGGATCTGGCCGATATGAGCCAGAAGGGTGGCTTCCGCAGCGACCTCTATTTTCGACTGGCCAGTTTCATTATCAAGGTGCCGCCGCTGCGCGAGCGACGCGACGACATCCCCCTGCTGGCGGCGCATTTTCTCCAGCGCTTTGGGCGCGGCATCGAACGCAGGCTGAGCGCCGAGGCGCAGAAACTGCTCGTTGCCTACGACTGGCCGGGCAATGTCCGGGAACTGCGCAACCTGATCGAAAGGGCCGCCATCCTGGCCGGGCGGGAGGAGCGCATCCGGCCGGAACATTTCGGCCCCCTGCAGTCGCGCCGGGAGGGCGCGCTGCTCCTCGCCTTCGAGCGTGAGCCGAGCCTCGCCGAGGTCGAGCGCGAATGCCTGCGGCAAAGCCTGGCCCGGCATGCCGGCAATCGAGCCAAGGTGGCCGCCGTGCTGGGCATCAGCGAACGCAATATCTATCGCCTGATCAAGCAGTACGAATTGGAGGATTGAGTCGCCAACGCCTCGCCCGGCAGGGGCATGCGATGTGCCGATTTGGCATGCCTTTCGGGGCTGACCTGCCAATTTGGCATGATTGGTTTCCCCATGTAATCAGCTACTTGACCTGCCTTACCCGATTTTATCCTGCCAAAATGGCAGACAGGTTGATGGATGATATCTTTGTTTATAATTTTTTCAATTTTAAATCAATGACTTAATTGTTTTTTGGGTTGGCACGCGAAATGCATAGGAGTATGTGCCCCGGCAGGTGTCTGGGCCGTTTCAGGCTTTTGGGCCGAGACGATGACTAAAAAATGAGAGAGGTTATTCATGAAGAAACTGTCGACTTTTGCTGCCATTGCCATCGTCTCCCTGGCTGCCGCCGGCACCAATGTCCATGCCGAGCAAAAAGGCATGTCCGGCATGGAAGGTCAAAAGGGGATGTCCGGCATGGGCGGCATGTCCGGGATGGAAGGCCAGAAGGGCATGAGCGGCATGGAAGGGATGTCCGGTATGGAAGGCCAGAAGGGCATGAGCGGCATGGAAGGGATGTCCGGTATGGAAGGCAAGAAAGCCAAGAGGGTCAAAAAGGCCAAGAAGGCACACAATCAGGAAGGTATGTCGGGGATGTCCGGAATGGGGGGTATGTCCGGCATGGGCGGCATGGAAGGCAAGAAGTAAGTCTTCCCGCCCCCGAATGGGGCAGGGGCTTCCCTGCTCCATTTTTTTGCGGAGTTTTGCCTCATGTTCAAGTACCTGTTTTTGTTTTCAGCCGCCCTTTTCGCATTGGGTGCGGTGTCGGCGGAATCGGCCTATATCGCCGGCCTGCAACCCTCGGTGCGGCCCGAAAACGCGCCGGTCATCGCTCGTTTCGAACCCGGCGCTGCCTGGCGGAGTCAAGCCTTGCGCGGCATACGCGAGCCGCGGGTCGGCTTGGGATTCCTGGCCGACCAGGGCGCCTGGTACACCCCGTTCAACCGCCCGAATCTCCCGGGGCACTACGATATACGCGGCCTGCATGAGGCGGCCAACGCCAAGAAAGACTGACCATGGAAAGCCCGAAGACCGGTCTCTTGATTCTCGCGCTGCTTGCGGTCGTTACAGTCGCCGGCGGCATTTTCGGCTGGACCATCCGCCAGCAGGGTGCCGCGCAGCAGAATACCGTCGCCCTGCCGGTCGGCGGGCCGAGTACCGATTACCTCCGCGCCACCTACGATCCGATCCATTTCAAGCCGGCCATCGAGAGCGCCACCGATGCCCAATGCCTGGCCTGCCATCGCGAGGTTATCGAGGACAGGGTCAGGGAAACTTCGCCGGCCGGCATCAAGGCCAGCACCAGCAAAGCCTGGTATCAGCAGCTCACGACCTATGCCGGCGAGCAGGAAACCTTTCACCGGCGTCACCTGGTCACGCCGCTGGCCAGGGAATTGATGAATCTCCGTTGCATCACCTGTCACCAGGGGCACGATCCGCGCGACGAGGCGCCGGCAACTTCGGCGACCGCCGCGCCGCAGAGCGACAAGTCCTTCACCCTGCGCAAACAGGTCAATGTCGAGACGACCTGCCTCAAATGCCACGGCCAGATGCCTTTCCGGAACATGGGTCTGCCCGCGTCGTGGCCCGAGTCGAAGGAAATGTTCGGCAACAGCTGCCTGACCTGCCATGCGACGATCAGGACCAATCGCCACCGGGTCAACTATCTCAAGGCCGCGGCCATCGAAGCGGCGGGCGCCAGGAATGCCGACAACTGCTACGGTTGCCATGGCGGTCGCGCCTGGTACCGTATCAGCTATCCCTATCCGCGACATGCCTGGGAGGGCATGGGGCCCGAGATCCCGGATTGGGCCAGGGAGCGTCCGGGCGAAAGCGAAGCCCGCTTCCTGCTTCCCGCGGCCACACAGAAATAAAGGCAAAGAAATGGACCGCAAACGCAACTGGCTTGATCTCCTCAACCCCAAGCGCCGCAGCTTCCTGAAAACCCTTGGCGCCGGCACGGCGGTCGCCACCGTCGGCGGTCTGGTCGAACTCGGCGCCGGCCGGCAGGAGGCCAGGGCCTTCGCCTACGAGCCCTACCCGAAGGACGACCAGCTGACCACCATCGTCACCTCGTGCGACCACAACTGCGGCTCGCGCCACATGCTCGTTGCCCACAAGAAGGGCGATGTCATCGTCCGTCTGAGCACCGACGACGGCCGCTATCAGGCGGGCGGCAGCTTCGGCACGGATACCGAGCAGATGCCCCAGCTCCGTGCCTGCCTGCGCGGCCGCTCCTATCGCAGCCGGCTGTACTCGCCGGAACGCCTGCTCTACCCCATGATGCGGGTCGGCGAGCGGGGCGAGGGCAAGTTCAAGCGGGTCTCCTGGGATGAAGCACTAGACCATGTCGCCCGCAAGATGGTCGAGTTGAAACAGAAATACGGCCCAACGGCCATTCTCGACCAGGCCTATGCCGGCACCTCCTACGGCGTGCTGCACAAGTCCGACCAGATCGAGGGGCTGCTCGCCCGTTTTCTCGGCATGTTCGGCTGCCGGACCAACTCCTGGTCGGTGCCCAGCTACCAGGGCACCACCTTCAGTTCACGCATGACCTTCGGCACCATCACCGACGGCAACGAGGACGACGCCTTCGCCCACGCCAAGCTGATCATCATGTGGGGCTGGAACCCGGCCTACACCTTCCACGGCGGCAACACCTTCTACTACATGCGGCTGGCCAAGCAGCGCGGCTGCAAGTTTGTCGTCGTCGACCCGCAATACACCGACAGCGCGGCCAGCTACGACGCCTGGTGGATACCGATCAAGCCGAATACCGATGCCGCCATGCTGGCCGCCATGGCCCACCACATCTTCGCCAACAACTGGCAGGACCAGGCCTTCATCGACAGGTTCTGCCAGGGCATGGATGCCCGTAGCACGCCCAAGGCCTTCGCCGACAAGGAAAATTTCAGGGACTACATTTTCGGCAAGTACGACGACACGCCGAAGACCCCAGAATGGGCCGAGGCCATCTGCGGCGTCGCCGCCGCCGACATCAAGAAACTGGCCGAAATGTACGCCACCACCAAGCCGGCCGCCTTGAAGGCGAGCTGGGCGCCGGGCCGTGCCAGCTACGGCGAGCAATACAACCGGATGGCCGCCGCCCTGCAGGCGATGACAGGCAACATCGGCATCCTCGGCGGTTGTGCCGAGGGGGTCGGCAAGGGCTGGCATGCTGAAGCGGTGGCCTACCCCTACGACGAGTATGCCAATGTCTGGTATGCCTCGATCAAGTCCGACCGCTGGGCGCACTGCGTACTGAACTATCCCAACCTGAAGCGGGAGGAAATCGGTTGCTGGCCGAGAAACGACGAACTCGACGGCAAGATTCCCAACATCAAGGCCATCTTCTGGCACGGTTCGGACTGGTTCAACCAACTGACCAACGTCAATAAGGAAATCCAGGCGATCAAGAAACTCGAACTGGTGGTCTGCATGGATTCGACCATCACCCCGTCCGGCCTGTGGGCCGACGTGCTCTTTCCGATCGCCACCCACTTCGAGCGTCACGACGTCGCGCTGCCCTGGTACAAGGGGCACTACTACATCCATCGGCCCAAGGTCATCGAGCCGCTCGGCGAAGCGAAGACCGATTTCCAGGTATTCACCGAACTCGCCTATCGCATCGAGCAACTCGATCCAGACGTCAAGAATTTCGGCCAGCGCTACAACCCAAAAGCGACGAGGGATTATTTCGAGAAGAACGACCTCACCGACGAAGCCTATCTGACCGACTGGTGGAAGAGGGTCCAGACCCACCAGGGGGTCGCCATGTCCTGGGAGGATTTCAAGAAACACGGCGTGTACAAATTCACCTTCGCCAAGCCGCACGTCGCCTTCGAAGACCAGATCGCCAAGGGCGTCCCCTTCGAAACACCCTCGGGCAAGATCGAAATCCTGTCCGGCACCCTGGCCGGCATCAAGGACTGGACCAAGACCCAGTACGGCTACGAAATTCCCTACATACCGAAATGGATCGAGCCCTTCGAGTCGCTGAATCACGAGAAGGCGAAGAAATTCCCCTTTCACATGATTACGCCGCACCCGCGCTGGCGGACCCACTCGATTTTCCACAACATCCCCTGGCTGCGCGAAACCTACCAGCAGGAGGTCACCATCCACGCCAGGGATGCCGAGCGGCTGGCCATCAAGACCGGCGACATCGTCGAAGTCTGGAACGAGCGCGGCAAGGTGGTGGTGCCGGCTTACGTCACCGAGCGCTGCATGCCCGGCGTCGTCGTCCTCCATGAAGGCGCCTGGATGGATCTGGACAAGGACGGCAGCGACCGGGCCGGCAACCCCGATTTTCTCACCCTCGATCAGCCCAGCCCGGCCGGCGCCTTCGCCTACAACACCATCCTGGTCGACCTGCAGAAGAGCAACCTCGATCACCATCCGGGCTGGGATACCCAGGCCACCTCGCGCTCCGTGATCTTCCGGAGGGACAAGTAATGGTCAGGAAGATCGACAAGGCGGAACTGAAGGTCGCCATCGAAAGAAAGGTGGCGCAGACCTACGAGCCGGTCAAGCCGGCCGTGCAGCTCGGCTTTATTCACCATAACGTCGACTGCATCGGTTGCCGGGCCTGCGAGATTGCCTGCAAGGACAAGAACGGCCTGCCGCCCGGACCGCGTTTCAGAAGGGTGATGTACATCGAGGGCGGCAGCTATCCGGAGGTCTATGCCTACAAGGTGAACATGTCGTGCAATCACTGCGCCGAACCGGCCTGCCTGCCGACCTGTCCGACCGGGGCGATCTGGAAGCGGGCCGACAACGGCGTGGTCGACATCGATTCGACCCTGTGCATCGGCTGCCGCAAGTGCGAGCCGGCCTGCCCCTACGGCGCGCCGCAGTGGGACCCGCAGGAAATGGTTATCAAGAAATGCAATATGTGCATAGACGAACTCGAAGCGGGGCGCAAACCCTACTGCGTTCAGGCCTGCATGATGCGCGTGCTCGACATCGGTCCGATCGAGGAAATCTGGAACGGAACCCTGAAATCCAAGGCCATCGGGCCGCATGACCGGCCGGTCAGACAGGTCAGGAACATGGCCAATCCCGAATTGACTAGGCCGTCCATCGCCTTCATTCCGCACAGCAAGGGAAAAATCGATGCAAGCTGAATTGCGCGCCGCGCTGGTCGACGACATCGATCAGTTGATCCGCTTGAACGACCGCGAAATCGACCGGCCGACCCTGCATGCCCTGAAGGCGACCGGGTTTCCGCGAGGCCTGGCCCTGCCGCCCGAGGATGCGGCGGGCGAGGCGGCCTATGCCAACATGGCCGAGGCGCTCGCCGCGCCCGAATCGCTTGACGATCTGGCCGCCGATTTCGCCGCCATTTACCTCAACAACCGCTTCGGCGCCTCGCCCTACGAATCGGTCTGGATCGGCGACGATCACCTGGCCTGCGCCGCGCCGATGTTCGAATTGCGCGACCTGTACGCCGAAGCGGGCTTGCGGGCTGCCGACTGGCGCAGCCGCTTCGACGACCACTTCGTGCTGCAGCTCCACTACCTGCGCCAGGTGCTCGCTGCCGCCCGGATTCCGCCGGCCCGGCTGGCCGCCTTCATCGACGAGCACATCGCTTACTGGTTTCCCGATTTCGCCGGGCGGGTCTCGATGTTGTGCGGTACGGCCTTCTATGCCGCCCTGGTCGAACTGACCCTCGTCTGGCTCATCCGTTTCCGCAAATTGCTGGATGAAATCCATGATCTGCCCATTCCCGACCGGGCGCAGATCGCCCAGCGCATCAATCGAAAAATGGCCATGGAAAAGGCCGAGGTGGCGCCCATCCGCTTCATGCCGGGGGCGCAGGGGCCGAGTTGGTAGCACTGGTGCGGTGATGCGGTTTGACAGCGCGGCACCCGTTTCTGTGTCGGCCGGAAGCC
>JAJXVG010000099.1 GCA_021782315.1 Pseudomonadota bacterium | reverse complement strand
AAGTCATATCTCCGGAAAAGCCCGGAACGCGTGCCGGCGGCGAGCCCAAAGAGGGCAGACAAGGCAAGACCCGGCCCGGCAAGGATGCGCCGACGGCATCCGCAGGCTAGACGACGCCGCCATGCCGACTCGCCGCTCGTCCCCTGGCTGTTGCTGACAACATGAATCCCTCGCGCCAGTTCATCCTCCGCCCGATCGCCACTTCATTGGCGATGCTGGCCATCCTGCTGCTCGGCAGCATCGCCTACCGCTTCCTGCCGGTTGCCGCGCTACCCGAGGTCGATTACCCGACCATCCAGGTCATGGCGCTTTATCCGGGCGCCAGCCCCGAGGTCGTCACCTCGTCGATCACCGCGCCGCTGGAGCGCCAGTTCGGCCAGATGCCGGGCCTCACCCAGATGTCGTCCACCAGTTCCGGCGGCGCTTCGGTGATCACCCTGCGCTTCAGTCTCAACCTGACGCTCGACGTCGCCGAGCAGGAGGTCCAGGCCGCCATCAACGCCGCCGCCAACCTCCTGCCGCCCGATCTCCCCCTGCCGCCGGTATACAGCAAGGTCAATCCGGCCGACGCACCGATCCTGACGCTGGCGGTCACCTCGCCTTCATTGCCCGTACCCCGCATGCATGACCTGGTCGACAGTCGCGTCGCGATGAAAATCTCCCAGATTCCCGGCGTCGGCCTGGTCAGCATCGCCGGGGGCAGCCGGCCGGCCGTGCGAATCCAGGTCAACCCAACGGCCGTGGCCAATCTCGGCATGTCGATGGAGGATTTGCGCACGGTCGTCGGCAATGCCAATGTGAACATTTCCAAGGGCAGCTTCGACGGCAAGACCCGTGCCTCGACCATCGATGCCAACGACCAGATCAAGTCGGCAGCGGAATACGCCTCGGTCATCGTCGCCTACAAGAACGGGGCGCCGGTGCGTCTTGGCGAAATCGCCGATATCGTGGAGGATGCCGAAAACATCCACCTGGCCGCCTGGTCGAACGAACGGGAAGCCGTCATCCTCAATATCCAGCGCCAGCCGGGGGCCAACGTGATCGACGTCGCCGAACGCGTCAAGGCGGCGCTGCCACAATTGCGAACCAGCCTGCCCGGATCGATCGACGTCGCCATCCTGACCGATCGCACCGTCACCATCCGGGCCTCGGTCGACGATGTGGAATTCGAACTGATCCTGGCCGTGGCGCTGGTCATCATGGTCATCTTCATTTTCCTGCGCACCTTGCCGGCAACGCTGATTCCCAGCCTCGCCGTGCCCTTGTCCCTGGTCGGCACCTTTGCCGTCATGTACAAGATCGGTTTTTCGATCAACAACCTGACCCTGATGGCCCTGACCATTTCCACCGGTTTCGTGGTCGACGACGCCATCGTCATGATCGAGAACATCGCCCGCCACATCGAGCGGGGCGAAACGCCGCTGGCCGCCGCCCTCAAGGGCTCGCGCCAGATCGGCTTCACCATCATTTCGCTGACGGTTTCCTTGATCGCCGTACTCATCCCCCTGCTCTTCATGGGCGATGTCGTCGGCCGCCTCTTCCACGAATTCGCCATCACGCTGGCCATCTCCATCCTGATTTCGGCATTCGTCTCGCTGACCCTGACACCCATGTTGTGCGCCCGCCTGCTCGCGCATGTCCCGGAAGAACGTCAGGGCCGCTTCTACCGCTGGAGCGGCCGATTGTTCGAACAAATCATCGCCCGCTACGGCGTGGCCCTGACCTGGGTTCTCGACCGCCAGAAAACGACCCTGCTCGTCGCCGTCGGTACGGTAGCGCTGACCGTCGTGCTCTATCTCTGGATACCGAAGGGTTTTTTCCCTATCCAGGATACGGGCGTCATCCAGGGCATCACCGAAGCGCCGCAATCGATCTCCTTCGCGGCCATGGCCGAACGCCAGCAGGCCATGGCCGCGGCCATCCTCAAGGACCCGGCGGTCGCCAACGTCTCTTCATTCATCGGCGTCGACGGCACCAACAGCACGCTGAACAGCGGCCGCATCCAGATCACCCTGAAAGCGCTGGGCGAAAGGAATGCCCGGGTGACCGAGATCATCCGTCGGATCGCCGCCGATACCCGCCAGGTGCCGGGCATCAACCTGTACATGCAGCCGATCCAGGATCTGACCGTGGAAGGCCAGATATCCCGGACCCAGTACCAGTTCATGCTGTCATCACCGGACATGGAGTTGTTGAGCCTATGGGTGCCGCGCCTGGTCGAACGCCTGCGGGCGCTTCCCGAACTGGCCGACGTCGCTTCCGACCTCCAGAACCAGGGTTTGCAAGCCTATCTGCAAATCGACCGGGATGCGGCCGGCAAGCTCGGCGTATCGGTCGCGACCATCGACAATGTCCTTTACGACGCCTACGGTCAGCGTCTGATCTCAACCATTTTCACTCAATCGAACCAGTACCGCGTCATCCTCGAAGCGAAACCCGACCTCAAGGCGGGCCCCGCATCCCTGGGCAATCTCTACCTACCCACCCCGGACGGAAAGCAGGTGCCGCTATCCACGGTGGCCCACATGGTCGAGCGACCGACCGCCTTGGCCATCAACCATGTCGGCCAATTCCCGTCGGCGACGATTTCCTTCAACCTCGCCCCCGGCACCGCGCTCGGCGAGGCCGTAGACGCCATCCAGGCCACGGAAAGCGAGAGGGCCATCCCCGCCGCCATCGAAACGAGCTTCCAGGGAGCCGCCCTCGCCTTCCAGTCGTCGCTGACCAATACCCTGTTGCTGATCATCGCCGCCGTCATCACCGTCTATATCGTCCTCGGCGTTCTCTACGAAAGCTTCATTCATCCGGTCACCATCCTGTCCACCCTGCCCTCGGCCGGGGTCGGCGCCTTGCTTGCGTTGTGGCTGACCGGTTCCGGTCTAGACGTCATCGGCATCATCGGCATCGTGCTGCTGATCGGCATCGTCAAGAAAAACGCCATCATGATGATCGACTTTGCGCTGGACGCCGAGCGCAATGAAGGACTGCCTCCCCGCGAGGCCATCTACCAGGCCTGCCTGCTTCGTTTCAGGCCCATCCTGATGACCACCCTGTCGGCCCTGCTCGGCGCCGTACCCCTGATGCTGGGCGGCGGCTTCGGCGCCGAACTGCGCCAGCCGCTCGGTTACGCGCTGGTCGGCGGACTGCTGGTCAGTCAGGCACTGACATTATTTACGACGCCGGTCATCTATCTCTACTTCGACCAACTGGCCCGGCGCATCTCGGCGGGCCATGACTGAGTCGGCGGTTCGTCCAGCGCGCGGGACTGCGGGCCGGCCATGAGTTTTTCGGCTCCCTTCATCCATCGGCCGATCGCCACCACGCTGGTCACGCTGGGGGTCGTCCTGGCCGGCGTCATCGCCTTCCTCCTACTCCCGGCGGCCCCCCTGCCGCGCGTCGATTTTCCGACCATCTCGGTACAGGCAGCCCTCCCCGGCGCCAGCCCGGAAAACATGGCCGCCACCATCGCCACGCCGCTCGAACGGGCACTCGGCCGGATCGCCGGCGTCAGCGAAATCACCTCGTCAAGCTCCCTAGGCAATACGCGTATCACAATACAATTCGACCTCGATCGCAACATCGATGGCGCCGCACGCGACGTACAGGCGGCCATCAACGCGGCGCGCACCCTGCTGCCGTCGAATCTGCCGAGCAACCCGACCTACCGCAAGGTCAATCCGGCGGATGCACCGATCATGATCCTGGCACTCACGTCCTCCACTCTGACCCGCGGCCAGATGTACGACTCGGCGTCGACGGTACTCGCCCAGCGTCTTTCCCAGATTGACGGCATCGGTCAGGTCAATATCGGCGGCGGCGCCCTGCCTGCCGTGCGCGTCGAACTCGACCCCAACCGCCTGTCGGCCACCGGCATCGGCCTCGACGACGTGCGCAACGCCATCGTCGCGACCAATGCCAACCGGCCGCTGGGGTCACTGGAGGCGGGCGATCGCTCCTGGCAGATCGGCGCCAACGACCAGGCGGCCGAGGCCAGCGAATACCGTCCCCTGATCGTTCGCTACCAGAACAATGCCGGCCTGCGCCTGGGCGACCTGGCCACCGTCGACGACTCTGTCCAGGATGTTCGCAACTACGGAACAGCCAACGGCAAACCGGCCGTTCTGCTCGTTCTCTACCGTTCTCCGGGCGCCAATATCATCGGCACCGTCGACCGGGTACGCGCCCTGCTCCCTCACCTGCGAGCCAGCATTCCGGCCGCCATAGACCTCGACGTGGTGCTCGACCGGACGCCGACCATACGCAGTTCACTGCGCGAGGTCGAGCGCACCCTGGCCATTTCCGTCGGACTCGTCCTGCTCGTCGTCTTCCTCTTCTTGCGTCGGATTCGGGCTGCCATTATTCCCAGCGTCGCCGTGCCGGTGTCGCTGATCGGCACCTGCGGCATCATGTATCTGTGCGATTACAGCCTGGACAATCTCTCCCTGATGGCCCTGACCATCGCCACCGGTTTCGTGGTTGACGATGCCATCGTCGTACTCGAAAACATCGTCCGCCACGTCGAGAGCGGCAAGACACCCATGGCGGCGGCCTTGCAGGGGGCACGTGAAATCGGCTTCACCGTCGTCTCGATCAGCATCTCGCTGATCGCGGTATTCATCCCGATATTACTGATGGGCGGCATCGTCGGCCGGCTCTTCCGCGAATTCGCCGTCACCCTGTCCGCCGCCATCCTGGTCTCCATGGTTGTTTCGCTGACCCTGACCCCGGCCATGGCCGCCCACTTGCTGAGCGCGCGGGCGGCCCCGGACAAATCGCCGGGCCGCTGGTCGCGCCTGAGCGGCGCCCTGCTCGGCCGCTTGACGCGCGGCTACCGGCACAGCCTGGCCTGGTCGCTCCGCCACGGTCCCTTGGTGCTGCTGCTGCTGGCGATGACCATCGGCCTGAATATCTACCTCTACGGCACCATCAAGAAAGGCTTTTTCCCGCAGCAGGATACCGGACGCATCATGGGCAACATCCAGGCCGACCAGAGCATTTCGTTCCAGGCCATGGAGATCAAGCTCAAGCACCTGATGGCGATCGTCCAGGAAGACCCGGCCGTCGAAGCGGTCGTCGGTTTCACCGGGGGCGGGCAGCGCAACAGCGGCTTCCTGTTCATCACGCTGAAACCGCTGACCGAACGCCGGATGTCGATCACCCATGTCATCGGCCGTCTGCGCGGCAAACTGGCGCACGAACCGGGGGCCGCGCTTTTCCTCGTGCCTGCCCAGGACGTCACGATCGGCGGTCGGCCAAGCAACGCACAGTTCCAATACACCCTGCAAGGGGACGATCTGCAGGATCTGCGCATATGGGAACCGATCGTTCGCCGTACCCTGTCGCAACTGCCCGAACTGGTCGACGTCAATACCGATCAGCAGGACAAGGGCCTGCAGACCTCGCTGGTCGTCGATCGCGACGCCGCGGCCAGGCTCGGCCTCTCCTTGCGCGACATCGACTCGACCCTGAACGATGCCTTCGGACAACGCCAGATTTCGACCATTTACAACCCGCTCAACCAATACCGCGTCGTCATGGAACTGGCCCCGCCCTTCCTCGAAAATCCGGAAGCCCTGAAATCCCTGTACCTGACCACTTCGGCAGGCCGGCAGGTTCCCCTGCTTTCCTTCGCCCGTATCGAAGCAACCAACACGCCGCTCGCCGTCAACCATCAAAGCGGATTTCCCGCCTCGACCATCAGTTTCAATCTACCGGGAAAGACATCTCTCGGCCAGGCTGCCGCGATAATCGACAAGGCGGTCGCCCAGCAGGGGGTACCGACCTCGATCCATGGCAGTTTCCAGGGAACGGCCAAGGCCTTTCAGACCTCGCTCGCCAGCCAGCCCCTGCTCATCCTGGCGGCGATCGTCGCCATCTACCTGGTCCTCGGCATGCTTTACGAAAGCCTCATCCATCCGCTGACCATTATTTCCACCCTGCCCTCGGCCGGCGTCGGTGCGCTGCTCGCCCTCATGGCCTTCGATACCGAATTCAGCGTCATTTCGCTGATCGGCGTCCTGCTGCTCATCGGCATCGTCAAGAAGAATGCAATCATGATGATCGACTTCGCCATCGAGCGGCAGCGGCGGCTGGGCGTCAGCGCCGGCGACGCCATATTCCGGGCCTGCCTGATCCGTTTCAGGCCGATCATGATGACCACCATGGCCGCCGTCTTCGGCGCCATTCCGCTCGCCCTGGGCAACGGCGACGGAGCGGAACTGAGAATCCCCCTCGGCATATCGATCGTCGGCGGACTAATATTCAGCCAGTTGCTGACGCTATACACCACACCGGTGGTCTACGTGGCGCTCGACCGCCTGCGCACCCGCTTTACCCGTCTGCACGCCTTGCCGACGATGGCAGCCGCCAGCCGATGAAAACGAGATTGACCATGCAAAGATTACGCCTGATCCCTCTGCTCACACTCTTCCTGACCGGATGCAGCCTGATTCCGCCCTATCACCCCCCCCAGGTGGCGACCCCGGCCACCTACAAGGAAGACGGCTCCTGGCGCCCAGCCGGCGCCAGCCTCAAGAACCCGGAAAAATGGTGGCAGGTTTTTGCCGATCCGACTCTCGACGAACTGGCAGAACGTCTGATCATCGACAATCAGAATATCAAGCTGGCCGAGGCGCAGTACCGTGCCGCCCGAGCCGACCTGGATACGACGCGGGCCGGCCTCATGCCGAGCCTGGGCGTCAATTCCGCCGCCAGCCGCAGCATGTCCGACAGATTGTCCGGCGTCGCGTCGCCGGTGAGCAATCTCTACTCGCTATCGGCACAGGCAAGCTGGGAGATCGATTTATGGGGCCAGGTGCGCAGCGCCGTCAGTGCGGCCGACGCCAGGCTCGAAGCGAGCGAAGGGAGTCTCGGGGCGGCGCGTGTCAGCGCCCAGGCACTGCTGGCCCAGAGCTATTTCCAGATGCGCGCCGCGGAAGCCCAGCAGGCCTTGCTTGAGCGCAACCTGGCGGCTTACGAACGTTTTCTGAAACTGACGCGAAAACGGCTTGAGGTCGGCGTCGCCTCGCCGCTGGACGAAGCGCAGGCCGAAACCCAACTCAACACCACCCGCACCCAATTGAGCGAGGCAAAACTGCAGCGGGCGCAAGCCGAACATGCCATCGCAACACTGATCGGCCGCGCCGCAGCCGAAGTCGCCATTGCCGGCAGCGCTCAAATGGCGCAGGTGCCGCCTTCGCCCAAATTGCTGCCGTCCACAACCCTGGAGAACCGCTACGACATCTATTCGGCAGAACGCCTTGTCGCGGCTGCCAATGCACAAATCGGCGTCGCCAAATCCGCCTACTTCCCGGCGATCACCCTGGGCACCGATGGCGGCTTTCGCAGTGCCCAATTGGCCAACCTGATCACCACGCCGGCCCGCTTCTGGTCACTGGGACCGGCCGCCGCACTGACGGTATTCGATGGTGGCGCCCGCGCGGCAGGCGTCTCCCTGGCCGAGGCCAATTACGATCAGGCCGTGGCCACCTACCGGCAAACCGTGTTGACTGCCTTTCAGGAGGTTGAAGACAATCTCGTCGCCATGCGCCTGCTCACCGACGAAAGGTCCTCGCAGCAGGCTGCCCTGGCCGCCGCCCGCAAGGCTCGCGAACTGGCAGAAAATCAGTATCGGGCGGGAACGGTCGATGCACTCAACGTCATTTCAGCCCAGGTCAACGAACTGAATGTCGAAAACGCCACGATCACCCTCTGGAATCGCAACATGGCCGCCGCGGTCCAGTTGTACAAGAATATCGGCGGCAGGCAGTTGCCCGCCCCCGCGCCGGCAACCGGCCGGACGACATCGCCCTAGCCTGCCCTCGCAAGACAGCCCAACGCATTTGGCCTTTCAGTCGGGGGTCGCCGGGTCGACATGGGTCATCAAGTAGAGCACGGGATGACGGGCGAGCACGACCTGCTTGGCTAGCCGCGCGATGTCGTGCCCTTCGCGTACGGTAAGGTTGCCGTCTATTTCCAGATGTACGTCGGCGAAGATCATGTCGCCCGCCTTGCGGGTCTTTAGATCATGCATGCCGAGAACGCCCGGCGTCGCCAGAATGTCGGCCGCGATTCCGGCAATTTGCTCCTTGCTTGCCGCGCGGTCTGTCAGATCGTGCAGGGCCGACCAGGTAAAGGACCACCCCATGCGGGCCACCATGAAACCGACGATGAGAGCGGCGATCGGGTCGAGCAGGGCGAAGCCGAGCATATTGCCGCCGATGCCGATGGCGACGACCAGCGAGGAGGCTGCGTCGGAGCGGGCATGCCAGGCGTTGGCGAGCAGCATGCTGGAACGCACCCGCTCGGCGACGGCCAGCATGTAACGGAACAAGGCCTCCTTGGCGGCCAAGGCGCCCAGGGCAACCCAGAGCGCCGTGGCGTGGACCGTCGGGATGCTTTCGGGCGTCTGCAGTTTGTGCGCGGACGACCAGACCATGCCGACGCCCACTGCCAGCAGCAGGGTGCCGAGAACCATGGAAGCCGCGTTCTCATACCGCTGGTGGCCGTAGTGATGATCCTCATCGGCCGCTTTGTGACTGTGATGGGCGGCCAGCAGGACGACAAAGTCGGCAACCAGATCCGACAGGGAATGGACGCCGTCGGCGATCAGGCCCTGCGAACCGGACAGGAAGCCCGCGACGACCTGGGCAATGCTCAGGCAGATATTGACGACAACGCTGACCCAGGTACTGCGCGTGGTCGCCGCTTGTCGTTCGGGGTTTACTTCTTCGTTCTCGAGCTCCGACAATTCGGGCAAGTCATTCATGTTTCATCGTTCCCCAGCTTTTATTCACCTGTACGCTCCGTCCAGCGAACCGTGAAATCAAGCGTTCGCGATCGGTGATGCGCAGCGCCGCCGGAATACTCCGGCAACGAGCAGCCGGCATTCTAGAGCAACTTGGCGCCGTTATTGCGGGGCGCTGCGGGCGCATTTCTCCGACGGCAAGCGGCAGTTTCAGAAAAATTCGATTTCACCGGATGACGGCTCGGGCAGCGCTGTACGCTCAAGATCGAAATCCAGGCGTGCTTCCTTGGCCGTGCACACGCACAGGGTCAGCAAGAAGCCGGCGCCGGCGCCGATTCCCACCTCGATCTGGCTGACGTGCACTGGCTTCAGAAGGGGCAGGTAATGCAGGCATGCCTTGTCCAGCACGGTCGGCGTCGACATCCCGGTGTGCGGAAAGCTGGCATGCAGGTCGCGATTGGCCGCGCCACAGATCATGTTGACGAACTCGGCATAGGCGTCGAAGAGGGTCTGCCCTTCCAGGCTATCTTCGTTACAGCGGGAGAGGCGGGCCAGGTAGGCAATCGATTCGCGATCGGTGGAAAAATTGAAAAACAGGGTGATCCTGAACAGGTAAGAGGAGATATTGATGGCCACCACATGGCGATTCGTTTGCTCGACCGGGGCCGGACGCTCATGGCGGATCGCGATGACGGAGGGAGGCTGCCCTTCGCGGCAACAATGTTCGCTGACCGCTTTTTCAAAAAGCCAGTCAATGGCATCAACGGCCCTTGCACTGATCATGCTTCGCTTCCCGCATCGGCCAGCAAGGCCGAATTGATCTTGTCGGCGGTGTGGCTCAATCCGAAGACGGCGGTTCGTATCATGTTGCCGCTGGCCTGGATGTCCTGAAAGGTCGCCGTGGTGACCAGGTCGTTGCGCTCCAGGTTTTGCCTGAAATCGACCGCCAGTTTGCTCGATGTCAGCGCCAGGTCACGCACGCCTTCGGCAACCACACCGAAGCCGCGGCCGACCTCGCCGGCCCGTGCGGCTTCGATGGAGGCATTGAGGGCCAGCATCACCACCTTCTTGTTGATCCTGGCGAATTCCTCGTTCTGTTTTTTCTGTTCGCTATTGTTGGCGAGGATGAGTTGCATTTCGTCGTGCCAGCGCTCGATGGTCTTGACGATACCGAGCAGGGCCATGACATCCCTGTTCAGCAGAGCCATTTCGTTCCCCAGTGCCTGGCGAAGCGTCGCCATTTGCGCGACCTGCTCGCCCCGTTGTTCGGCGAGTTTTTCGCCATGCTCGTTGATGCGCTGCGTCGACAAACGGTCCATCGCTTCCCGATGCAAGTCGGCCTGGCGAGCCAGCCCCCCTTGCAGACGGTCGATTTCGGCATGCAGTTCGGCCAGCGCCTTGGCGACCTCATCGGGCGACTGCCGCTCACCCAGTTCGGCGATATTCCTGGCTTGCGCATCGTGTTCTTCCCGCCAGGCCTTCTTCAGTCGCAGGGACTTTGCCTGGCTCAACAGCCATCCCAGGAACATCCCGGTTGCGAGAAAAAGAAGATTGCTAATTGACATGACAGCCTTTCACCTAAGCTTTCTTGAAGTCCACGAGATCGATCCAGGGCGGCCGTTCCGGCAGGGTGGCGGCGCAAAACGGCAGTTGCCGCTCGACAACCCGAGCACAGGCCGTGGAAGCAGTGTGCCTCGATCAGGCGACGAGTTTCTTGAGCGAAGCGATGACGGCGGCGCCATTGAACGGTTTGACGATCCATCCCTTGATGCCGGCGGCCTTGCCGCGCTCTTTCATCGAGGGGCTGTTCTCGGTGGTCAGCATGATGATATTGACGCTAGCGTTTTTCAATTCACCACGGATTTTCTCGGCCATGGTCAGACCGTCCATGTTGGGCATATTGACATCGCTGACGACCAGTTTGATCGACGGGTCCGCTTTCAGTTTGGCCAATCCATCCTTGCCATCGACAGCGGAGACGACCTGGAGCGCGTTGGCTTTGAGGAAATCGCAGACTTCGTTGCGGACGGTGCTCGAATCATCGACGACGAGGATTTGTGCCATGGGTTCATCTTTCCTTGAGTTTGGGTGGAGTAGAAACGATGCCGCCTGCTTCAGCTTATCGCCCGCAGCTCAATCGCTTCGGCCGGCATGTCGAGCGATCCGAATTCTTCCGGATCGTTATCGAGTTCATTTTCATCGACCAGTACAGCGCAATTTTCAGGCAGAAACACGATCGTCTCGAAGCGACGGAATTCGGCACCGGTCGCCTCGTCGGTAAATCGAATGTCTATCCTGCCGTTTTCGCGCTTGACGAAATCCTGCACCGCATCCATGCCGACGCCGCGCCCGGATACCTCGGTAACTTTCGCAGCGGTCGAAAACCCCGGCCGGAAGACGAGACGGGCAATTTCCGCATCCGAAAGCCGTTCGCCGCCATCGACCAACAGCCTTTCCTCGGCGATCCTGCGAATCCGGTGGAGCGCCAGGCCGCGCCCGTCGTCGCCGAGCGCTATTTCAAGCATGCCGTCGGCCGCCGTGATTTTCAGGCTGATCGTGCCTGCCGCCGGCTTGCCTTGCGCCAGACGTTCGTCCGGGCACTCCAGACCGTGGTCGATGGCATTCCTGATCAGGTGCATGAAGACATTTTTCAACATGCCGCTGATCTGGGTATGGATGAAGTAGCCGTTATCCTCGACGATGAGCACCGGCGGAATCTTGCCCAGCTCGTTGGCCAGCGACGGGGTCGAGTCGAAAACACCGGCCAGGGTCTGCGTGATCGGCTCGGTGCCCAGGCGGCGCAGGACGTTGCGCACCGCGTCGCGGGCCGCGATCAGTTCGTGCAGGTTGCTGGTATTCACCGTCTCGAGACGACGCAAGGTTTGCTGAATCTGGCCGCGTTCGACCATCAGATAGCGATCGACATTGCCGCGGCGGCCGGGTCCCTTGCGGCCAAGACTGACATCGTTGATCCTCGCGTAACGGGCCACGATCTGGCGTACGCCGTCCAGCTCTTCGAGCAGCATCGTCCGGTCCCAGGCGATGTTCGGTCTCTCCTTGCGCAGTTCGGCATAAGTCTGTTCGGCAGCATGAACGATGTTGGTCAGGTGCCCCAGGCCGTAGGTTCGAGCATTCCCCTTGATCGTGTGCATGTTGCGGAACAATCTGGCGATCACCTCCGGATGGGCGGCTTCGCTGTCGCGAATGATCAATTCGTTGTCGTCGATGAACTTGAGCGCA
>JAJXVG010000098.1 GCA_021782315.1 Pseudomonadota bacterium | reverse complement strand
CCGTCAGGTCGCCGTCGGCCAGGCGACGCGCGCCGACAGAGAAGTCATCGACACTGTTGATGACCGAGTAATAGGTTCCCAGCCCGAGATAGCCGACGACCAGGGCGATCAGCAATGCCCCGCCGACCTCCATTGTCAGAACCTGGTTCGCGTGCTCGGCACGCCCCTGCAATCGGCTTTCGAATTGCGGAATCAGGGTGTCGTACATGACCTTGTAGCCGAGGTCGATTTCCTGGGTTGTCAACGCCAGATAATCCTGCGGCGTGGTCTCAAATTTCTCGCCGAGAATGTCGTCGCGGACCAGGCCAAAAATCCGCTCCGCCCCGGCCGAAAATTCCTTGGTCGGACCCGATAGCGCGCCCTGCAGGCTGGGCACGATGCGGACCACCTTGTCCAGGTTGATATTCTGCGCCTTCAGCGTGCCATCCATTTGCGCGATGGTGGACGAAATCTCGATCCGTTGCTGCTGCGTCACTTCCTTCTTGGTCAGCAAGGCGGTGCCGCGCGCCCGCGTAATGCCCATCTGCTCCAGCATGGCCGGCATCTTGGTGACGATGGTGTCCATGAAATAGTAGGTGTCCATCTCCGGATCCAGCGTCAATTCGGAGGCATCGGCCACATCGACCATGAAGCGAAGCAGCTTGCCGAGCGTCTCCGAGTGGCGCTTGACATTATCTTGCTGCGACCAGGTCAAGCCCTGGCCTTGAATTGCACTCCAATCCTGGCGGATACCCTTCCACGCGGCCGATTCCCGCAATTCCGGCGACAGCGTGGCATCGGCCTCGGTAACCGCATCGCTGACTTCCTTTTCCTTGCTGGCCCGCTTGTCCTTCATCGCCTCGTTGCCGCTCAACACCCCGGAAGACAATCCCCGGTGTTGCTGCATGTACTGGGCTGTACGATAGATGGGCTTGAGCATCTGCAAGCCGGCCAATTCGTGTTTGGCCGTCTCGATGTCACGACTCAGGTAAGAATAAACCGAAGAGAGCAGGACGAGTACAACGACCGTCACTGCCGAGCCCAGCAATAAAAACTTGGCGTTGTAGCGAAGTCGGTTCATCAGGGCGATGGCCGGTAAAAAAAGTACTTGCATGAATCAATCCCTCGGCGTAGTCAGCCCAAATATTGTTTATTACTAAAAATAATTTTGGCTAATCTACCATTTATTTCTTTATTCTCAAAAACCGCCATCATTGAGATTGAGCACCCGGTCGGCCTGGGCGGCCAGTCGCTGATCGTGGGTAACAACGACGAGACTGGCCCGCTGCAGGCGAACCCGCTCGATGAGCAGGCCGAAGACCAGTGCCGCCGTATGGCTGTCCAGATTGCCCGTCGGTTCGTCGGCCAGCAGGCAGGAAGGCTCGCTGACCAAGGCCCGGGCAATCGCCGCCCGCTGGCGCTCGCCGCCCGAGAGCTCGCCGGGGCGATGTTCCAGGCGGTGGCCGAGACCCACAGCCGTCAGCATTTCCGCCGCCTTGCCGAGCGCCGCCTGGCGATCCATGCGCCGAATGAGCAGGGGCATGGCAACATTTTCCAGGGCGGAAAATTCCGCCAGCAGGTGGTGGAACTGATAGACGAACCCCAGGTGCCGGTTGCGCCAATCGCCGCGACTGCCCTCGCCGAGCGACGAGAAATTGCGCCCCATCAAGGTCACATCGCCCGCCGTCGGCGTGTCTAGTCCGCCGAGCAGATGCAGCAGGGTGCTCTTGCCCGACCCCGAAGCGCCGACGATGGCCAGCGTCTCGCCCGGCTGAACGACGAGATCGATAGCCGAGAGCACCGGCACCTCCAGCCCGCCGCCGCGAAAAACCTTGGAAACGCCACGGGCGATCAGAACCGCATCATTCATAGCGCAGAGCCTCCGCCGGATTGACCCGGGACGCCTTCCAACTCGGGTACAGTGTCGCCAGCAGCGCGAGAACGAAGGCGATCAACGTCACCCCCCAGACATCCCCCCACTGAAGCTCCGAAGGCAGATCGGAGATGTAATAGACCTCTTTCGACAGGAAGTGGACACCTAGCAGACGTTCGATAAAGGGCACGACGACATCGATATTCAAGGCCAGCAGGACGCCACCGACGATGCCCAGGCCCAGTCCGATGAAACCGACCAACGCCCCCTGGACGACGAAAACACCCATGATCGACATGGGTCTGGCCCCGAGCGTGCGCAGGATGGCGATATCGGCCTGCTTGTCGGTGACCGCCATGACCAGGGTCGACACCAGGTTGAATGTGGCGACCGCCACGATCAGCGACAGGATGATGAACATCATGTTCTTCTCGATCTGCACGGCGCGGAAAAAATTGGCATGGCTTTTCGTCCAGTCGTTCACGTAGGCGTCGGCATCGACGTAATGAACCAGTTCGCGGGCAATGCGCGGCGCCTGGAAGAGGTCGTCGACCTTGAGTCGCACCCCGCTTACCTGATCGCCCATCTGGTACAGCTTCTGCGCATCTTCGAGATTGATCAGGGCCAGTCCCGAGTCGTATTCGTACATGCCGACCTCGAAGATGCCGACCACCTTGAACGATTTCAGCCGCGGCACCACCCCGGCCGGGGTCACCGTGCCTTGCGGCGCGATCAGCGTTACCTTGTCGCCGGTAAAGACCCGCAGCGAACGCGCCAGGTCGGCGCCCAGGACGATGCCGAATTCTCCCGGGCGCAGGTCGTCGAGACTGCCGTTCCGGATCGTCTTGCGAAAATCGGCGACCTTGTCTTCCTGATCGGGCAGGATACCCCTGATCATCGCCCCCTTGACCACGCCATCGACGGTGAACATCCCTTGCGACTGGATGAAGGGCGCGCTGGCCCTGACTTCCGGATGCTTCATCGCCTGCTTGGCGACCGAGGCCCAGTTGGGCAGTTCGCCGTTGATACCGGTGATCTGAATATGCGAGGCAACGCCGAGAATGCGCGTCCTCAACTCTTTCTGGAAACCGTTCATCACCGACAGCACGACAATCAGCGCGGCAACGCCGAGTCCGATACCCAGCATCGAGATCAATGAAATGAAGGAAATGAAATGGTTACGCTTTTTGGCCCGCGTATAACGCAGACCGATCAACAGTTCGTAGGGCAATGCCATGCGGATAACACCGGGCGTCGAAAGTCGCCATGGTACACTCTTCCGCCGATTCCTACCCCGAACGCTTCCACGTGCGCCTCACACTGCTTGTCCCCGAACTGATCTGGCCCGAACCGAACGACCAATCGACACTCGGCAAACCAGCCCTGCCGGGTCTCGAATGGCTGGCCGGCCACGCCGCATTCGAAAACCGGCCGCGGCAATCTTTCGAAGCCGCACTGGCTGCTCAATTCGACCTTGAAGACGCACCCTTCGCCCCCTTGCGCCTGCTTGGCGAAGGCCATGGTCCGAAACCCGACGAGGCACATTGGCTGTGCGCCGACCCGGTTCACCTGCGGTTTCACCATGAACGCATCATCCTCGCCGACGCCGGCGCCTTCGATCTGGAAACGGAAGAAGCGGAGGCCATCGTCGCTTCGCTCAACAGCGAGTTCGGCGATATCGGCCGCTTCCACGTCGCCACCGCCCGGCGCTGGTACCTGCGACTGGATAGCGCAGTCGCGCACCAGGCCGAACCGATATCGAAAATGGCCGGACGCCGCATCGATGGCGAACTGAAGGACACCAACGGCCCGCTGACCCGCTGGCTCAACGAAGTGCAGATGTACCTGCACGGCCATCCGGTCAACGAGCACCGCCAGGCCGCAGGCAAGCCGGCGGTCAACAGCCTGTGGCTGTGGGGTGGCGGCAGCCTGCCCGCCGTGGAAAAACCCGCATGCGCCGCCTTATGGAGCGATAATCCACTGGCTGCCGGCCTGGCCATGGCCGGCGGCATAGCAGCCCAACCCTGTCCCGCCAATCTGGCCGACTTTCTGGACAAAGCCGCCGAGAGCCGGGGGAATCATCTGGTCGTCCTCGACACCCTGCTCTCCCCGGCTCTTTACGAAGACGGTCCCGGCTGGCGCACCGCGGCGCAAAAGCTCGAAGCGGACTGGTTCGCCCCGCTCAGCGGCGGGCCGGGCCGCCGGCTGGCCGAACTGAGCATCGTCGCCCCCACCGTCTACGGCCAGTTAAGCTGGACGCTGGGCGGCAAGGAACGCTGGAAATTCTGGCGCAAATCCCGCCCGCTCGCCGCACTGGCCCTCGATCTGGCCGAAGGAAACCCGGCATGACCCGCGTCACCACCCGCAGCAGTCCGCCACGTGTCGTCTGGCAACTCGAACAGCAAGGCCTGCACCCGCTGCTCGCCCGCCTTTACGCCGCCCGCGGCATCAAGGACAAGGCCGAGCTCGACTACGAACTGAAATCGCTGCTGCCGCCGACGACGCTGACCCACGCCGAAGACGCCGCCCAATTGCTGGCCGACGCCATCGAAGCCGAGGCCCGGATGCTGATCATCGGCGACTACGACTGCGACGGCGCCACCGCCACGGCGGTCGGCATGCGCGCCTTGAAATCGCTCGGTGCCGATGTCGATTTTCTGCTGCCCGACCGTTTCAAGCTCGGTTACGGCCTGTCGCCGGAAATCGTCGATGTCGCCGCTCACCAGTCACCCGACCTGATCATCACCGTCGACAACGGCATCGCCAGCCTGGCCGGCGTCGACCGCGCCCGCCAGCTCGGCATCGCGACGCTGATCACCGACCATCATTTGCCGGCCGGATCGACCCCGGACTCGCTGCCCGCCGCCGACTGCATCGTGAACCCCAACCAGCCGGGCTGCGACTTTCCGTCGAAATGCATGGCCGGCGTCGGCGTCATGTTCTACGTCATGCTCGCCCTGCGCGCCGAATTGCGCCAACGCGGCTGGTTCGCCGAGCGCCCGGAGCCTAATTTCGCCAGGCTGCTCGATCTCGTCGCGCTCGGCACCGTCGCCGACGTCGTCAAGCTCGACCGCAACAACCGCATCCTGGTCAGCCAGGGGCTGCAGCGCATGCGTAGCGGTCAGATGCAAGCCGGCATCGCCGCCCTGTTCAAGGCCGCCGGCCGCGACCCGAAACGCGCCACCGCCTTCGACCTCGGCTTCCGGCTCGGCCCCCGCCTCAATGCCGCCGGCCGCCTGGCCGACATGCGCCTGGGCGTCGAATGCCTGCTCACCGACGACGCCGGCCGGGCGCTGCAAATCGCCCAGGAGCTCGACGGCTTGAACCGCCAGCGCCGCGACATCGAATCCGGCATGCAGGAACAGGCGCTGATCCTGCTCGAAACGCTGGATACCGACGATACCTCCGCCGGCGTCGCCCTCTTCGACCCCGGCTGGCATGAAGGCGTCGTCGGCATCCTCGCCTCGCGCATCAAGGACAAGCTGCACCGCCCCGTCTTTGCTTTTGCCCCCGGCGAAGGCGGCCTGGTCAAAGGTTCCGGCCGGTCGATTGCCGGCCTGCACCTGCGCGACGCGCTCGATCTCGTCGCCAAGCGCGCGCCCGGCCTGCTCGTCCGTTTCGGCGGCCACGCCATGGCAGCCGGCGTCACCCTCCGCGAGGACGATTTCCCCCGCTTCGCCGAGCTCTTCGCCCAGGTTGCCGGCGAACTGCTCGCCCCGGCCGACCTGACCCGCACCCTGGAAACCGACGGCCCGCTCGAAGGCGCCTATTTTTCGCTGGAAACCGCCCGTCTGCTGGAAAACGAAATCTGGGGCCAGGGCTTCCCGGCCCCCCTGTTCGTCGACGAGTTCGAGGTCGAACAGCAGCGGGTGCTCAAGGAAAAGCACCTGAAGCTTCGCCTCAACAAGGGCGCCACCCGCATCGACGCCATCCAGTTCAATTTCAGCCGCCAGCCGGGCAACCGGGCCCGCGTCGCTTACCGGCTGGCGATCAACGAATACATGGGCGTCGAAAGCCCGCAACTGATGGTCGAAGATCTGGAGTAAAAGGCGCCAGCCAGGACTTCCCCGCCGCCGCGCCGGGTAGAATCCCTTATTCGCCGCAATCTCGGAGAATCCGGATGAACCCATCGTCGCGGCCCGGCCATGACCGTCCGCGCTGCACCCATTGCGCACACTACTACATCACCTTCGATGTAAAGTTCCCCTACGGTTGCCGGGCGCTGAAGTTCAAGAGCCGCCGGCAGCCCGTTCTCGATGTCATCGAATCGAGCGACCGACCATGCCAGTTCTTCGCCCCCAAGCCGGCAAGGCCGGTCGACCGCTAGCCTTTTCCATCAGACAACCCGGTAGCAAAACGCTTGCAGATGCTTCACCGCCGGGAATCCTGAAATCAGCTGCTCAATACCGCCGCTGCGCCGCTCGCCACCTTGGGCGTCAGGTTGTTGAGCAGGTCTTGCAGGAAGGTCTGCAGGCTGGGCTGCTGGGACGAGGAATTGCTTGCGCTGTTGCCGCTAGCCTGGGCGCTGGCGTTCAGCAGGTTCTGGAAATCGGCCTGCAATTGCGAAATTGCCCCACCGGATACCCCGCCGGCCGTCGCCGCAGTGGCAGTCGAGGCGCTTGTCGCACCGTCCGTCGCCGCCTGTCCGGAAGAGCCTATCTCCTGGATCAGGTTTTGCAATGCCCGGTCGAATGTCGACAGACCGGATGCGGCAGTTGCTGCCCCTGAAGCGTCGGTGCCGCTGGCCGAGGATATCTGGCCCGACGCCTGATTGATCGAGGCAAACAGGTTCTGCGCCAGTTGGTCGACGTCCCGCCCGAGCGAGTTTCTGCCCGTGATTGCGGCGGATTGGCCGTCGTCCGCATCGCCGTCTGCACCTTTCGCCGGGCTTGTTGCGCCGACGACAGCCGACGTGGCCGGAAGGCCGGTCACTCCGGACTGATTGAGCGCCTCCTGGATGGCTTGCAGGAACTGGTCGGTTCCGGCGTGGTGATGGCCGGCGGCATGTTTGATGCCCTGTGCCCCATTGACGCCGCTGGTCGCGTTGCTCGAAGCAACAAGAGAAGATATGTCCATGATGTTTTCCTGTTCAGTGACTTCAGCACATGTGTCCTTGCCGGCAATAATTGCCGCCTACCGGCAGGCAACAGACAAATATATTGAAAATGCGACAATCGAGGTCTCATTTGAGGCCACAGGCCACTGCTCAGCAATTTTTGTGCCGAGAAAAAACAGAAGAGCCGTCGACATCTCGCCGGCCGGCCAACACCCATGTGTCTTGCTGGATCTGCACAGCGGGCGGATAGGACGTCGGCGCCGCCGCGCAGCATCGTTGGCGTGGAGGATCCGGGGCTTGACGCTATATCGCCCGATACGACGAGCCGCCATTTTCAAGACAAACAGCCCTGCAGGTAGTCGGCCACCGCCGCCGCCTGCATCGGCCGCGAGAACAGGTAGCCCTGAAATTCATCACAGCCGCAAACCGATAGCATGGCCAATTCCGCCTCGGTTTCGACCCCTTCGGCAACGATATACAGATCCAGCGTCTTGCCCAGGAAGATGATGGCATGAGGGATCGCCATCGCCTTACCGCCCCGGTCGCAACCGGAAACGAAGGAGCGGTCGATCTTCAAGGTATCGATTGGCAGGCGTTGCAGGTAACTTAACGAGGAATAGCCGGTACCGAAATCGTCGACGGCAATCCGTACCCCCAGCGCCTTGATCGACTTGAGCACGTGTATGGTGTGCTCGACATCACCCATGATCATGCTCTCGGTGATTTCCAGTTCCAGGCAATCCGGCGGCAGGCCGGACACCAGCAGGGCGTCGGCGACCATGGCCGGCAACCTGGGTTCCTTCAATTGTCGCGCCGACAGGTTGACCGCGACGCTCAGCGTTTGGCCGTCGATCAGCGGCCAGTTGGCTGCCGCGAGGCAGGCTGCATAGAGCACCTGCTCGCCAATGGCCAGAATTTGCCCGGTCTCCTCGGCCAACGGGATGAAGCGGTCGGGCGTCACCAAGCCATGTCCGGCACTGTTCCAGCGCACCAGCGCCTCGAATCCCTTGATCCGCGACGCCGCATCGACCTTCGGCTGGTAGACCACGGTCAGTTCGTTGCGCTCGATGGCGCTCTGCAAGGCGCTTTCCAGAACAAAACGATCCTGCACGATCTGGTTCAAGTCGCGCGTATAAAAATGATACTGCCCCTTGCCGCTTTTCTTGGCGTGATACATCGCGACATCGGCTACCCGCAGCAGGCTGTCGAGATCCTGCGCATCATCCGGATAGACGCTGACCCCGATGCTACAGTTGATCCGCAAGGCATGGCCTGCCAGCGCCAGCGGCTCCTGAATGGATGACAGCACACGCTCCAGCAGGTGCCTGGTATCCTCACAAGAAGCCTGGTCGCCCATGATCAGCACAAATTCGTCGCCGCCGTAGCGAGCAACGGTATCGACACCGCGCAGAACCTGGCGCAGGCGAGCGGCGATTTCGATCAGCAATTCGTCGCCTGCGGCGTGGCCGAGGCTGTCGTTGATCACCTTGAAATTATCGAGATCGATAAAGGCCAGCACAACCTTGCTCACCTGACGCTGAGCCAGTTGCACTGCTTGCTCCAGGCGATCCTGCAATAGATTGCGATTGGGCAAACCGGTCAGCGGGTCATGGGTCGACTGATGTTGCAGCACCGATTGGTAACGATGACGTTCGGTTACATCTTCGACCGTGCCTTCGTAATAGAGCAGCGCACCATCCGGCGCGTAGACGGCGTGCGCGTTCTCCGATATCCAGATCCGGCTGCCGTCACGGCAGAGCACCTCGGATTCGAAATGGCTGACCAGTCCGTCGTGCTGGATCAGGCGCTTGAAGTCGTCGCGTCGCCGGCGGTCGACATATAGCCCGGTCGCGATATCGGCCAGACTGCTGATCAGCGCCTCCGGTGTCGGATAGCGGTAAAGTGTCGCCAGTGCCTGATTTGCCGCCAGATACCGTCCATTCTCACTACTCTGGAACATGCCAATTACCGAGTTTTCAAAAATACTGCGATAACGCAACTCGGTTTCCGCCAACTGAATCTGCGCCTGAACCCGGTCGGTAATATCCTCCAGATAACCTTCGATAATCTGCCGCCCGGCATCGTCACGCAAACCGATGCCACGTTCAAGGACCCACTTCACTTCGCCGTCCCGGCAAACGATCCGGTACTCCATACAATAGCGGACTCCGGTATCGAGCGCCGCCAATATGGTGCCCCGTACCGCGGCACAATCCTCCGGGTGAAGCAAGGAGGCGAGCGAGAGATTCGTCCCACCGACCAGTTCCTCGGCTGTATAACCGGTCAGATCGCGGCAACCCGGGCTGACCGACAGCAAGCTTCGCCATTCGCTCACCAGACAACGGAAAAGCATGCCGTCCAGGTTGAAAAACAGTGTGCTCATGGCTGGCATGGCGAGAGGACCCAAGGCTCCCAGGGCACGGCCTGTTCGCTGCGCCGGCCAGGCCAGAAAACCGGCCTTAGGCACGTTGCAATTGCGTTGGTGCGCCAACATCGATCTTCCAGCTTCCTGCCAGAATCAATTCATCACCACACTCCCCAATCCAGGCGAACACCCCATCAATCGCATTTGTGGCCATATCGAAATACTCCCCTGCGGCGATGCTGATGCCTGAACTCTGCAGCATCCGCGTGCGGATCACACGGGCCATCTGTTGCACGGCAATTGCTGCCTTCTCAGCCCCCGCCCCACGCGCACCCGCCTCATTGGCCTGCTTGAGCAGGGCCTCCGCGCGCGCCACCAGGAACATCAGGCGAACCCGCGCAACGGCGGAACAGCCACGCCTTGCCGCGACGCTGGTTCCCAGGGCGCGGGCCTGCCCAAGACACTCGGTGAGAAGCGGCAGCCGACTGGCATAGTTACGCATCTGGCCGCGACTGCAGCGCTCGCCGAGCAGCAACTCGAGTCGCGCTTCACCCAGCGCAGCCAGCCAGCGCAACAATTGATCGATGAGAAAACTGTGCTGGGCAATACTTTGCTCGACGGAAAATCCAGGCAGTTTTTCCCGCAGTTGGCCCCAGTTATACTGGAACAACGACAACTCGTTCAGCGTCAGGCAAGGATGTACCCTGCTGCTTTCCTCTCTGGCCGCCTCCCGCAACGAGGGAATCAACCCGTCGATCTCGCGTGCCTTGCCATCGAGCCGACCGCCGAAACTCCGATCGCCGGAAAGCAAAGCTGAACTCATGCCCCGGTGCTGCTGGAAATGTCCGACCAGGGCAAGCAAGGAGCGACAGGTGGCCAGCGTCATGTTCAGCGACCTGTCCGCATCGACCCAGCGCTTGCGGCGATAAAACATCGCCGAAGTCGCCAGGAAGATAATGACCAGGGCCAGCATCGTGCAAACGATCCAGTTCATTTCAAACTCACTCGTATTGGTATTTTTTCAGGGCCCCGGTCAGTTGAACGGACAAGTCGCTCAGATAACGGGAGAGTTCGCTGCTTTCCCTGACCAGGTGCTCGTTGGCATCGGCCAGCCGGGCGACCTGCTCGATATCCCGGGCGATATTCTGGCCGGCTTCGCTCTGCTCCCGGCTGGCGGCAGCGATATCGCTGATCAGCGCCAGCGTCTGGCGAGCGTTATCTTCGACCCGTCGCAAATCATCGACCGCATCGCCGGCATCGGCAAGACTGCTGGCGGCCTGACTGCTCGTCGCCGCCATGGCGGCTATCATTCCGCGAACGTCGAGTCCGACACCTTCGATTCGTTCGCCGATGTCGCGCGTGGCATGGCTGGTTCGCTCGGCCAGCTTGCGCACCTCATCGGCGACGACGGCAAAACCACGCCCCTGTTCTCCGGCCCGGGCTGCCTCAATGGCGGCGTTGAGCGCCAGCAGATTGGTCTGTGAGGCGATCTCCGCAATCAGTTCGACGATGACGTCGATCTCCCGCGAGCGCTGACCAAGGCGAGTGGCGGTTTCCGAAGTTTGCTGCACCGTTGCGACCAGACTTTCCAGACTCCGCGCCAGACCGCAGACCCGCTCCGCTCCGGTCACCGCCATTTTCCCCGAGGCTTCGGCTACCGAAGCTGCACCCTGCGCGCTTTCGCTGGTCATGCCAAGGCTGACAGTCAACTCTTCCAAGGTCGCCGAGGAAGACAGGGTAATGTCGCGCTGCCGGCGAACGCCTTCATTTCCGCCGTTGGCGTTGACACTGCTTTCGCCGGCAACACTGGAAATTTCCTGCGACATCCGGGCAAATGTCAAAAACAGTTCGGCCAACGAACGGGCCATGCCGTTCAGGCGTTCGGCCAAGGGGGCCAGGGCGCCGCAAAGCCGGATATCGACACGGGCGACCATGCACCCGGCAGCCAGTTCAAGGGCAAATCGGTCGATCAAAGCCAGCGCTGTTGCAATTCCATATTGCTGCCTGGCGGCGATAAGCAGTGAAGCGCCGAGCATGAGCAAGGCGGCGCTGCCCCATGTTGCAGTCATGTCCGTCAGGAACAACCCGCTCAGGCTTGCGCCGCCTCCAACCGCCAGCAGCCAAACCACGAGCAGGCGCAGTCGGAAGGAACTCATGCTGGCGCGCAACGGGGATAGCGATTCATTGTTTGACATATTGATCCGACACAGAGTTGGATAGCAGCCATCTCAAAAGCAAAGTTCTTGCCACAATGACAACACAACAAATTATTCACATTTAATCAATGATATAAACGACAATCCTGCCACTTCCGCAGACGAAATCACAGAATTTAATTTATTCGTCATCGAACCGGCGCCATGGCGCACCAGCGAGGTGCCATGATGAACAGCACCACCCCAGGCTCACGCACTCAAAACGTGCAGCCAATACCCGACTTGCCCGGCAAGCTATAATTCCCCCTTTGCCACGCAACGAGACGAACGACATGGAAGCCGAACACATCAACAGCATCTCCAACAAGCTCGACGATCTGGCGCAACGCGCCGCCGAGCTGCGGAGGTATCTTTGACTACGATCAGAAACGCGAGCGCCTGACCCTCCTCACCCAGGAGATGGAAGACCCGAAGATCTGGGATGATGCCAAGCGGGCCCAGGAACTCGGGCGCGAAAAGAAATCACTGGAAAACATCGTACTGGTCCTGGAAGAAGTCCA
>JAJXVG010000004.1:51336-53161 GCA_021782315.1 Pseudomonadota bacterium | reverse complement strand
AGCCGACACGGGCGGCACCGATCGGGCCGTTGAACGGCACGCCGGAAATGGCCAGGGCGGCGGAAGCGCCGATCAGGGCCGGAATGTCCGAGTCGATTTCCGGATTCAGCGACATCACGGTGGCGATGACCTGGACTTCGTTATAGAAACCTTCCGGGAAGAGCGGGCGGATCGGACGGTCGATCAGGCGGCAGGTCAGGGTTTCCTTTTCCGAAGGACGGCCTTCGCGCTTGAAGAAACCGCCGGGGATACGGCCGGCGGCGTAGGTTTTTTCCTGGTAATCGACGGTCAGCGGGAAGAAATCCTGGCCGGGCTTGGCATTCTTGGCCGCCACGACAGTGACCAGAACCACGGTTTCTTCCATGGAAACGAGAACGGCACCGCCTGCCTGGCGGGCGACTTCGCCGGTTTCGATGGTGACTTGATGCGCACCATAGGCGAATGATTTTTTCACGACATTAAACATAATTTCCTTTCACTCTCATCACAATTAACAACACGACAACAAAACAAAAAAGCGGCCGGGAGAATTCCGGGCCGCTCTTTTTTTGCTTTGATCTGGCTTATTTGCGCAGACCAAGGCGGGTAATCAGGGTACGGTAAGAATCGACATTCTTTCCCTTGAGGTAATCCAGCAGTTTGCGGCGCTGGTTGACCATGCGCAGCAGGCCGCGACGGGAATGGTGATCCTTCTTGTGTTCCTTGAAGTGCGGGGTCAGATCGTTGATGCGTGCGGTCAGCAGCGCGATCTGCACTTCCGGCGATCCGGTGTCGCCCTTGGCGCGCTGGAATTCGGCGACGACGCCGGCCTTGACTTCGGTGGTGAATGCCATTTCAAACTCTCTTTCATGAAAACGACGCCGCCCCGGTTTGATAGAGCAAGCGCCAGTGGATAAAATTTTCCGTTGGCGACGGAAAGCGTGAAATTATAGCAGCTAATCGGCGAGTTGAACCAGGCGTTTCGGCCACAGCCGTTCGCCGCTGCCGGGTTCGCCGATGCCGATCAGGCGTTCGCCCTCGTAAACCCGGATTTTGCCCAGCAGGCCGCTCGGCAGATCGACCGGGTTGCCATGACGAAAACGCTGCGCCGCCTCGCCTTCCACCCGCAGCACGGGCAGGCTGCGCAACAGGGCATCGACCGGTTGAAGATGGGCCATCCGCCCGGCTTCGTCCAGGCCTTCGAGGTCGGCCAGGGTGACCGCGCCCGGCAGGTCGAGATCGCCCACCCGGGTCCGGCGCAAGGCCGCAAGATGGGCGCCGCAACCGAGGGCGGCGCCGATGTCGGCGGCCAGGACGCGAATGTAGGTGCCCTTGCTGCAGGCGATGCGCAAATGCAGGCTGTCGCCGGCAAAATCGAGCAGGTCGATGGCGTGGATGGTCACCGCCCTCGCCTCGCGTTCGACCTCGATTCCCTTACGGGCGAGTTCGTAGAGCGGGCGACCGTCCCGCTTGAGGGCCGAATGCATCGGCGGAATCTGCCGGATATCGCCGGTAAATCGCGCCAAGACGCCGGGCAGCGCCTCGGGGTCGACGTCAACCGCGGCCGTCGCCGTGATCCTGCCCTCGGCGTCGCCGGAATCGGTCGTTACGCCCAGTTTGAGAACAGCTTCGTAGGTCTTGTCGGCATCGAGCAGGTCGGCCGAAAACTTGGTCGCCTCCCCGAAACAGAGGGGCAGCAGACCCGTCGCCAGCGGGTCGAGGGTGCCGGTATGACCGCCCTTGGCCGCCGAAAACAGGCGCCGCACCTTCTGCAGCGCATCGTTCGAGGTCAAGCCGAGCGGCTTGTCGAGCAGGAGGACGCCATCGACCTGTTTCCAGGCCCGTT
>JAJXVG010000004.1:29356-51326 GCA_021782315.1 Pseudomonadota bacterium | reverse complement strand
GATCGCTCAGGGCATTGGCCTGATCGATGAGCAGCGACATGCTGGCGCCATGTTCGATGGAATTGTCGTACACGAAATGCAACTCGGGCAGGGTGTGGATGTGAATGCGCCGTCCCAGTTCGCGACGCAGAAAACCGGCCGCCCGCTTCAAGCCGCGCTCGATTTCCTCAAGATGATCGGAATTCAGCGTCGCGAAAAAGACCTTGGCGTGCGCATAATCCGGCGTCAGTTCGACCGCCGTCAGGCTGATCATGCCGACCCGCGGGTCCTTGAGCTCCGTCCTGATCAGATCGGCAAGGTCGCGGCGCACCTGCTCCGCGACCCGGTCACTACGCTGAAAGCCTTTTTTCTTCATTACAGCGAACGCGCCACTTCCTGGATTTCGTAAGCTTCCAGCTGGTCGCCGACGAGAATGTCGTTATTGCCGCGCAGCGACAGACCGCATTCGAAGTTGGAACGCACTTCCTTGACGTCGTCCTTGAAACGCTTGAGCGAGTCGAGTTCGCCGTCCCACTGCACGACGTGGTTGCGCAGCAGGCGGACACGGGAATTGCGCTTGACGACGCCTTCCAGCACGTAACAGCCGGCAATGGCGCCGACCTTGGAAACATGGAAGACCTGGCGAATCTCGACCATGCCGGTGATCTGTTCGCGCTTCTCGGGCGACAGCATGCCGGACAGGGCCGCCTTGACTTCGTCCACCGCGTCGTAGATCACGTTGTAGTAACGGATATCGACGCCGAAGGTCTCGGCCAGCTTGCGGGAACCGGCATCGGCGCGGATATTGAAGCCGATGATGACCGCCCCCGAGGCCTGGGCCAGGTTGACGTCGGATTCGCTGATGGCGCCGACGGCACCGTGGATGATCTGAACGCGGACTTCCTCGTTGGAAAGCTTGGCCAGCGTCTGGACCAGCGCTTCCTGGGAACCCTGCACGTCGGCCTTGACGATCAGCGGCAGGGTCTTGACCTCGCCTTCCGTCATCTGCACGAACATGTTCTCGAGTTTGGCCGCCTGTTGCTTGGCCAACTTGACGTCGCGGAACTTGCCCTGGCGGAACAAGGCGATTTCACGCGCCTTCTTCTCGTCGGTGAGGACGATGGCCTCTTCGCCGGCGGCCGGCACGTCGGACAGACCGAGAATCTCGACCGGGATGGACGGGCCGGCCTCGTTGATCGCCTTGCCGTTTTCGTCCAGCATGGCGCGAACGCGACCGAAGACCTGGCCGGCCAGCACGACGTCGCCGCGCTTGAGCGTACCGGACTGGACCATCATGGTGGCCACCGCGCCACGCCCCTTGTCGAGACGCGCTTCGATGATCAGCCCCTTGGCCGGCGCATCCTTCTGCGCCGTCAGTTCAAGCACCTCGGCTTGCAGCAATACCTGTTCGAGCAGTTCGTCGATGCCCGTGCCCTTCTTGGCGGAAACCGGCACGAAGGGCGAATCGCCGCCGTATTCTTCGGGAATGACGCCTTCGGCGACCAGTTCCTGCTTGACGCGATCCGGGTTGGCATCCGGCTTGTCCATCTTGTTGATGGCCACCACCAGCGGCACACCGGCCGCCTTGGCGTGGTGAATCGCTTCCTTGGTTTGCGGCATCACGCCATCGTCGGCTGCGACAACCAGGATGACGATGTCGGTCGCCTTGGCGCCGCGCGCCCGCATTGCGGTAAACGCTTCGTGACCCGGAGTGTCGAGGAAAGTCACCATGCCACGATCGGTTTCGACATGGTAGGCGCCGATATGCTGGGTAATGCCGCCGGCTTCGCCGGCCGCCACCTTGGCGCGACGAATGAAGTCGAGCAGCGAGGTCTTGCCGTGGTCGACGTGACCCATGACGGTGACCACCGGGGCACGCGGTTCGAGCGGCACATCCTTGTGCTCGCCGCCCTGCGTGACTTCGAGGAAGGCATCCGGGTCGTCCAGCTTGGCGGCAACGCCCTGGTGTCCCATTTCCTCGACGACGATAATCGCGGTTTCCTGGTCCAGCACCTGGTTGATGGTGACCATCGACCCCATCTTCATCATGGCCTTGATGACTTCCGTGGCCTTGACTGCCATCTTGTGGGCCAGTTCGGCCACGGTGATGGTTTCCGGCACGTGAATTTCGCGGACCATCGGCTCGGTCGGCGCCTGGAAGCTACCCTGGCCCTCGTCGCCCTTGCTCGATTTCTTGTGGCCGTGACGACCGTCTTTCCACGAGTTTCCGACATCGGAACCACGGGTCTTGATGCCGCCCTTTTTCTTGCCGTCGTCGGCCGGGCGACCCTTGTCGCCCTTTTTGCCCGGGGCATCCGGCTTCTTGTGCAGGGTGCCCTTGTCGGCAGGTGCCGCGCCTTCGCCCGACTTGGCGGCGGCGGCCACCTGCTGCTTGGCCTGCTCGGCAACCTTGGCGGCTGCCGCAGCGACTTCCGCCTGCTGACGCATGCGGACCAGCTCGGCCTCCCGAGCCTGTTTTTCGCGCAGTTCGCGCTCCTGGATTTCGCGCAGGGTGGTATAGCGGCGCGACTCCAGTTCGCGCGCCTTCAATTCTTTTTCGCCGATGATGGCGGCCCGGTCGAGGACGACCGGGGCCGGCTTTTCAGCAGGTTTTTCGGCGGGCTTCTCCGGCTCGGGTTCGACAACCGGCTCTTCGACCACGACTTCCGGCTCGGGTTCGACTTCGACGACCGGTTCCGGAATCGGCTCGGGAATCGGTTCCGGCTCAGGAGCGACCTCGATCACCGGGGGAGCGATTTCAACTTCCTCGACCGGCGCTTCAAGCTCGGATTCCGACAGGTGCTCGCCCATCTCGCGCTTGACCAGGACGCGCTTCTTGCGCACCTCGACCTGAACCGTTCGGGCACGACCGTGCGAATCGGTGGCCTTGATTTCCGAGGTCTGTTTGCGGGTCAGGGTGATTTTGGTCTGCGACTCGTCGCCATGCGCACGGCGCAGGTAATCGAGCAGTTTGGCCTTATCCTGATCGGTCAGCGCATCGTTGGAACCTTCTTTGCCGACGCCGGCCTTGCCCAATTGCTCGAGCAGGGCCACGACGGGCATTTTGAGTTCAACGGCAAATTGTGAAACTGTTGTTGCGGACATACTCTACTACCTCCCGCTCACTCGAACCAGTGAGCCCGTGCCTTCAGAATAATTTCCTTGGCACGCTCGTCGTCAATGCCGGTCATTTCGGTCAATTCATCCACCGCCAGTTCCGCGAGATCGTCGCGGGTCTTGACGCTGTGACTGGCCAGTTTTGCAGCCAGCTCCTTGCTCATTCCCTCGAGACCCATCAGGTCGTCGGAAACGCTTTCCAACTGTTCCTCGGTGGCAATCGCTTCCGTCAGCAGAATATTACGCGCGCGGTTGCGCAATTCGTTGACGATGCCTTCGTCCAGGCCGTCAATCTCCAGCATCTCGGCGAGCGGCACGTAAGCCACTTCTTCCAGCGAAGAGAAACCCTCCTCGATGAGCAGATCGGCCAGTTCTTCGTCGATATCCAGCTTTTCCATGAAGGTGATGCGGGTTACGGCGTATTCGGCCTCGGACTTCTTGGCCGACTCGTCCTGGGTCATCAGGTTGATGGTCCAGCCGGTCAGCTCGGAAGCCAGGCGAACGTTCTGACCGTTGCGGCCGATGGCGATGGCGAGATTGTCCTCGTCCACCACGACGTCCATGGCGTGTTTTTCCTCATCGACGACAATCGAGGAGACCTCGGCCGGCGACAGGGCGCCGATGACGAACTGGGCCGGATCGGCCGACCACAGGACGATGTCGATGTTCTCGCCGCCGATTTCGTTGCGCACGGCGGTGACGCGGGAACCGCGCAGGCCGACGCAGGTGCCGATCGGGTCGACGCGCGGGTCGTTGGATTTGACTGCGATCTTGGCGCGCAGACCGGGGTCGCGGGCACAGGCCTTCAATTCCATCAGACCGTCGGAAATTTCCGGCACTTCCATGTCGAAAAGCTTGATGACGAATTCGGGCGCCGTCCGCGACAGGATGATCTGCGGGCCGCGTGCATTGCGATCGATGCGCAGCAGGTAGGCTCGGACGCGGTCGCCGACGCGCAGGTTTTCCTTCGGGATCATCTGGTCGCGGGGCAGCAGCGCTTCGATCTTGCCGGCTTCGACAATGGCGTTGCCGCGCTCCATGCGCTTGATGGTACCGGAAACGACATGCTCCTTGCGATCGAGGAAGTCGGCCAGAATCTGCTCACGCTCGGCATCGCGAATCTTCTGCAGGATGACCTGCTTGGCCGCCTGGGCGCCGATGCGACCGAAATCGATCGGCTCCAGCCCCTCTTCCAGCGTATCCCCGGACTCTATATCGGGATCGTCCTTCTGCGCCTCGGAAAGGGGGATTTCGAGGTATTCGTTGACGTATTCGTTGTCCGGCACCACCTGCCAGCGACGGAAGGACTCGAAGTTGCCCGTATTGCGATCGATCGAGACACGCACTTCGGCCTCGTCATGGATGCGTTTCTTGGTCGCAGAAGCAAGCGCAAGCTCAAGGGCACCGAAAACGATTTCCTTGGCAACGTTCTTTTCGCGGGCCAGTGCATCAACCAGCAGTAACAATTCACGGCTCATGGGCTAAAACCTCCTAGTCCTTCAGTCGAAGCGAGGCACCAGACGTGCCTTCTCGATATTATTGAATTCCAGTTCCACATCGTCTTTTTCCAGGCGAAGCCCGACCTTGCCATCCTTGCAACCCAGAAGTTCTCCCTGGAAGTTGCGACGGCCGCCGTGCGGAATACGCACCTTGATCTGGATGTCCTGGCCGGCAAAGCGCTCGAAGTCATCGGCTTTCTTGACGACACGATCCATGCCCGGCGAAGAAATCTCCAGACGGTCGAAATCGACGTTTTCCACCTCGAAAACGCGGGTCAGCTGATTGGAGACCTTGGCGCAATCCTCGACGTCGATTCCGGTAGCGCGCCCCGGCGCGTCGATAAACACGCGAATCGTGCGCCCGCGCGGCGACATCTCGACATCGACGAGTTCATAACCCAGACCGACAACAGTCGTTTCAAGCAGTGCGTTTAAATCCATGGCCACAAATAAAAAATGGGCGAAACGCCCACCTCATGAAAAAAGATGCCCGCCAAGAACGACGGGAGGAACAAACCGGTGAATTATAACGGATTTATTCCTCCCGGTAAATCGCTTTAGGCGGTATCAGAGGCTTTTCGCTGGCCCGGCGAGTTGTTTTCGAGCTCGCGCATCAAAATCTTGATTTCGGCCTCTTTCAACTCGCGCGCCATGCCGCGTTTCAATTGCGGCGGCAGGACGAAGGGACCGTAGCGAACGCGGATCAGGCGACTGACCGTGCAGCCGACCGCCTCGAACATGCGACGGACTTCCCGGTTGCGGCCTTCGAAGATGGTGACGCGGTACCAGTGATTGGCCCCTTCGCCGCCGCCATCCTGCAGGGAACCGAAATTGGCCCGGCCGTCTTCCAGTTCGACGCCGTGCAGCAGTTGCTGCTGCGCCTCCAGTGTCAACTCGCCGAGGACCCGGACGGCGTATTCGCGAACCAGTTCGGAACTGGGGTGCATCAGCCGGTTGGCCAGATCGCCGGAGGTGGTGAACAGCAGCAGGCCGGAGGTATTGAAGTCGAGGCGACCGACATTGATCCAGCGGCCGCCGCGCATGCGCGGCAAGGCGGCAAACACGGAGGGACGGCCGTCCGGATCGTCGCGCGAAACGATCTCGCCTTCCGGCTTGTGGTACATCAGGACGCGGGGCGGGCGCGAACTGCCGGTGAAGCGGATATTGATCAGGCGCCCGCCGATCTTGACCTTGTCGGTCGGCACCACCGACTGGCCGATGGTCGCCACCACGCCGTTGACGCTGACCTTGCCGGCACTGATCCATTCTTCCATTTCGCGCCGCGAACCGACGCCGGCCTGGGCCAGTATCTTCTGCAAACGCTCGGGTTTGGCTTCGACGACCAGCTTGCCGCTGCGTGCGACGGTGCCGCGGCTGGCCCGGCCGGTTGCCGGCAATTGCGGGCGGCGGCGCGACTTGGGGGCCGGCGCCGATTCGACGGCCGGCTCTTCCTCGTGTGCCTGGCGGGGCACCCGCCCTGGCGCGGCCGGCTTGCGCCCGGACGGATGATCGGGCTCCGCCGGTTTGCCGGCAGCGCGAAAAGGTGTGCGTTTATTGGTTTTCATAGTTCAGCTCCAGTGTCTGGCTGATTTGTTCGAGCGGCGGCAATTCGCTGACGCTTCTAAGGCCGAGATCATCGAGAAATTGTTTCGTGGTGGCAAACAGGGCGGGCCGACCCGGCGTTTCGCGGTGGCCGACGACGTCGATCCAGCCGCGCTCTTCAAGGGTCTTGACGACATTGGCGTTGACCGCGACGCCGCGAATTTCCTCGATATCGCCGCGCGTCACCGGCTGACGATAGGCAATGATGGCCAGGGTTTCAAGCACGGCGCGCGAATATTTCGGCGGCCGCTCCGGGTTGAGGCGCTCGATATAGGGCAGGTATTCCGCCCGCGTCCGGAATCGCCAGCCCGAGGCGAGCTGGATCAGTTCCACCGGGCGTTCGCTCCAGTCCTCGCGCAACTGGTCGAGCAGCTTGCGCAGGGTATCGTTCGACAGGTCCTCGTCGAACATCTTTTTCATGTCGCCGGGCGTCATCGGCTCGCGCGCGGCGAGCAACGCAGCCTCAAGCACTTTCTTGACCAGACTCGGTTCCACCTTGATGCACTCTGACGTAAATGGGTTGAAAGACTTCGCTCTGGGTGATTTCTATCAGTTTTTCGCGACCGAGTTCAAGCATGGCGAGAAAGTGGACGACCAATCCCGGCACGCCCATTTTCAGGTCGAAAAGATGCTCGAAACGGACAAAACCGCCCTTGTCCTGCAAGACGCGCAGGATGATGCCCATGTGCTCGCGCACCGACAATTCTTCGCGGCCGATCTGGTGATTCCTGTTCAAACGCGCCTGGCGAACGACGGCCATCCAGGATTCCTTCAGATCGTCGACCGAGACCTCGGGCAGACGGCGGTGCAGCGATTTTTCCAGCAGGGTCTCGACCCAGAAGAAGTCGCGTTCGGCCTGCGGCATCCGGTTCAGATTCTGGCCGGCAATCTTGATCTGCTCGTATTCCATCAGGCGGCGGACCAGTTCGGCGCGTGGATCATCCGCTTCGTCGTTCTCGCCCAGCCTCGGGCGCGGCAACAACATGCGCGACTTGATCTCGATCAGCATGGCCGCCATCACCAGGTATTCGGCGGCCAGTTCAAGGTTGCTGGCATGCATCGACTCGATGTAGTCGAGATACTGCCGGGTCAGCGGCGCCATCGGAATGTCGAGAATATCGACATTGGCCTTGCGGATCAGGTAAAGCAACAGGTCGAGCGGCCCCTCGAAGGCGTCGAGCATGATGGCCAGTGCATCCGGCGGGATATAGAGATCCTGCGGCAGATGTTCCAGCGGCTCGCCGTAGATACGGGCGACCGGCTCAAAAGCCGCCGCTTCGGGCATGTCCGCCAGCACGGTCATGTCACGAGCCGGTGGAACGGCCCTGGCTCCGGTAATGCAGACTCAGGTTGCGCAGATAGATGGCGAGCGGCAGCGCCTGACCGAAAATAAAGACCGGATCGCGGCGATGTATGGCGTAAATAACCAGCACCAGGCTGCCGGCCAGGCTGAAATACCAGAAGGCGACCGGCACCACCACGCGCTTGGCCTTCTCGCTCGACCACCACTGGATGACGAAACGCATCATGAACAGCGCCTGGCCGCCGAAACCGATGCCCATCCAGATCAGGTCTTCCCAAGCGTAACCGAACATCAATGGTATTCCAGTCCCATCGATTCGCGGACATCGCGCATGGTTTCCCGGGCGTACTCACGGGCCTTTTCGCAGCCGTCGGCGATGATGTTCTTGACCAGCGTCGGATCGTCCAGGTACACCTGCGCCCGCTCGCGCATCGGCGCCTGCTCGCGCAGAATGCCGTCGATCACCGGCTGCTTGCATTCGATACAGCCGATGCCGGCCGTCCGGCAGCCCTGCTGCACCCATTCCTTGCAGCCCTCGTCGGAATAGACCAGGTGCAATTGCCAGACCGGGCACTTGGCCGGATCGCCCGGGTCCGTCCGCCGAACGCGCGCCGGATCGGTCGGCATGCCTTTCACCTTCTTGGCCACCGATTCTTCCGACTCGCGCAGGGTAATCGTGTTGTTGTAGGACTTGGACATTTTCTGACCATCCAGCCCGGGCATCTTGGAGGCCTCAGTCAACAGGTAGCCGGGCTCGACCAGGATCATCTTGCCGGTACCTTCCAGGTAGCCGAAGAGACGCTCGCGGTCGGCCATCGAGAGGTGTTGCACCTCGTCGAGTACCGCCTTGGCCTGCTCGATGGCGTCGCGGTCGCCATTCTGCTGGAAGCGGGTACGCATTTCCTCATAGAGACGCGCCTTCTTGCTGCCCAGTTTCTTGACCGCTTCGCGCGCCTTGTCCTCGAAACCCGGTTCGCGGCCATACATGTGGTTGAAGCGGCGGGCCAGTTCGCGGGTGAATTCGACGTGAGGAATCTGATCCTCGCCGACCGGCACCTTGTCGGCGCGGTAGATCAGGATGTCGGCGCTCATCAGCAGCGGATAGCCGAGGAAGCCGTAGGTGGTCAGATCCTTGCCGGCCAGCTTCTCCTGCTGGTCCTTGTAGGTCGGCACGCGTTCCAGCCAGCTGAGCGGCGTCATCATCGACATCAGCAGATGCAGTTCGGCATGTTCGGGCACCCTGGACTGGACGAAGAGGGTAGCCAGGTTGGGATCGACGCCGGCCGCCAGCCAGTCGATGACCATGTCCATCGAGGCTTTCTCGATGCCCAGCGGATTGTCGTACTGCGTGGTCAGCGCATGCCAGTCGGCCACGAAGAACAGGCAGGGATACTCGTGCTGGAGATTGACCCAGTTCTTGAGAACCCCGTGGTAGTGGCCGAGATGCAGCGACCCGGTCGGGCGCATGCCGGAGAGAACACGTTCTGCGTACATATGTATCTAGTAGAGACCAAAAGTGAGTGCGATAAGCCGCGTCGACAGATTGACCAGCGGGGTCATGACGGCGCCGAGGATACCGGTGAACAGGAGCAACAGCAAAATGGGAAAGCCCCAGCGCTCGAGCTGGGCGAATTTCCAGGCCATGGCGTGCGGCAACAGGCTGACCGCGATCCGCCCGCCGTCGAGCGGCGGCAAGGGAATCAGGTTGAGCACCATGAGCACGCAGTTGATCTGGATGCCCATCTCGGCCATGCGGGCCAGCGGCGTGCTGAAAAATTGCGGCAATAGCCAGGACAGCTTGAAGGCCAGCGCCCAGGCGCAGGCCATCAGCAGGTTGGCGCCCGGACCGGCCGCCGCCACCCAGAACATGTCCTTCTTCGGATTGCGCAGGCGACTGAAATCGACCGGCACCGGCTTGGCATAACCGAAAAGGAAGTTGCCGCCGGAAAAGAGCAGGATGCCGAGCGGAATCAGGATGGTGCCGACCGGATCGATATGGCGCAGCGGATTCAGGCTGATCCGTCCGGCCAGCCAGGCGGTCGAGTCGCCGAAGTGGCGGGCCGCATAGCCGTGGGCCGCTTCGTGCAGCGTGATGGCGAAGACCAGCGGCAGGGCGAGAATGGTGATTGTCTGGACGACTGCGTTGATATCCATTTTTTTCTCAATCCAGACCAAAGAGTTCGAGTGACCCCCGTCCCGCCCGTATCAGTTCCGGCGAGGGACCGGTCAGGTCGATGACGCTGGTCGGTTCGGTGCCGCAATGACCGGCATCCAGAATCAACTCCAGGACGTCGTCGAGCCTGTCCTGGATTTCCCAGCCTTCGGTCAGCGGCAGGTCGTCGCCCGGCAATTGCAGCGTCGTCGTCAGCAACGGTTCGTTCAGCTCTTCGAGCAGCGCCAGCGCAACCGGATGGTCCGGCACGCGCAGGCCGATGGTCTTGCGCTTCGGGTGCATGACCCGCCGCGGCAACTCCTTGGAGCCTTCGAGAATGAAAGTATAGCTGCCGGGCGTCGCGGCCTTGAGCAGCCGGTACTGGGCATTGTCGACCCGTGCGAAATGGGCGATTTCGGACAGATCGCGAACCATCAGCGTCAGATGATGGCGATCGTCCATCTGACGTATCTGGCGAATGCGATCGAGCGCATCCTTGTCGCCCAGATGGCAGCCCAGGGCGTAGCAGGAATCGGTCGGCAAGGCGACGATGGCGCCATTGCGGATGAATTCGGCGGCCTGGACGAGCAGGCGCTGCTGCGGCGATTCCGGATGGATGTGGACGATGCGCGCCATGATCAGGCCAGCAGACGCCAGACCGGCTTCAGGTCTTCCGGCAGGGGCGGCGCCTTGCCGAGATCGACATAGCTCTCGTCCGGGCCATGGAAATCGGAGCCGCGCGAGGCGTGAAATTCGTAGTGGCGCGCCAGGCGGGCGAAATGCATGACATGGTCGGGAGAATGGCTGCCGCAGGCGACCTCGATGCCCCGGCCGCCGGCATCCTTGAAGTCGTCCAGAAAACGGCGCATGTCGGCGCCGGACATCTTGTAGCGCCCGGGATGCGCCACCACGGCGACACCGCCGGCGCCGCTGATCCAGGTGATCGACTCTTCCAGCGTCACCCAGCGATGATCGACGTAGCCCGGCTTGCCCGGCGTCAGGTAATGCTGAAACACCCCCGGCACGTCGCGGGCGATGCCGATGGACGCCAGGTAGCGGGCGAAATGCGCCCGCGAAATCAGGCTGGGGTTGGTGACGAAACACAGGGCGCCTTCATAGACGCCGGGAATGCCGATGGCCGCCAGGGCATCGCCCATGCGCCGGGCGCGTTCGACGCGCCCGTGGCGCAAGGCCGCCAGGCCGCCGGTCAGAGCCGGATCGGCAAGGTCAAACCCGAGGCCGACGATATGAATCGGCACGCCGCGCCACTCGATCGAAATTTCGACCCCATTGACGAAACGCATGCCGAATTCATCGGCTGCCGCCCCGGCATCGACCAGACCGCCGATGTCGTCATGATCGGTCAGCGCCCAGAGATCGACGCCATTCTCCGCCGCCCGCCGCGCAACCTCCCGAGGCGGCAGGAAACCGTCGGAAACGATGGAATGGCAGTGAAAATCGAAATTGGCAGGCGTCACGGGTAAGCAATTGAAGGCAAACGAAGAGTTTAGCACGAAGGCGACCCGCCCCGAGTCGCGTTGTGCGGCGCAGCAGGTTGATTAGACCGGAGCATCCCGCTATAGTGCCTCCCATTCCGTGGGAGAGAGCAGATTCGTCTGCCGCCGAAGGCGCAATTTCACCCGAAAACGCTCAGGCAAAAGGACCACGGAGCCGAAGCATGGCGTGCCATGCTTTGAAACTCTGGAGAGCGGCGTCAACAGCGCCCACCGATGGGGCAAATCTCTCAGGTATCGAGGACAGAGGGGTGAAACGCAAGAGTCGATCTTTCGTTTCACCCCTTTTTCGTTTCCAGAAATGGCTTTGATTGAAGCCTGCAAAGGACTGATATGCTGAAGAAAACGGTTTTGAATGCCGCTCACCGTGCGATGAATGCCCGGATGGTCGATTTCGGTGGCTGGGACATGCCGGTGAACTACGGTTCGCAAATCGAGGAGCACCATGCAGTCCGCAAGGATTGCGGCATGTTCGACGTCTCGCACATGTGCCCGGTCGACGTCGTCGGCCCCGACTGCCGCCCTTTCCTCTCCCGCCTGGTCGCCAATGACGTCGCCAAGCTCAAGGTTGCCGGCAAGGCGCTCTACGCCGCCATGCTCAACGATGCCGGCGGCGTCATCGACGACCTGATCATCTATTTCCTGACCGACACCCGCTTCCGCATCGTCGTCAATGCCGGCACCGCCGACAAGGACCTGGCCTGGATGCAGGCCAAGGTCGCCGAATGGAAGCTGGATGTCAGCATCACCCAGCGCCGCGACGGCGCCGACAATCTCGCCATCATCGCCGTCCAGGGTCCGAACGCCCGGGCCAGGGTGTGGCAGGTCCTGCCCCGGGTCAAGGCGGCGAGCGAAGGACTGAAGGCCTTTTTCGCCGCCGAGGTCGACCAGTATTTCATCGCCAGCACCGGCTACACCGGCGAAGACGGTTACGAAATCATGCTGCCGGCAGCCGAAGCCGAAACCGTCTGGAACCAGCTCAACGCTGCCGGCGTCGCCCCCTGCGGCCTCGGCGCCCGCGACACCCTGCGCCTGGAAGCCGGCATGAATCTTTACGGCCAGGACATGGACGAAGCGGTTTCGCCGCTCGACGCCGGCCTGGCCTGGACGGTTTCACTCAACACCGAGCGCGATTTCGTCGGCAAGGCCGCCCTGCTCGCCAACGGCCAGCAGAAGCAGTTCCTCGGCCTGATCCTGCTCGACAAGGGCGTGCTGCGCGGTCACCAGAAGGTGATGACCGCCCACGGCGACGGGGAAATCACCTCCGGCAGCTTCTCGCCGACCCTGCAACAGTCCATCGCCCTCGCCCGCCTGCCGCTCGGCGTCCAGGTCGGCGACGAAGTCGAAGTCGATATCCGTGGCAAGGCGCTCAAGGCCAAGGTCAGCAAACCCGTATTCGCCCGCAACGGCAAAGCCGTCATCTAATTACCCCATTCAGGAGAAAACCATGTCCAACGTCCTCGCCAACCTCAAGTACACCGCCTCCCACGAATGGATGCTGCTCAATGCCGACGGCACCGTCACCGTCGGCATCACCGACCACGCCCAGGAAGCGCTCGGCGACCTCGTCTTCGTCGAACTGCCGGAAGTCGGTGCCCATTTCGCCGCCGAAAAGGAAATCGCCGTCGTCGAATCGGTCAAGGCCGCGGCCGACGTCTACGCCCCGATCGCCGGCACCGTGACCGAAGTCAACCAGACCGCCGCCGATGCGCCGGAATCGGTCAATCAGGACGCCTACGCCGCCTGGCTCTTCAAGCTGACCCCGGACAATGTCGCCGACCTCGACCAGATGCTCGATGCCGCCGCCTACCAGGCCGTCGCCGACGCCGCCTAAGCAAGGACAGCCCATGCCGCTCAATCAACCGCTCGCCGCCCTGGAACAGCACGACGAGTTCATCGGCCGCCACATCGGCCCCTGCGCCGCCGAAATGGCCGCCATGCTGGCCGCCGTCGGTGCCGACAGCCTGGAACAGCTGATCGACCAGACCGTGCCCGCCGCCATCCGCCTGCCGGCCGACCTGCCCTTGCCGGCCCCGCGCCGCGAACACGAAGCGCTGACCGACCTCAAGGCCATCGCCGACAGGAATGTCGTCAACAAATCCTGCATCGGCATGGGCTATTACGACACCCTGACGCCCAAGGTCATCCTGCGCAACGTCATGGAAAACCCCGGCTGGTACACCGCCTACACGCCTTACCAGGCGGAGATCGCCCAGGGCCGGCTGGAAGCGCTGATGAATTTCCAGCAGATGGTGGTCGACCTGACCGGCCTGGAAATCGCCAACGCCTCGCTGCTCGACGAAGCCACCGCCGCCGCCGAGGCGATGACCATGGCCCGCCGCGTTTCCAAGTCCAGGTCCAACCGCTTCCTGGTCGACGCCAACTGCTTCCCGCAGACCGTCGACGTGGTCAGGACCCGGGCCGCCTATTTCGGCTTCGAACTGGTCGTTGCAGCCGTCGACAGCATCGGCGATGCAGAATTTTTCGGCGCCCTGCTCCAGTACCCCGGCGACAACGGCGAAGTCCGCGACCTGACCGCCACCATCGCAGGGCTCAAGGCCAGGGGCACGACGGTTGCCGTCGCCGCCGACCTGATGGCCCTCGTCCTCCTCAAGTCGCCCGGCGCCATGGGCGCCGACATCGCCCTCGGCTCAAGCCAGCGCTTCGGCATCCCGATGGGCTTCGGCGGCCCGCACGCCGCCTTCTTCGCCACCCGCGAAGCCTACGTCCGCTCGATGCCTGGACGCATCATCGGCACTTCCAGGGATGCGCGCGGCAAGACCGCCTACCGCATGGCGCTGCAGACCCGCGAGCAGCACATCCGCCGCGAGAAAGCCAACTCAAACATCTGCACCTCGCAGGTCCTGCTCGCCAACATGGCCGGCATGTACGCCGTCTATCACGGCGCCGAAGGCCTGCGCGCCATTGCCGGCCGCATCCACCGCCTGACCGCCATCCTGGCCGAAGGGCTGAAGCGGGCCGGGGTCAAGCTGCTGACCGGGCAGTTCTACGACACCCTGCATATCGACCTCGGCGCCCGCGCCGAAGCGGTCTACCTCGACGCCCTGGCCGCCGGTTACAACCTGCGCCGCGTTTCGGCCGGCGTCCTCGGCATTTCCTTCGACGAAACGACGACCCGCCACGACGTCGGCACGTTGTTCAAGCTGATCGCCCACATCACACTCGACATGGCGGCCATCGACGCCCAGGTCGCGGCGGCCAACACCGCCCTGCCCGACACCCTGCTCCGCGCCGACGCCGTGCTGCAACACCCCGTGTTCAATACGCACCACACCGAACACGAGATGCTGCGCTACCTCAAATCGCTGCAGAACAAGGACCTCGCCCTCGATCACTCGATGATTTCGCTCGGCTCCTGCACCATGAAGCTGAATGCGACCAGCGAGATGATTCCGGTCACCTGGCCGGAATTCGGCGGCCTGCACCCCTTCGCCCCGCGCGAACAGGCGGCCGGCTACCTGGAAATGATCGCCGGCCTGACCGAGTGGCTGAAGACCATCACCGGTTTCGACGCCATCTGCATGCAGCCGAACTCCGGCGCCCAGGGCGAATACGCCGGCCTGGTCGCCATCGACCGCTACCACGCCAGCCGTGGCGAGGCGCACCGCAAGGTCTGCCTGATTCCCCGCTCGGCCCACGGCACCAACCCGGCCACCGCCCAGATGGCCAACATGCAGGTCGTCGTCGTCGATTGCGACGACAACGGCAATGTCGATGTCGCCGATCTCAAGGCCAAGGCCGAGGCGCACAGGGACGACCTGGCCTGCCTGATGATCACCTACCCCTCGACGCATGGCGTGTTCGAGGAAGCGATCAGGGACATCTGCGCCATCGTCCACGCCAACGGCGGCCAGGTCTACATGGATGGCGCCAACCTCAACGCCCAGGTCGGCCTGACCTCGCCCGGCTTCATCGGCGCCGACGTCAGCCACATGAACCTGCACAAGACCTTCGCCATCCCCCACGGCGGCGGCGGACCGGGCATGGGCCCGATCGGCCTCAAGGCGCACCTGGCGCCGTTCATGGCCGACCACGTCATCCAGCCGACCGGCGACGCCCAACGCGTCAATGCCGGCCAGGGCGCGGTCGCCGCCGCGCCCTTCGGTTCGGCGTCGATCCTGACCATTTCCTGGATGTACCTCGCCATGCTCGGCGGCGCCGGCGTCAAGAAGGCAACCCAGGTCGCCATCCTCAATGCCAACTACGTCGCGCAACAACTGAACGCACACTACCCGGTGCTCTACGTCGGGAAGAACGGCCGCGTGGCGCACGAATGCATTCTCGACATCCGCCCGCTCAAGGCCGCCACCGGCATCGCCGAAATCGACATCGCCAAGCGCCTGATGGACTACGGTTTCCATGCGCCGACGGTATCCTTCCCGGTGGCCGGTACGATCATGGTCGAACCGACCGAATCCGAGTCGAAAGCCGAGCTCGATCGTTTCATCGGCGCCATGATCGCCATCCGCGAAGAAATCCGCCAGATCGAAAACGGCGTGTGGACGGCCGACAACAACCCGCTGAAGAATGCCCCCCATTCGCAGGCGGACGTCATCGACGGCGACTGGCAACACCCGTACAGCCGCCAGCAGGCCGTTTTCCCGCTGCCCTGGGTGGCCGCCAACAAGTTCTGGCCGAGCGTCAATCGCATCGACGATGTGTACGGCGACCGCAACCTGAACTGCGCCTGCCCGCCGATGGCAGCCTACGCCGACTGACGGTCACCGACCGCTCGGTCGGATGAGCGGATATGGAACAAAACGAGACGACAGATTCGCCTGTCCAATCGTTTTGTTTCATTGACCTGCCGATTTTGGAAAAGATACCTGCAACCGCGGGGCGCTTATAAGGCATACCGACGAATGAGATAGCTCGCTGCCCTTCGGGCTGGAATTCGCCCCCAGAACAGGGAGCGGATTACCGCTGATTAACCAGCGTAATTATCTTTTTTGCCTGGGCAAGGGCATTGGCGACAATTGCCCGACCGATGTCTTGCTCAATCCGATAATCCGCTTTCACCCTCAAATCCCGAAGCTGCCTCGTCATCGTTCCAATTTGCCGCGATCGGATGTGTCTTGGATCATCGCCGGGAATACCGGGATTGGTTAAGCGCTGAACAAGATATTCATGGACTCCGGCCGGCTTTTCCCCCAAGCGTCCCGGGGTTTCCAAGGAAGCATCGAAAGCTGCAGCTTCATGAAAAGCCCCGTAGTAGGCGCGACGGACAGAGGAGCGCAGTACAGCCTCGCTTCGCTCTGCTGCCAATGTCTCGGCAATCAAGATGAAATCCTCCGGGAAAATGCTCATCAGATTGCCGTACCAAAAAAAACCAACGCTGAATCCGTTGGGAATGTTTTTGACCCGTTGGGCAATCCGCAGCGATAGCTCGGCCGTCATATCGGCAGCCTGATTCGGCGTGACACCTATGCGATATGAGACGAAAACGCACGATTCCACACCATCGATTTCGACCGGATCAGCCTCGGGACAATCGCCCTGGTAAAACAGGCGATTTTCGCGCAATACCTCACCTGCGATATTCAATATCTCCACCGTTTCAACATCGGAAAGGCCATGGGAGGCCAAAATACGATTGGCCGATTCAAGCACGTCAATATTCAGTCCGGTGAAATCGATCTTCAGCTTTCGAGCCTGCTCAATGGCGTTCTGCATCGTTTCAGCCGATAACGCCTGATGCCACCCCGGCATTATCGCGACATAATGTAAAATGCATATGCCATGCAGTTAAGCGCACATAAGTGTTAATATATGTAAAATTGCCGAGACAAAATGAAAACCCCCGTCGATCTCTCCGCGCTCGCCAAGTGGCCCAATGTCCCCGCCTGTTACGACTGGTTGTCGCTCGACCGGCGGGGCGACTGGCGCTTACGGGGGGAGCGCGTTGTCCATCACGGTTTGATCGCACTGCTCAACCGGCAATACGGGGTCGATGAGCGCGGTTGCTGGTTCGTGCAGAACGGTCCGCAACGGGTTTTTGTCGAGCTGGCATATATGCCGTGGATTTTCCGCCGCGCCGAGGCCGGTTTTGTCGGCCACACCGGGGAGGCGGCCGGCCAGGTCAAGGCGGTCTACCTCGACGGCGAAGGCAGCGTCCTGCTCGAAACGACACTCGGTGTCGGCCTGCTCGACGACCGCGACCTGGCGGGATTCATCGCCGAATGTTGTCATGCCGATGGCCTGCCGGCCGGTGACGAAGCGCTGATTTACCTGATGGAAACCGGCCAGGGCGATATCCGCTGGCGCAACCGGCCGCTCCTGTCGATTGCCGCGGCCGGGCTGGCCGAGCGTTTCGCCTTCAACCCCAGGCCGCAGCCCGAGGCTTAATCGCCATCCATTCGGTGGGCGGCACGCCACTCGGCAATTTCCGGCAAGGCTTCGACCGCGTCGTCGAGCAATGCGGCGTTGGCCTGGAGCAGGAGCTTGCGCTGGCGGGCGTTGAGCCGCTGCGGGAAAACCGGTGTCAATTCGACCACCAGATCGCCCGCCCGATTGCTGCCGCGCCCCGGATAGCCATGGCCGGCCAGGCGCAGCGTCCTTGTTTCCGCCGCCCCCGCTGGCAGGGTATGGCACAGCACGCCGGCCAGGGAGGGGATGTCGATTTCGCCGCCGGCCATCAGCGCCAGCGCGCTGACCGGCATCCGGCAATGGAGGTCGCGGCCATGCAGCTGGTACAGGGAATGCGGCCGAATGTTCAGGGTCAGGTAGAGGTCGCCGGCCGATAGACTCCCGTCGCCCGGCTCGCCCTGCCCGGCCAGGCGCAATTCGTCGCCGGCGAGCATGCCCGGCGGCACCCGGATGTCGAGGCTGACTTCGGTCAACTGGCGGCCGCTGCCGCCGCAGTCGGCGCAAATGCGCTCGGTGAAGAAGCCCCGCCCGCCGCAATCGGCGCAACGCACAAGGTAGCGCCTGCTGTCATGAGTTCGGCCGCTACCGTGACAGGCGGGACAGAAGCGCGTCCTGGCCATGCCATGCTCGCCGCTCCCGGCGCAGGTCGGACAAGCATTGCCGCGTGCGTAATGCATGGTCTGACGACAACCGGCGGCGGCTTCTTCCAGACCGACTTCGAGGTTGAGCCGGATATCGGCGGCCTTGCCGGGGTTTTCGTCGGACCGGGCGGCCGATGCTTCGCTTTCCCGGGTTTCCGCCTTCGGATCAGCTTCCGGAGTGACCGCCAGCAGTTGTTCGTAGGCGGCGCTGATCGCCTTGAAGCGTTCCGTCGCCTCCGGATGGTCGCTGCGGTCCGGATGCCAGCGCATGGCGAGCCGGCGGTAGGCGCGCTTCCACTCGGCCGGGCCGGAATCGGTGGCCAGGCCGAGGGTGGCGTAGGGGTCGGCTGCCATCATTTTTCGGTACGCCCGCCGGCCTGCGGCAGCATCTGGCCGATCAGGCCGGAGATCAGACCGGCCGTCGTGCCGCGGCGGTCGCGATCCGGGTTGTATTCGACAATTTCCAGGGCCTTGAGTCCGGGCAGGCCGGCAGCCCGATGCACGGCGGCCAGCACGTCGCCGGCAACCAGGCCGTCGGGTTCCGGGCTGCCGACACCCGGGGCCAGCCGGGGGTCGATGGCATCGAGGTCGATGGTGACGCCGAAACCGGCCGGCGCCGCCGATACGATCCCGACCGCTTCCGTCAGGCAGTCGGCGAAGCCGCGTTGCAGCACCGCCTGGCTGTCGATGATGCGCACCCCCATGCGCTGCAGGAATTCGAACTCTTCGGGTTCGTAGCTGCGGGCGCCGAGCACCACCGTATGCGCCGCGCTGACCTGGGGGCCGGGCAGGCCGATATTGAGCAGTCGCTTGTCGCCGCGCCCGAGCAGGCAGGCCAGCGGCATGCCGTGGATGGCCCCGGAATAGCTCGTTTCCGGCGTGTGGCTGTCGAGATGGGCGTCGATCCACAACAGCCCGAAGGGTTCGCCGAGTACCCGCGCCACGCCGCTCCAGGTGCCGATGGCCACCGAATGGTCGCCGCCGATGACCAGCGGGAATTCGTCGGCCTGCAGGGCCAGGGCCACCTCGTCGGCGAGGTCGCGGCAAAGGTCGGCGATGCGCCCGGCCGTCGATGCGCCGTCGTCATCCGGGGCGAAGAGCGTTTTTCCCCAGTCGAGCAGAGGATGGTGTTCCAGTTCATGCCAGGCCTGGGAGTGATGAAAGGCGACCGGCCCGTCGGCACAGGCCTTGTCCTGCGCGCCGATACCGCTGGCGGCACCGAGAATGCGGATGCGGGCGATTTTTTTCGGGCGATGGGATTTCATGGCTGGCCTGGCGCGGAAAGACGGGATGCCGGCGGCGCCATCGATCCGAATCGAACAGTCGGGCGGCAAAGCGGCGAATTATAGGTCATGGCCATGACTATAGTTTTACTGGAACGGGCTATTGGCCGGCCCGGCCGGTCAGCAGGCTGCGCAATTCGGCTACCTCGGCTTCGAGAGCCGCGACCCGGGCGCGCAGTTCGTTGATTTCCCGAGCATTGGAAACCGGCGACCTGGCCGCCGGCCCCGCATCGAGCGCCGGCTGCCCGCTCAGCAGGTGCGTCCAGCGATTCTCGCGTGAGCCGGGCTGGCGCGGCAACTCGACCGCCAGGGCGCCGTCCGGGCGAGCGGCCAGTTCTTCGAGAAAGGCCTCGACCGCCGATATGTCGGCAAAACCGTGCAGGCGTTCGCAATTGAGGCGCAATTCACCGGCCGTCTGCGGCCCGCGCAGCATCAGCACGGCGAGCAGGGCCGCCGCCTGGGTCGGCACACCCAATCTCCTTTCCAGACGATGCTCGAAGCGGCTGACTCGGCTGCCGCTGACCTCACGCACCAGATCCAGATCCTTCAGGACATCGATCGCTTGCAAAATATCGCCTTCGCTCGCCTCGACGACCGGATTCCGGCTCGTCTTCTGGTTGCAGCCTGCGAGCAGGGCATTGACCGAGAGCGGATAGGTGTCGGGCACCGTCCGCTGCTTTTCGAGCAGCGTACCCAGTACGCGGGTTTCGAGCAGTGACAGCGTGGGCAGAGCATCGGCCATGAGCGGTTTTCCTGAAAATAGGGTTGATTTGATTGCCTAGACCGGCGCCGACGCCACCGGTTCCAATGGCGTCGGGTCACGCCGCCAGGCCTGATAGATTCGCAGGGCGACATGGGCATCGTTGGCGGCGTACAGCAACTGCCGTTCGTTGAGGTGGGGGCTGGCCCAGTTGCTGGTTCCGACCTTTTTCGACTTCTGGAATTTCTGACCGAAATAATGGGCGACCGCGACTTTCGCCCCAACCGTGCCGCGATGCCCCGCACCCCGCAATTCCTCGCCGAGATCGATGACCTTGTTCAATTCGATTCCCAGGCGCGAACGCAGGGCCGTCCGGTCGTTACCCAGGCCGAAACCGACCTTGAGCAGATCGGGCGCGGCCAGAACCCGCCGCAGCACCTCATGGTTCACCGCATAGAGGACGGGAAAGAGAAATACCCGTTCGTCCGTCGCCAGTTGCACCAGATGCGGCCCGGTGGATATCTCGCCCTTGAGAAAGGTCGGCTTCGACTCGGAGTCGAAACCGATGGCCGGCGCCGCCAGCAGGGAGGCCATCGCCGTCGCGGCCAGGGCGGCGCTGTCGACCAGAACCACCCGGTCGAGCGTGATTCCCGGATATACCGGCAAATCGCTTTCGGCCAGCTGGCGCCGGCTGATCGTCACTTCGCTCAAGATACGAGGCTCAAAACACGCGTCATGGTCGGGCTGCATCGCGGTATCCTTGTCGATTTGATAAGAAGCAAGTGTATGGGATCACGCCGGCCTGCGGGCCTTTTCTCCCGGCTCAAGGCCCTGTTTTTCAAACGGACAGCACCGTTATCCGACTACGCCCGCGCCCGGCAGCTGATCGCCGCCGTCGACCGCGGCGGCATTCCGCTCAACCCGGCCCGGGTCAATGCCGTCGCCCGCAGCCTCGGTCTCGAGGTCGAGCGCCGGGCGCCGGTCGAGGCCACCCTGCTGCGCATCCGTCTGGCCCTGGAACGAGCCGGCGGCCATGACTAAACCCTGGTTCCTGTATCTGATCGAATGCGTCGACGGCAGCATCTACACCGGCATCGCCGTCGACGTCGAAGCCCGCTACCTGGCGCACCGCCGGGGTACCGGCGCACGCTACACGCGCTCCCATCCACCGGCCAGACTGCTGGGCTACGCCGAGCATCCCGACCGTTCGTCAGCCGCCAAGGCGGAGTATCGCATCAAGCAACTGAGCGCCGGAGAAAAACGCCGATATGCGACCGGACTGACGCAGCCGCACCGGTGCGACGAGGAGGGGCAGGAAACGCCGGGAAAAAACGATAGAGAAGCAAGGTGATTCCCGCCCATCGATGCACTAGAATACCGCCTGACCATAGGAATGGATGTTTTTGTGCACAGGGTAGTAACGGACACTCGCGACCATCGCGGCAACAGGCTTCTTGAAGCGGGGCCATGGCTGGTCGCAAGAGAAGACGCGGAAAATTGGGCCGAAATCCTCAGGAGCGTCGGCTACAAGGCACACGTTGAGCGGATGAACGGCGAACTTTCCGGAGCCCATTCGGATACCGCCCTCGCCGACGCCCTGTCGTCGATGGCCTGAGCACGGCAAACATCGCTCGCCGCTCCACATAAAAAACTACTCCCGCATATATTCCTTGGCGGGCAGATCGGTAGACACCAGGTGTGTTCCCACCCAGGAGGTCATGATATTCGCCAGGCCCAGATTATCCAGGTGCTGTCGAGTTCCTTCGAACAGGAGCTCGGTCAGCATTTCCAGA
>JAJXVG010000004.1:0-29346 GCA_021782315.1 Pseudomonadota bacterium | reverse complement strand
AGATAAGTATTGTGCTCCGCCCGGTGTTCATCCAGTGTCGGACAGCCATTGCGGGCCAGCAAACGCTCCTCCGTCTTGAAATGTATCCTGGTGAAGTCCACAAAATCATTCAGAAACTTGTGGAACTGCTCTGCATCGGGAGAACTGTTGGCCAGGTAAGCCACCGTCTGGTGGCAGATATCGATGAGCTTCTTGTGTTGCTCGTCAATTTCAAGGTTGCCCACACTTAGGCTCGGGTCCCATTCCGGCAGTTGAAGCATAAACCGTCCTCTGATTATTCTTGTTGTTGCGTCGAACGCAGCCGGTTACAGCCGTAGTTACCAGCCGGCCTCCCTGTAAGCATTCGCCGTTCGGCACTGTTCATGCGTAAAAGTTCCGGCGCAACCACAAGGCAGTCAATTTCGGTCAGCGTTCCGGTAACCGAAAAATAGCTCAACTGAAAGCAAATGCCAACATGGCCGGATCATCCAGCAGATTGAACACGGCGTAGGTACCCAAACGATAAAACAGCAAGCAGATATGGTCGCGTAACCCCATGGCCATCAGCACTTGCTCGGGAAGGTACTCGGTGATCGAATCCACGGGAAAATATCCGTTCGGTAAACATGTTTCGGCAAGCGCCAATTCCAAAAATACCAGAAATTCCGAACAAGTGGCGATTCGCGCATCGATGCTCGTTTGGCGAAGACGACTGCAAGGTATCGAGCAGGCTCGGCCGGATCGGCGCAAATACATATTTAGATCAAGGTGCCACACAAGCTGAGCGGCCCGCATCCTAGTGAAGTGATTGACCGAAACAACGCGAGCCAACAAAAAGCCGCGAACCCTTGCGGGATGCGGCTTCTGCTATTGTTTGATGCGAACTGCGCTCGTTGGTTGGCGGAGACGGAGGGATTCGAACCCTCGATGCAGGTTTTGCCCGCATGCTCCCTTAGCAGGGGAGTGCCTTCGACCTCTCGGCCACGTCTCCGAACCTTCGATGAGGCGCGGATGATATAGGCTCCGCGCCTTTTGGTCAAACTTCGGATACTTACTGGTCGAGTCCGAAGGTGCGGTGCAGGACGCGAACCGCCAATTCCAGGTACTTTTCGTCGAGAACGACGGAAATCTTGATTTCGGAGGTCGAGATCATCTGGATATTGATGCCTTCGTCGGCCAGGGCCTTGAACATCTTGCTGGCGACGCCCGGGTGGGAGCGCATGCCGACGCCGACGGCGGAGACCTTGCAAATCTTGTTGTCGCCGGTGATTTCGCGGCCGCCCAGCTTGGCCTTGGTTGCTTCCAGGATACCCTGGGCCTTGGCGAAATCGCCGCGATTGACCGTGAAGGAGAAGTCGGTGGTCCCATCATGGCCGACGTTCTGGATGATCATGTCGACGTCGATATTGGCGTCGGCGATGGCGCCGAGAATTTGATAGGCGATGCCCGGGGTGTCCGGAACGCCGAGCATGGTCAGCTTGGCTTCGTCGCGATTGAAGGCGATACCGGAGATGATCGGTTGTTCCATGTTCTTGTCTTCCTCAACAGTGATCAGCGTACCTTCCCCTTCGTCCTGGAAGCTGGAAAGAACGCGCAGTTTGACCTTGTACTTGCCGGCGAATTCGACCGAGCGGATCTGCAGCACCTTGGAGCCGAGGCTGGCCATTTCCAGCATTTCCTCGAAGGTGATGGTGTCGAGCTTGCGGGCTTCCGGCACGACGCGCGGGTCGGTCGTGTAGACGCCGTCGACATCGGTGTAGATCTGGCATTCATCGGCCTTCAGCGCTGCGGCTAGGGCGACGCCGGAGGTATCGGAACCGCCGCGGCCAAGGGTGGTGATGTTGCCGTGCTCGTCGACCCCCTGGAAGCCGGCGACGACAACCACGTGGCCGGCATCGAGGTCGCGGCGCATGTTGGCTTCGTCGATCGACAGGATGCGCGCCTTGGTGTGCGTGCTGTCGGTCAGCACCTTGACCTGGCCGCCAGTATAGCTTTTGGCCTTGCAGCCGATATCCATCAGGGCCATCGACAGCAGACCGGTTGTCACCTGCTCGCCGGTGGACATGATGGCGTCCAGCTCGCGCGGATCGGGATTGGCCTGTACTTCCTTGGCCAGGGCTATCAGCTTGTTGGTTTCGCCGCTCATGGCGGAGACGACGACAACGACCTGATGCCCCTGCGCCTGGAACTTGGCGACTCGCTTGGCGACATTCTTGATGCGATCGGGATTACCGACCGACGTACCGCCGTATTTTTGAACAATCAACGCCATGGATCTATCCGGTTAAACGTTGGAAACATGAAAAAGAGGGCGGGATTTTACCCCACCCGGTGCTTTTTCCGAAGAAAAACAGTACCTAATGCCATAAAACCAAAGGCTGGCATTAAAGGTCGGCGAGGGCGCGCAGGTGGGCGCCGACGCTGCGCGCCAGCGAGGTCATCACATAGCCTCCTTCGAGCATGGAGACGATGCGCTTGTCGCACATCTCGGCCGCCAGCTGCTTCAACTGGTTGGTGACCCAGGCATAGTCCTTTTCAAGGAACTTCAGGTTGCCCATGTCGTCTTCGTAATGCGCGTCGAATCCGGCCGAGATGAAAATCATCTGCGGCTTGAATTCCTTGAGGCGCGGCATCCAGACCTGGCTGACGGCATCGCGGAATTCCTCGCCGCCGCTGCCCGCGGCCAGCGGCACGTTGCACATGTTGGCGGCCGGCTTGTCGGCACCGCTGTACGGATAGAATGGGTGCTGAAAGATGCTGCACATCAGGACCTGTTCGTCGCCGGCAAAACAGTCCTCGGTCCCGTTTCCGTGATGGACGTCGAAGTCGATGATGGCCACGCGCTCCAAGCCATGGGCCTTGAGCGCATGACGGGCGGCGACGCCGACATTGTTGAAAAAGCAGAAACCCATCGGGTTGGCCTTTTCGGCATGGTGGCCGGGCGGACGCACGGCGCAGAAAGCATTCTCGATTTCCCCCCTCATCAGGAGGTCGACCGCGTGGCAGCCCGAACCTGCGGCCCGCAACGCCGCCTGCCAGGTATGCGGATTCATCGCGGTATCGGGGTCGAGATGGACGACGCCAAGCTCCGGCGAGGCCCGCTTGATGCGCTCGAGATGCGAGGCCGGATGTACGCGGAGCAATTGCTCGAAAGTGGCAAGCGGCGCATCGTAATAGACGAAATAGGCGTCGATTCCCTGGGCGATCAGATGATCGTTGATGGCGGTCAGGCGCTGAGGGCATTCCGGGTGATGCGAACCCATGTCGTGCAACTGGCAGTCACGATGGGTGATGATGGCAGTGGTCGTCACTTGTTCTCTCTCTGCGAAGCGGCGCACAAAGCGTGCGCACGTCGAAATGTCATTATCGTCCCATTCCTCACGCCGCTTCAAGCATTAGAATCGGTTAAAACTGAAACAAACGGATGCTCGATGCTCAAAAACACTTTTCCCGGTCTCGCCGCTCGCCCGCGCCCTTTCGAGACCATCCTCGAGCAGGCCGGCCGGATAATTCTCGGCAAGGATCATGAAATCAGGCTGGCCCTCGCCTGTCTGCTGGCCGGCGGCCATCTGCTGATCGAGGACTTGCCGGGTATGGGCAAGACGACGCTGTCCCACACCCTGGCCCGCCTGCTCGGACTGGAATTTTCGCGCATCCAGTTCACCAGCGACCTGCTGCCGGCCGACATCACCGGCGTCTCGATCTTCGAGCGAGAAAAGAGCGAATTCCACTTTTTGCCAGGCCCGGTCTTCGCCCAGCTGGTGCTGGCCGACGAAATCAACCGCGCCACGCCGAAGACCCAGAGCGCCCTGCTCGAAGCCATGGAGGAAGGCCAGGTCACCGTGGAAGGCCGGACCCGCCCGCTGCCGATGCCCTTTTTCGTGGTCGCCACGCAGAACCCGGCCTACCAGGTCGGCACCTTCGCCCTGCCCGAATCGCAGCTCGACCGTTTTTTGATGCGCATCGAACTCGGCTACCCGGACCGTGCCGCCGAACGTGCCCTGCTCGTCGGCGGCGGCCAGCGCGCCCGACTCGACGAACTGACGCCAGTCCTCGACGCGAAAAACCTGCCCGCCTGGCAAGGTGAGGTCGCTGCCACCCACGCCGCCGGTCCCTTGATCGACTACGTGCAGGCTCTGGTCGAAGCAAGCCGCCGGGCACCGGCCTTCCTGCACGGACTGTCGCCGCGAGCCGGCCTTGCCCTGCTCGCCGCCGCCCGCAGTTGGGCCTGGCTGGCCGGACGGGAGATGGTGCTGCCCGACGACGTGCAGGCCGTGCTGCCGGCCGTCGCCCGTCACCGCCTGCGCTCGGCGCAAGGCGGCGCACAGACCCGGGCCGAGGATATTGCAGCCTTGATCCGCAGCGTGGCCATTCCCTGATCGTCATGGGGTTCGTCGCCAGGCTCAAGCAGCAGTTGTTCCGCTGGCACAGCGACGGCGCGGCCCCCTTTCGTCTCGGCCAACGGCGGATTTTCATCCTGCCGACGCGGGCCGGCCTGCTCTTTGCGGCGGCCCTGGCCGTCATGCTGATCGGCGCCATCAACTACAACCTGGCGCTCGGCCACGCGCTGGTTTTCCTGCTCGTCGGGCTGGGCATGGTCGGCATGATCCATACCTTTCGCAACCTGCACGGCCTGGTCGTCTCCCCCGGCCGCTGCCTTCCAGTTTTCGCCGGGGAAACGGCCTATTTCGAGCTGATCCTTGACAACGACCGCCGGACGCCGCGCCAGGCGCTCGAACTGGAGGCTGAACCGGGCCAGACGGTGGTGACGGCCGTCGGCCGGCTGCAAATCACACCGATACGAATCCCGGTCCACGCCGCCAGCCGGGGTTGGCTCGCCCTGCCCCGGGTACGCCTGGCGACCCGTTATCCGCTCGGCCTGTTCACCGCCTGGGCCTATCTGCAACCGGCCATGCGCAGCCTGGTTTACCCGCGACCGATCGCCGCCCCCCTGCCGACCGCTTCGCCCTTGCCGGTCGACGGCGAACGGTGCGGCGATGGCGGCCGGGAGGATTTCGCCGGTTTTCGCGAACGGCAGCCGGCCGACTCGCCGCGCCATGTCGCCTGGAAGGCCAGCGCCCGCCAGGCCGGCGACGGCGCGCTGTTGATCAAGCAGTTCTCCGGCGGCGCCGAACTCGACCTGACCCTCGACTGGCAGCAGACCGATGACTCGCTGCCCGTCGACACCCGCCTCGGCATCCTGACCGGCTGGCTGCTGGCCGCCGAGGCGGCCGGGCGGCCGTGCGGCCTGCGCCTGCCCGACCAGGAGATTCCGCCGGGCAGCGGCGACAGCCACCGCCGGCACTGCCTCGAAGCGCTCGCTCTCTGCCAGCCATGAGCACCGCAGTCGACCAGCCCCTCGACCGCCGGACCGTACCCTGGCTGCTGGCCACGGCACTGCTCACCACCGCCCCGCATGCAGTCCATCAACCCATCTGGCTGAGCTCCCTGGCCGGCTTCATGCTGACCTGGGCCAGTTGGCTGTGGTGGAAAGACGAGCGGCTGCCAAACCGCCGGTTGCTCACCCTCATCGTCGCTATCGCTTGCATCGGCATCCTGGCCGAATTCCGCACCCTGTTCGGCCGCGATGCCGGGGTGGCCCTGCTCGTCGTGCTGATGAACATGAAACTGCTGGAACTGAGGTCCCGGCGCGATGCGATGGTGGCGATCACCCTCGGCTACTTTCTGCTACTCACGCACTACCTTTACTCGCAAACCATTCCGACCGCTCTCTGGCTTTTCGTCGCCATGTGGTTGCTCACCGCCACACTGATCCGCCTGCATGGCAACCGGAACGACAGCCCGGACGAAACCCTGCGCCATGCCGGGCTGCTTTGCCTGCAGGCCATACCCTTCATGCTCGTCCTCTATCTGCTTTTCCCGCGCATTTCAGGGCCGCTCTGGGGATTGCCGTCAGATGCCCATGCCGGCACCACCGGCCTGTCCGATACCATGTCGCCGGGCAGCGTGGCCCAGTTGGCCCAAAGCGGCGAGATCGCGTTCCGCGTCCGTTTCGACGGCAAGCTTCCGGCCAAGCAGAAACTCTACTGGCGAGGCCCGGTCATGGAGCAATTCGACGGCGCCGCCTGGCGCCCCTTCCCCGGTCATCCGCCGCCGCCCAGACTGGAAAGACTGTCGCCGCCGATCGCTTACGAAAGCACCCTGGAGGCACACCACCAGCGCTGGCTGCTGGCGCTCGACGCCCCCGACGCCCTGCCGGCCGGCGCCAGCCTGAACGCCACCCTGACTGCGAGCAATCGACAGGTCCTGGATCAACGGCAACGCTTCCGCATGTCGGCCAGCCTCGACTATCGTTTCAATGTCGGCGAAGACCAGGGGGTGCTCCATCGCAACCTCGCCCTGCCCGCCGGCGGCAACCCCAAAACCCGTGCCCTGGCCGAACAGTGGCGCCAGGACAACCCACCCGAAGCGATCATTGGCAAGGCGCTGGCACTCTTCGCCGGCGATTTCACCTACACCCTGCAACCGCCTCCGCTCGACCGGGACGGGATCGACGATTTCCTGTTCCGGACAAGGCGCGGCTTCTGCGAACACTATGCCGCCGCCTTCGTCGTCCTCATGCGCGCCGCCGGCATTCCGGCCCGCGTCGTCGGCGGCTACCAGGGCGGCGAATACAATCCGCTCGACGGCTATCTCGTCGTCCGCCAATCGGACGCCCATGCCTGGGCCGAAGTCTGGCTTCAGGGCAAGGGTTGGGTGCGCGTCGACCCAACCGCCGCCGTGTCGCCGGCCCGCGTCGAAGCCGGCATCGCCGACGCCCTGCCCTTCGGCGAACCGCTGCCGGCCCTGGTGCACTGGCGAGCCGGCTGGATACGCACCCTGCGCTACCGTTGGGAAGCCATCAACAATGCCTGGAACCAGGAAGTGCTCGGCTACGACCCGCAACGCCAGCGCGAACTGCTGGCCAGGTTCGGCCTGCCCGACGCCGACTGGCGCAGTCTGGCCCTGGCGCTGGGCATCGCCTGCGGACTGCTGGCGGCCGGACTGACGGCCTGGGCGCTTTACCGGCGGCCGGTCGGCGACCCGGTTCTTCGCCTTTGGCATAAAGCATTGCGACAACTGACCCGAAGCAAGGTAGACTGCGCTCCTTGGGAAACACCATTGGAACTCGCCCAACGTGTTCGGGCACAGTGCCCCGAACTGGCCGAACCGTTCCGGCGCGTGGTCGACGCCTACCTACTGGCGCGCTACGGTAGCGACAACAACTCACTGAAAATGCTGCGCGATGCCGTCGCGCAATTGCCAAGATGACATTCAAACACTGCCTCGCCCCGCTTTTTCTTGCCGTAACCACCCTGTTGGCCCAGGCCGCACCGGTCAGCACGGCCCCGACCTTCGCCGACGACCCGTCGGCCGTCGAGTTTGCCCGCGATCTGGAGCGGCGCCAGGGCTTCAACGCCGATGAACTGATCGGGTTGTTTGCCCAGGCCCACCCCAATGCGACTGTCCTCAAGCTGATCAAACCACCCGCTTCGCCCCTGCAGCGCTCCTGGCAACGCTACCGGCCGCGCTTCCTGAACGACCGTCGGATCGACCGCGGTGTCATCTTCTGGCAGGAAAACGCCGGACAGTTGGCCAAGGCCCAGGCGCTTTACGGCGTACCCGCCGAAATCATCGTCGCCATCATCGGCGTCGAAACCGAATACGGACGCAACATGGGCGGCTTCAGCGTCTTCGAGGCCCTGTCGACACTGGCTTTCGACTATCCGCCGCGGGCCGAGTTCTTCCGCACCGAACTGGAGCAGTTCCTGCTGCTGGCCCGCGAAAACAAGCTCGACCCACTGGCCGTCAAAGGCTCCTTCGCCGGAGCCATTGGCATTCCGCAATTCATGCCGGGCAGCCAGCGCCGCTACGCGGTGGATTTCGACGGCGATCAGCACATCGACCTCGGCAACAGCGTGGACGACGCCATCGGCAGCGTCGCCCATTTTCTCGAACAGCATGGCTGGCTGGCCGGTCAGCCCGTCGCCGTGCCGGCGAGCGTCGCCGGCACGGCGGACGAGGCACTGATCGAGGCCGGCGTACGCCCCAGCCTCAAAGTTGCCGACCTGGCGAAAAATGGCATAAAGGCCAATACCGATCCGGAAGCGACGGTAGCTCTCATCGACCTCGTTTCACCGGGGGAGAAGACAGAGTACTGGCTTGGATTCGAGAATTTTTACGTGATTACCCGCTACAACCGCTCCAGCTTCTACGCCATGTCGGTCTTTCAGCTCGGCGAGGAAATCCGCCGGCGGCTGTGCGCCGAACAAACGGCTACAACAGAGAATCGCGAGATATATTGCCACGCTTGACGATCTTGCGCAGACGGTCCAGGCCTTCCATCTGGATCTGCCGGACCCGCTCGCGCGTCAGCCCGAGGTCGCCGGCGATGACGTCCAGCGTTTCCACTTCCGCGCCGTTCAGGCCGTAGCGACGCTCGAGCACCAGGCGCTGGCGCTCGGTCAATTGTTCCAGCCAGTCGTCGACCAGCGTTCCCACCTCGTAGAGTTGCAGCAGCGATTCGGGATCATGCCCGCCGTCGTCGGCGATGATTTCGGCGATGGTGTGATTGGGGTCGATTTCCAGCGGTGCGTCGAGCGAAGCGATATGCTCGTTGAGCAACAGGGTGCGCCGGACATCGTCGACCGATCGGTCGATCAGCAAGGCGATGCGCTCGACGGTCGAGTCGCGCTTGTCGACCGATTCCAGATGCCGCATGGCGCGCAGAATGACGTTGATTTCCTTGACGATGTGCACCGGCAGGCGGATGGTACGCGACTGATTCATGATGCCGCGCTCGATATTCTGACGTATCCACCATGTCGCATAGGTCGAGAAGCGGAAGCCGCGTTCCGGATCGAATTTCTCCAGCGCATGGATCAACCCGAGATTACCCTCCTCGATCAGGTCGAGCAGCGGAATACCGCGATTCAGGTAATGCTTGGCAATATTGACGACCAGCCGGAGGTTGTGTTCGATCATGCGCTGGCGCGCGGCAAAATCCCCTTCCCGCACCTGCCGGGTTGTGAGCAGTTCCTCCTCCGGTGTGAGCAGGGGTTTGGCCCCGATTTCGCTCAGGTAGAGCTGGGTGACATCCTCAAGCAGTTCGAATTCCGGGGCGGCCGGCTCGGACTCGGGTAGCACGGCCGAATCATCGGCCTGCCCTTCGAACTCATCCTCTATGCTCACGCCCGATTCGCTCATCTTTTCGGCAGATACTGCGCCGGGTCGACCGGCTTGCCCTGTTTGCGAATTTCGAAATGCAACTTGACCGAATCGGCGTCGGTGCTCCCCATCTCGGCGATCTTCTGGCCCCTGCTGACCTGCTGGCCTTCCTTGACGAGAATTTTCCGATTATGGGCGTAGGCCGAGAGATAGGTCGCATTGTGCTTGACGATGACCAGTTCACCGAAACCGCGCAGGCCGTTGCCGGCATAGACGACCTTGCCGTCGCCTGCCGCCAGAACCGGGTCGCCGGCCTTGCCGGCGAAATCCAGCCCTTTGTTTCCGGTGTCGTTATAGGGCGATGAAACCTTGAGCGAGGTCGGCCACATCCACGGCACGTCATCCGGCGCGACGACCGCCGCCGGGGCCGCCTCGGCTTTGGTCTCCGGCGCCTTGAGTGGCTCGGCACTGCCCTTGCCATTCAAGCGCGCATAGGCCTCGTCGGAATAAGGTTCCTTGCCGGCCCGCGGCTCTCGCTTCAACAAACCGTTGGCCTGTGTTTCGGTCGATGTGGTGGAATTCGACTGATCGAGCGAACGGGATTCAACCACGGCTCCGCTCGCGATCGGCTTGGTCACGGCACCTTCGCTGCTGGCCTCGACCGGGCCGGGCGGCGCAATGCGCAAAACCTGCCCTTCCTTGATGGCGGACGGATTGGCGATATTGTTCCAGGCCACGATATCGCGGTGATCCAGACCATGCTCCTGGGCGATCCGATACAGCGTATCGCCGCGCTTGACGGTGTAATAGCCGGGACCGAGCGGCTGTGCCGCTGTCGCCTTCTGGGCGGAGCGATCGACCGCCGGTACGGGTGGCTGGGACATACAACCCGCCAACAGCAGCAGCGGAAAAATAGCAGTGACGATACGAATCATTGCGTTCCTGAAAGTAGCGGGACAAAACGTACGGCATCCAGCCTCGTTTCGACATAACCCTGGGGTGATCGTTCGATGAAGCTAAGATACTGCTCAGCGGCCCCGACTGGCAAGACCAGACGCCCACCGACAGCAAGCTGTTCGAGTAAGGCGGTCGGCACCTTGCTTCCGGCGGCAGCCACTATGATACTGTCAAAAGGACCGGCTTCAGGCAAGCCCAATTGGCCGTCGGCATGTTTCAGGCGAACGTTGAACTGCTGCAAGGTGCGCATGTTGGCCTTGGCCTTTTCCAGCAGCGGACCGAGTCGCTCGACCGAATAGACCAGCTTGGTCAGTTGGGCCAGCACCGCCGCCTGATAGCCGCAACCGGCGCCGATTTCCAGGGTTTTCCCCAGACTCGGCCGCCCATTGAGCAAAAGTTCGATCATGCGGGCGACAACATAGGGTTGCGAGATGGTCTGCCCCATACCCAGCGGCAGGGCGGTGTCTTCATAGGCCCTGGATGCAAGCGCCTCTTCGACAAAAACGTGACGAGGAACAGCGGCCATCGCCTTGAGAACGGCTTCGCTGCGGATTCCCTTTTCGCGAAGGCGCTCGATCATCCGCGTCCTCGTGCGCTGCGAAGTCATGCCAATACCGTTCAGCACCCGAAACTCACTTCATCCACTGACGAATGGCCGGTAGTTGTGCAGCGTGCGTCAGATCAATCTGCAACGGGGTAATCGAAACGAGTCCGCGCTCGACGGCGTTGAAATCGGTCCCCGGTCCCGCATCGGCAGCCGCTCCGGCAGCGCCGATCCAATATACCGTTTCATTGCGCGGCGAAATCATTTTGACCACCGGCTCCGCCTTGTGCCGGCGCCCCAGGCGCGTGACCTCCATGCCTTTTATAGCGGCGTAGGGAATATCCGGCACATTGACATTGAGAAGAACCGGTTCGCGGATCGGATCGCGAATAAAGCGCTCGACCAATTCGCGCGCAACCAGTCCGGCTGTCGCAAAATACTTGCTTTCGAAACTTGTCAAAGAAATGGCGATGGAGGGAATGCCCAGCAAAAAGCCTTCGGTTGCCGCCGCCACCGTTCCGGAATAAATGGTGTCGTCGCCCATATTGGCGCCGTGATTAATTCCGGAAACGATAATATCCGGCAATTTATCCAGCATGCCGGTCACCGCCAAATGGACGCAATCGGTTGGGGTGCCATTTACAAAATGAAAACCGTTGACCGCCTTCTTCAAATACAGCGGCCGGTCCAGGGTCAGCGAGTTGCTGGCGCCGCTGCGATTCTGCTCGGGCGCGACGACAACCACCTCGCCCAGGGTTTGCAGTGCGTCCGCCAGGGCAGCGAGCCCCGGCGCGAAATAACCGTCGTCGTTACTCAGCAGAATACGCACGGGTCAAACCAGCAGATTATCGACACTGCCGCCATTTGCAAGCCAGGATTCGACCCATTTCGGCTTGCGGCCGCGCCCCGTCCATTCCAGCTCGGCGTTTTCCGGGTGACGATATTTAACCTTGACCTTGTTTCCGCCGGCAAGCTTGGTCTTGGGTTCCTTGCTCAACAAATCCTCGATGGCATACCCGCGAGTTTTGGCCAGTGCGCGCAGCTCATTCAATATATCGGCCTTTTCCTGAGATTCACGGCGTTTGATTTCGGCCGGAATCTGCTGCTGCAAATCTCGTAACTGGGCAACTGAAAGAGTGGACAGATCCATGATTATCTCCTTATTTAAATGAGTGCCAGCAATCTAATTTGTTTTCATTTATTTTTCAATAACATTAATTAAAAAACCGGCCCATGCCGGTTCTGAAATTAATGCGGCAGGCCGCACCATTCGCTGTCAGTAGGCAAGTTTACTATTGTTTCCGGCCAAAGTCTCGTCCGGCCAAAAAACGCGCTCGCCGGGCCGGCGGAGAAGGCGGATTTTCCGCCCCGGCCACTTCCCGGGAATGGCAGGCCGGACGGAAAAGCGCCTTTACGCCGCCATTGGACCAAGACAGCCGCAGCTCGGTTCAGTGCGAATGGGCATGCCCGTCCTGTTGCAGGACGCGAGCGACGAAGGGGTCGCTTTCCATGTCGCCGAAATCGGCGGCATCGATCAAGCCGTAGTCGGCAATCCCCTTTTCGCTCGTCCTCGGCCAGGCGGCGGGCGCCCTGTCATGAAGCTCCCGGAGAACGAGAGTCATGCGTTGATGGCCCCGAATCAATTGCAGACGGGCAGGCAATCCGGCCTTTTCCAGCCACCATAGATCGATGTTCTGACCTTCGAGCCGGCCGGTATAGCGTACCGCCCTTTGGTCGAACAGGGTCTTGCCGGCCCGGCGCTTGAGTTGGTCGAGTAAAGCAGGCGAAACCACCGAAGCGAGTTTGGCCCAGTCCGGTTCGGCATTTCGGGTCTTGATTTCGCCGGGCGTGTAGTCGACCACGCGGCGGTCGTCGTGAAAAATCCGACGGTAATGATAGTCGTCGGCGCCGATGCGCTCCCAGATATCGTTGCGCCCGGCCGCAGCATTGGCCGTTTCAATGCGCCCTGCCTCACGCCACAAATACCAGTCGGCATGCCGCCGCCCCCGGCTATCGGCCACGCCGAGATCGTAGCGGGCGGCCAGGGGAAGCAGGGCCGATACCTTCTGTCGCCCGGCCGAGGCCCGGGCAGGCGACTCGTGGGCGGCCAGGGGCGCGACAAACGAGAGCATGAGCAACAGCCCGAGCCAATGCGGGATTTTTTCGAACGTCGACACAGGACTCCCCTCACAAACGAAGCCAACGCGGACAGGGCCACGTCTACACAACCGACCGGGAGGCGGCGCCGCCCGGGAAAGATATTTAGAAACCGAAGGCTTCCCTCATCACGTGGTAAATCCAGTTCTGTTCCATCGAACCATGGACCAGATGGGCTTTCGGACCGGTGGCATAGATGGCGACGTCTTCGCCGGCATGGGTTTCAGCCCCCAGCGGCACAACTGCCTGTTGCCGATACCCCAGAGCCGTCGTATCGACGCTAGTCAGGTCGGCACGCGTGCCGGCGACAGCCCCCGGGCCATTCTGGTAGCCCAGCGTGGTATAGGGCATACCGTCACCGGCCCTGGTCGGCGCCGTCGCAGCACCGTCGACCGCCGGCACTTCCTTGGCCAGACCGACGATATCGTTACCGCGATGCGGATAGCCGGCGATGGTGAAAGTGTGACTGTGATCGGCCGTGACGATGATCAGGGTATCGTTCGGATCGGTAATCGCGTAAGCCTTGGCGACCGCCCTGGCGAATTCGATGGTGTCAAGCAGGGCGCGCTTGGCGTTGCCGGCATGGTGCGCATGGTCGATGCGACCGCCTTCGACGTGCAGGAAATAGCCCTTGCGGCTCTTCTCCAGCATCCTGATCGCCTTCTCGGTCATCTCGGTCAGCGATGGCTCGCCCGCCTTGTCACTGGCCCGATCTGCCTCGTACTGGGCATGGGACGGTTCGAAAAGGCCGAGCAGGTAGTCGGTGTTTGCCGGATCGATGGCATCGAACTGATCCTTGTTCCAGACGTAGGCAGCCCTGCCGCCACGGCTGCCGAGCCATTCGGCGGTCAGATCGCGACCGTCGCTGCGGCGCCCCTTGACCGGCGTCGCACTCGTCCCGTACTCCGGGTCGAGCGCGGTTTTCGGTAAAAAGTAGGTACGGCCGCCGCCCATCGCCACCCTGAGGCTATCCCTGACCGTCGGGGAAAGCTCGATCAGTTGACGGGCGATATCCTTGACCAGGGTAACGCCGGCGGCCTTGCAGGCAGTCACGTTATCGGCAAAAAAACTATTGAAGTCCGAATCGGACTCCCAGTCGCGCACCGCGGTGTGGGCATAGGTTGCGGCCGGCGTCGCATGGGTGATGCGGGCGGTGGACACGACGCCGGTCGCCTTGCCGGCGGCGGCGGCCTGCTCGAGTATGGTCGGCAGGGCATTGGCTGCGATCACCGAGGCATCGCACTCGCCACGCGAAGTCAGATGGTTGACCGAAAGCATGCCTTCGCGTGCCTTGTAGCCGGTGACCATGGCCGTCATGGTCGGCGCCGAATCGGATGTCTGCTGATCCCACGAATAGGTCTTGGACAGGCCGACATTCGGAAAGCTTTCAAAGGACAGGCGGTTTTCCTCACCGGGTTTGCCGTGCAACTGACCATCCAGGATGCGCGACGCCGTGATGGTGGAAATACCCATACCGTCCCCAACGAAGAGAATGACGTTCTTCGCCTGACGGTTGTTCGGAACATTTTTTCTGCTTTCGGCGATGAATTTCTGGCCGCCGTCATACCAATCCTGTACGGATTCCGGACCCTGTACGACCGGTGTCGCCGAGAACACGACAGGGGCGAGGCAAGCCAGAGCAATTGCGCTGAGCATGGCCTTGCAACAAAGTTCGGACATAGGTAGTTCCTGGAGTGATGTCTTTGAATCGGTGCGCGTTCACGATAGCTTGAGCAAGGGAGTTTAGCCAAAATAAATGACATTGTCGTTACAGGTCTATCGGAAAGGTATTGTGCCACAACACATGGCGTGGGCGCCCACAGGCCTCGACCAACCGGGAAGCAGCGGTGGCTCGACCGTACGGAATACGGGGCGAGCATCCTGTGCCGGTTTTTTCCTGCCAAGCCCGTCAGCAGGTCGCCATCCTGCCTGCCACCCTTTTCCCGCCCCAGAGAAACGGCATTTGCCCGCATCCATGATGTCGGCGGTTTGTAATGGCAGGAAAGCCGCACGTTCACCGGGAGTAGCGCGACCGAGCGATTTGAACTATATAATATTTATGTTAATAATTATAAATAGAGAACAAAATGGGAAAAATTGACGAACAGGCCTTCAGCGATCAACTTGCGTCATATCTCGGCTACCGCAAGGATTTCTATCCCGTCGTCCTGGAGATGCGTTTTCCGCATGTACTGCAGCGCTTGGTGGCGCTGTGGGAAACCGATGGCATGGAAACCTTTCTCCGTAGCCTGACCCTGCCGCAGAGCAGCGGCAATCAGGGTTTTCCGGCCGACGCCCTGGCCGAAATTCTCGAAATCAAGAAGGTCTACGCCGATTGGCGGCAGAGTCAGATTAAACTGACGGAAACCTCCCCGTTCGGGCATCTCTTCGACCTTGATCTGCTCAGCGCGAATGAAGACGACAAGGCAAGCAACAACGAGGCGCTGACCGATTCAACCATTTTGCTGGAAAAGGTCAGTGCGTTGCGCCGTGGGCTTTGATCGCCCTGCCGGACGATGGAACGAAGGGACGGATCAATCCAGTCCGGCGGTGAAACGTCCGAGCATTTCGACGATTACTGACGCCATTTCGCGATGGGGGACGTGCCGGGTATCGGCCATGATTTCAAGCTGGACCGGCGCGCCACTCATTTCGGCTATCATTTCCGGGTGTCGCGGCGAACCGTATTCGTCGTCGACACCGTGAATGACCAAGGCCGGACATTGCACCTTCGGCAAAACCGATTTCAACGACCACGCCGCAAAGGCGGGATGCAACCAGGAGGAAATCCACGCGTCGAGAACCCATGGCGCTTTTTCGCCGTGGTATCTCTTCAGGCGATCGACCTGGCCGGGGTCTCGAAAAAGCTCCCTCGCCTCCTCTATGCCGCGGACGGTTCTATCCTCGACAAAGGCCTGGGCCGATTCGGTGATCACTGCCAGGCAGGCCTTGCCGAAACGGGCGGCGCAGTTGATGGCCATGCCCCCGCCAACGCTGTGCCCGAAAAGAATGAAGCGGTCGATCCCCAATCCCTGCCGGAGCAATGCGAAATCATCCTGCGCCTCGCCGGCGATGAAATCCAGGGCCAAGCTGCCCGGGTGCTGGTCCGATCGGCCGAAACCGAGGCGGTCATAGGCGACAACCCGGCGGCCCGTCGCCTTGCACAGCGCCTCTGGAAAATCCCGCCATAACTCGACGCAACCCAACGAATCGTGCAGCAGGACGATGGGCGCAAGACCGGCGGTGGTTGAGGGGGTCCAGAGTCGAACGAAGAGGCGACCGCCGCAACCTTCGACCCGGCGATCCTCGACCGTCACCGCGTCGATTCTTGTTTCCGTATCGCGACCGGCCGCCTCGACATCGGCTTCCGAGGCTGCCTCGGCAGGTCCGGCGCCGCTGGGACGATCCGGTTCGGGACGCAGATCCATGCTCGATGCTCTCCTTGTTAGACGCCCTGCCCCGCCGGGGCTCCGGCATGCCATCGGCCGGGCAAAACTCGACGGGCGGGCTATTGTACGAACAACGGGCTGTCTGTTCAATTTGGCCAGGAGAAACCGACACGAACGGGATGGCGGTTCATCGCTGGCTCGATCGCTCGCCACCCCTCCGGGTTTCCGGGTCATGCCGGCTCGACCGTTCGTCAGCCAGCCGTATGGCGTAAAAAAGAATCGCGTTCGGCTGAACCATGTCCATGCAGGCCGGTCAATGCAGTTGGAGCATCACGGCAGAAATGCGCAGGCATGCGCTGCCCGGCGCGCCCGCCGATCGACCGGCGGTCGTGCACGACGTTGAATGGATTGCTTGTGCCAGGCGCCTGGTTTAGAGCCCCACGGGATGACAAGCAGTCGCCGCCCGCAGCCGAAGACAGCTTTCGGCAATGGCGGAATCGACAGCAGCCCGTATCGAAAGGAGGCTTTCATGAAAAAAACCGTTTCCCTTTTACTTTGTGGCGCATGCATCGCCGCCCGCGGCCTGAATGCCGAAGCCCGCGGCGGTGGCGGCGGTGGCTTCGGCGGAGGCAGCGGTTTCGGCCACCCCAGCGGCCCCGGCTCAAACAGTGCCGCAAGCGACAACGCCAACGGTAAATTCTCCCAAGACAGGGATAGCGGTCTGGATCGTGCCGAAGATCGCATGAGTTCGGAAGGCCTTGCCCACGAAAAAGCCAGCGATGCCAAGAGCAAACGCAAGACGACGCAGGGGAGCGACCTGCCGGCCCAGTTACCGGCACGCTAGTGTAGCGTTGCACGCTCTCCGGTACTTAAAACCTTGTCTTTTCGGCCATGGCGGCCTTGCAAATCCTCGCGATACCACTGGGTATCGCTGTGGTTTGCGCCTTGCCCTGACCAAAAATCCGTCAGTTTTAACTGTGCCGTCAAGAGTGCAACACTACACTAGCAAAGCTGCCTCATTGAATCTGCTCGACGACCGGCGTATTGTCTGTCCGATATGACAGTCGGCAGCATTGAACTTCGTCGCAGATGACGACAGTGGAGGCGGCATGACCAAAACACTGGCAATTCTCTCCATCGAGGACTCGAATGCCGATTTCCTCCTGATGGAGCGACAACTGAAAACCGATGGCATTGACTGCCGATGCCATCGCGTCGATGACAAACAGTCGTTCGACGACGCCTTGCAAAGCGGCGCATGGGATCTGGTAATTTCCGATTACTGCGTGCCCGGTCTTTATTTTCCGGAAGTGCTGGCCAGCGTCAGGCAGCACTCCCCTAACCTGCCCTTCATGATCGTCTCGGGAACGATAGGCGAAGCCAAGGGCGCCATGATGGTCATGCTCGGCGCCAGCGACTTCGTCTCGAAGGAAAGGCTTGAAGACCTGGTTCCCACGATCAAGCGTCATCTCGGTCTCGACCCAGAGGATGTTTGACGGCCGGGCGGCAAGTCGATGCATGCGCCCCACCTCGGCGCCCGCCCCGGCTATCGACCGTTGCCCTCTTCCTTCGATGCCTGAAGATTTCGACCATGCCGCCGCCTTTTCGCCAGCCCGGCAGGCTTCCCATGCCTAGGCGAAAACGCCGGCCCGGCTACGGTGCCAGCGCGTGGCTGGCGGCGCTGGTGATCTTCACGCTTTCCGGTTTCATCTCCTGGAAGGAGTGGTGCGACAATCGGACCAAGGCCGAGATATCGGTCCTCAATACCGCCCGCATCCTTGCCGACCAGACTGAAAACCTGTTCGACCAGGTCAACACGCTGCTCGCTTCGGTCGGCGAGCGCTTTGCTGCGCTTCCCCCCGCCGACTACCGCGCCCGTGAGCGCTTTGCCGGGGAGGCCAGGCGCGAGGTTCCGTACTATCCGCTGGTCGTCCGTATCGGCATCACCGACCCGGCAGGCAGCATCATATTGAATACGGAATTCTCCGAAGCCGAAAACCTGCCGATCGCCGTCGCCGACCGCGATTATTTCCGACAGGCCAGGCAGGGCGACCGCGACCTGATCTTTTCCGGGCCGCTGCAGAGCAAACGGACGAACGAATGGGCGATGATCCTGGCCCGGCGGATCGACGGCAGGGGCGGTGAGTTTCTTGGCATCGCCTTCGCCGTCCTGCCCATCGAGTCGATTGGCAAGCAATTCTCGAAAATAGACCTCGGCGCGAAGGGCATCATCAATCTGCGCGCCCTGGATTTCACGCAAATCGTTCGCCACCCCACCCTCTCGGGCGCCAACAGCGGCACCGGAAACCGCAATGTCTCCGAGACAATCAAGCGACTGATGCAAGAGCAGCCGAACAGCGACCACTACGTCTACGAAACGCTGGCGCCGATCGATGGGACCGAGAGGATCTACGCCTACCAGCGCTTCGCGCACTCGCCATTCTGGATGACCGTCGGGCGTGCCACGGCCGACTTTCGGAATTCCTGGCAACAAACGGCGATCCTGCTCGCCCTCCTTTCCCTGGCGACGGCCGGCATTCTGTTCTGGGGGGCGCGTAGATTGCAGACGCAGAACCGGCAACTGATCCGGCGCATCGCGGAACTCGCCGTCGCCGAGCGCAAATTGAGCCTGAGCGAAGAAACCTTGCGCCTGTTCATCGAGCATGCCCCGGCCGCATTGGCCATGTTCGACCGGGAGATGCGCTACCTGTCGGTCAGTCGACGCTGGCTGGCCGATTACGGGCTGTCCGAGCAGGACATCATCGGCCGTTGCCACTACGACGTTTTCCCGGGCATAGGCGAACGCTGGCAGGAGGTTCATCGGCGCGGCCTGGCGGGAGAAACGATCAAGGAGGAAGAAGACCACATCGAATTGAGAAACGGGAAAACCCTCTGGCTGCGCTGGGAGGTCATCCCCTGGCACGGCGCCAACGGCAGCATCGGCGGCATCGTGATTTTCAGCGAGAACACCACCGAGCGCGTCCTCATCCTCAAGGAACTGGCGCAGGTCAACGTCGAACTCGAGCAACGGGTCGCCCGGCGCACGGCCGAATTGACGGCGGCCAATCGGGAACTGGAGGCATTCGCCTATTCGGTTTCGCACGACCTGCGCGCGCCGCTCCGCGCCCTGCGCGGCTTTTCCCGTGCCTTGCAGGAGGATTTTGGCGGGCTGTTGAAGGGCAAGGGCCTTGAATACCTGGAGGAGATCGGCAGGGCCGGGGGCCGCATGAGCGAAGTGATCGAAGGCATCCTGGAATTGTCCCGCAGCACCAGCGGCAAGCTGCACAGCGAGGAGATCAACATCACTTCGCTGAGCGCGGAAGTGATCAAGGAATTTCGCGATGCCGAGGCGGACCGCCAGGTGGTTTGCGACATCGCGCCGGGCATGACGGCGCGCGGCGACCGGACCATGCTTTTTGTGGTGTTCCAGAATTTGATCGGCAACGCCTGGAAGTACACTGCCGCCAATCCCCTGGCGGCGATTCGAGTCTACAGCGAGCCGGATGGTCAATTCATCCGCTATTGCGTCTCGGACAACGGTATCGGCTTCAACCCGGAGCACGCCGACATGCTATTCATGCCCTTCCGGCGCCTGCACCACGAATTTCCTGGGCTGGGCATCGGACTGGCCACCGTGCACCGCATCGTGCGCCGGCACGGCGGGGAACTCTTCGTTTCGTGCGCCAGCCCGGGAGGCGGCGCGACATTCTGCTTCACCCTCCCGCACCAAGCGCCTGTTACACAAGCAGACACTTAGGCGCCGGCCGGCACCCTATACTTTTGTCTTCATCCGCAGCGCACGCCCCGTCAATGCCCCTCCTCCGCCCAGCAGCAAGCTTCGATGCGCTATCCCAGCGCTATGGCGAGCGCTACAAATGGATGGTGCTGTTCATACTGGCCCTGGGCACGGTAGCCGGGGTCTTATGCACCTCCAGCTTCAATGTTGCCGTCCCGGCGCTGACCAGGCATTTCCGACTGGGTCAGGACCAGGTGCAATGGGCAATGACCGGATTCCTGGCCGCTATGACGGTGGCCATGCTGCCGACGTCGTGGCTGCTCGACCGCCTCGGTTTTCGTCGGGTTTTTTTGATCGCATTGGCGATTCTCGGCCTGGCCAGCCTGGCCGGATTTTTTGCCCCGACCTTCGCCCTCGTCGTCGCCGCACGCATCGTTCAGGGCGCCGCCGCCGGCGTCCTGCAGCCGATGGGCGCCCTGGCGCTGATGCGCCTGTTCCCCCCGGAAATTCAGGGCCGAGCCTCGGGCCTGCTCATCTTCAGCATTGCCCTGACGCCGGCCGTCGCGCCATCACTGGGTGGCCTGTTGCTTGACCGCTTCGGCTGGCAATCGATTTTCCTCCTCGGCCTGCCTTTTGCCGTTGTCGCCGCGCTTGCCGCCATCCGCCTGTTGCCGGCGCCACGGGAAATCAAAACGCAGGCTTTCGACTGGATCGGCTTGGGCTGGCTGACCCTGGGCGCCATCGCGCTGATCGAGGGGGTTGCCAGCCTGCAGCACAGCGGCCTGGCATCTCCCTGGACCATTACCCAGTACACCCTGTCCCTGCTGTCGGCAGTGCTCTACTACCGGCACGCCAGGCACCGCGACGACCCGCTGATCAGACTGGACCTCTTCGAACAACGCAGCTTCGCCATGGGAACGGTGGTTTCCTTCGTCTACGGCTTCGGCCTCTATGCCTCCACCTATCTCATTCCCGTCTTTCTCCAGAACGCCCTGTCGTTCAAGGCGGCGGCGGCCGGCATCGCACTCCTGCCTTCGGGCATCGCCCTCGTCGTCATGCTCCCCCTGGCCGGGCGCATGGCCGACCGTTATCCACCGAAATGGATAACCCTCATCGGCCTGCTCATATTCGGCGCCTCCTTCCTGGTTTTTTCGGTGCGGGGAGGCGGCATCCTGTACGGGGAAATCATCCTGGCCACGGTAGTCGGCCGCATCGGGCTCGGCCTGATATTGCCGGCCCTCAACCTGGCGACTTTGCGCCACATGGAACCGCACCAGCTTGGGCAATCCTCGGTGCTGATCAGCTACGCCCGGCAATTGGGCGGGGTAATGGGGGTGGCCGTCGTGGCGGTCTTCGTCGAATGGCGGGAAAGCGTTTACGGCGCGGTACCGCCCGGTATCTACTCGGCCTATGCCCAGGGCTTCCTGCTGCTCGCCGCAATATTCGCCCTGGCCGTGCTGGCCACCTGCTTCATGAAGACGGAAGCCCGCCGACGCTGAACAGGCTGCCGCCCGCCTCGGCCGCCGACCGGCAGGTCGGATTGGCACGGTGTCAGCCGATTGCGCGAACTCTCTGGATGGCCAGGACAGGGGTCGGGAGATCGGGGGCGAATGCTTGCGGATCGATGACCGGGGCGAAGGTACTCATTTCGGTACTGCGCGTAGCCGCCACCAAGGCCGGGAAGTAAGGATCGAGGATATTGCGCAGGATTTGCTGTGCGGGATCGGACAGCATCTTCTGCAATGCCATCTGCGCCGTTGCCGACCTGAGATCGGCCGCCGCAGCATCGCCGTTGCCGGTTGCCGGCGTCGCGACGGCGCCGGGCGAGGCCGCAACGATCGAGGTCGGTGGGCCCGGACCGAGCGGTAGCGCCGTAGTCGAAGCATTGTCAACGGCGCCACTCGTCACCGACTGGACACTGCCGCCGGCCGGGGCGACGACGTCATTGCCGACCGACTGGGCCGGATTTGCCGTCACCGGGAAGACCGTGTCGTTCGCCCCGGGCAAGCCGGCGCTGAGCGAAGTTTGAAGCAGGGCGGGGACTGTCGAGATGGCGTCGGCCGTTTGCCCGGCGGCAGCGAGATTGATGTCGCCCAGTTGAACATTGTTCAGAATGCTGTCGGCCGACAGGTTCTGCAACTGCTCGATGGGCACACCGCTCCCGCTGTCTGTCGCGGCAGATATCGCTTCCGTCGGCGATGGATTGGCCTGGGCCACGGCCAGACCGGCCACTTGCAGTTCAAGGCTGGATGAGGCGTTCAGTACGGCTTGCGCCGCGTTGTCCAATATGCTCCCGGTCGCCGTCGGGGCGCTGGCCAGCGCCGCGTCGAGGGTGTCCTGATTGACCACGAACTGGCTCGAAGCCGCCGGCAAATCGATGCCGATTCCGCTCAGGCTGGCCAGCAGCGTGGGGTTGTTGGTCAAAGCGCCGGCCAACAGGCTGCTCACCGTGTCGTTTCCCAACACGCCATTCAAGGCACTGGCGCTGCCTTGCAGATTATTGAAGGTGGCGACCAGATTCTGCGCCAGCACTTTCGTATCGGCCGGGCTGGCCGCAGCCTGGCCGACACTCAAGGAGTCGGCCAGTTGATTCTGGAGCGAGGACAAGGCGGACAGCAAACGGCCGTTGCTCGACAGTGTGACGATAGTGGAGGGGCTGCTGTCCGAATTCGATGCGAGGACACCCCTTGTCGATACTGGAAGCGCCAAGGGCGATATCCGCGCCAGAGTGGCAAGGCTGACTGGCGAGATCAAGGAAGAAGCGGTCATCGGCTACTGCCTGTTCCGCCTGCGAAAACGCAGGCACGTATTCCCGGTCGGCGACCGGGGCCATCGATATCGGCAAGATCTGCCTGATGTCAGTTGTTTGACCGTCCCGCCCCGGAAAGATTCAGGAACGATCGGCGCCGAATTTGCCGAAGCGCAGGGCCAGGGTGGGCAGGACCAGCAGGTTGAGCAGGGTTGATGTGAAAAGACCGCCAAGGATGACAATGGCCATCGGGCCTTCCACCTCGTTGCCGGGCTCGCCACTCTGCAAGGCCAGCGGCAACAGGCCGAGGCCGGTGACCAGGGCGGTCATCAGAATGGGCAGCAGGCGCTCGGTCGCGCCGAGCACTGCCGTCTCCAGGTTCCAGCTTCGCCCTTCCCGTTGCACCAGGTGCTGGTAGTGGGAAATGAGCATGATCGAATTGCGCAGGGTGATGCCGAAGAGGGTGACGAAACCCACCATGGCCCCGAGCGACAGCCGCCCCCCGGTGGCATGGACCAGCAGCACGCCGCCGATCAGCGCGAAAGGCAGGTTGCTCATGACCAGCAGCAATCCCCGGGCGCTGCGCAGGGCCAGGAAGACCAGGATACAGATGACCACGGCCGATACACCGGAGTAAACGAGGAGGTCCCGTTGTGCCTGCGCCTGGGCCTCGGCTTCCCCGGAAAAGGAGAAATAGTACCCGGGCGGAAACTTGATGCCGGCAGCCAGGCGCTGCCGGGCTTCGGCCACGACTTCCCGCACCGCATGGCCGTTGACCTGTGCGGTGACCGTCTGCAGACGCTGCCCGCCACTGTGCAGGATGAGGTAACGCCCCTCCGACTGCCGTATGTCGGCCAGGCGGTGCAACGGCACCATCAGCCCCTCGGCGTTGCGCAGGGGCAAGGCGCCGATTTGCGTCGGACTGCGGCGGGCGCCGTCGGCCAGCACGACGGTCATGCTGCTCACCGTATTGGCTTCGTAGATCTGGGCGACTTCCGCCCCCTGGTAGGCGGTCTGGACGGCCTCCAGCACATCCAGCGGGGCGAAACCCCAGCGGGCAAGCTGATCCTGGCGCAGGCGCACGGTCAATTGGGGCAGGGTCGGCGGCGATTGCAGGGTGACCCCGACGGCGCCGGGGACGGTATTCAACAACTGGCTGGCCTGGCGCGCCAGGTCGTCGAGCACATCGAGGTCGGGACCGAAGACGTTGAGGATGATCGGGGCCGTGTAACCGGACAGGGTCTCCTGGATGCGTTCGGTGAGAAAGGTTTCGGTCGTAAAATCGAGACCGGCAAAGTGCTTCAGCGCGTCGCGCACCCGCGTCTGGGCTTCTTCCTGTGCTTCGGCATCGAGCCCCGGCACCAGCTCGATTTCGAACTCGCTGTAATGGGGGCCGAGGACATCGACCCCGCGCGCCGCACGGCCGGCCCGCTGGGCGACGGAGCGCACGTTGGGGACTTCCAGCAGGACCTGGCTGACCCGTTCGCCTATCCGCAGGGCCTCCGGCATGGAGGTCCCGGGCGCCGCCCGCATGTGCAGGATGAAGTGGCCTTCCCGCAATTCCGGCAGGAATTCGGCATGGATGAAAGGCAGGGTGACCAGTGTGACGAGGACGAGGGCGGCCAGCATGGCGACGACGCTGCGCCAGTGCTCTTCCACCACTGCCAGCATCCGCGCATAGCGCAACTTCAGCCAATCGTAGAGACGGGGTTCGGCCGCCTCTTCGTCGCGACCGGCCAGCAGCGCATAGCACAGGGCGGGCGTCAGCGTCAGGGCCACCACCAGCGAGGAGAGGATGGCCAGGAGATAGGCGAGTCCGAGCGGGGCGAACAACCGGCCGGCCACGCCGGACAGGCCCAGGACGGGCAGAAAGACGACGGCCACGGTAAAGGTGGCGTAGATGACTGCGCCGCGAACTTCGGTAGACGCCTCGACGACGACCTCGATGGCCGATTTCGGCTGATCCCGGCGACGATTCTCGCGCAGGCGCCGATAGATGTTCTCGACGTCGATGATGGCATCGTCCACCACTTCGCCAAGGGCGATGGCGAGTCCGCCCAGGGTCATGGTATTGAGCGGCACGCCGAGGTGATGAAGGACGACGACGGCGGCGAGCAGCGATATCGGGATGGCCGTCGCCGAAATGAAGGCCGTCCGCAGGTTTTGCAGGAAGAGCAGGAGGACGATAACCACCATGCCGGCCCCGAGGAGCAGCGCGATACGCAGGTGGTCGGTCGATGCCTGGATGAAACTGGCCGGCCGGAAGAGGCTGGGATGCAACTGGATGTCGTTGGCCGCCAGCACCGGACCCAGGGTGGCCAGGGCTTCGTCGAGGCGACGGGTCACCGACACGGTGTCCGCGCCGTACTGGTTGCTGACCATGAGTACGACGCCCGCCCGGCCCTGGATATTGGCGCCGCTCACCGGCACCTCACTACCCAGCACCACCCTGCCCACGTCCGCCAGCCTGAGCACCTTGCCGTTCTGCGCCCTGAGCATGACCTGGCCCAGTTGTTCCACCGATGTCGCCTGGCCCTCGGTGCTGAGGACAATGCGCTGGTTGGCGCTGTCCAGCACGCCGGCGCCACGGACACCGGTAGCGCGCCGGGCGGCGGCAACCACATCCTGCAGGGATAGGCCGAGGCGCGCCAGCCTGCCGGGCTCGACCTGCACCTGGTACTGCTTGACGTCGCCGCCATAAATGCTCACGTCGGAAACGCCCGAGCGACTGAGCAGGCGGGGCTTGAGCGTCCATTCCGCAAAACTGCGCAGATCCATCAGCGACCGGGTTTCCGAGGTCAGCCCGATGCCCAGGACCAGGGTGGTGGCCGAACTCAGCGGCGTCATCTTGGGCGAGCGCACGCCCAGCGGCAGCTCGCCTGACAGGGTGGCCAGTTGCTCGCCGGCCAGCTGCCGGGCCCGCCAGATGTCGGTCTGCCCGCTGAAGGTCAGGGTGACGACGGATACCCCCTGTATCGACTGGGAACGCATCGATTCGAGTCCCTTGGCGCCCCCCAGGGCGTTCTCCACCCGCTGGGTGACCAGTTGCTCGACCTGCTCCGCCGAAAGGCCGGGCGCTTCGGTCTGGATGATGACCTGGGGCGGCGTGAACTCCGGGAAGACATCGAGGCGGGACTGGTACAGAGCGTAGGTGCCGTAGCCCAGCAACAGGCAGGCCAAGGCGAAAATCACGCCGCGCAGGCGCACCGCGAAATCGATCAGCGCAGTCAGCATGACACGGCGTCAGTCATTGTCGGCCTGGCCGCCGGATGTCGCGCGGGACTCCTCGGACAGCAGCAACTGCGCCCCCCGGACGACAATGCGCTGACCGGCGGCGAAACCGTCTGTCACCACGAAATCGCCGTCCTGGGGCTGGCTGCCGCCGACGGAACGGCGCACGAAGCGGGTCTCGTCCATTTGCACATAGGCCCACGGCTGGCCGCCGTACCACACGATGGCCTCGGCGGGGATGCGGAATCCGGCCGGCGAACCCGGCGCCGCCGGTACCCGTGCGCCGACCCTCAGGCCGGCAGGCAAGGCGACCGCGGCCCGGTAGAAATAAGCCTGCCCCTGGAAGCCGGCATCGCTTTGCGGCGAAGCCGACACCAGATGGGCCGCGAAGGGCGCGTGCCCGTCCGCCAAGACGTTCAACAGGGGCGGAGCCGCGCCCGGCGAATCGGTCGGCAGGACCATCCGCAGCAGTGTCTCCCGATGGGCCAGGAAGGGGGCCAGCGCTTCGGCCGCCGGCGACTTGCCCCAGCCGGCGATGAGCGTGCCATATTGCTGTCCTTGCGCGCTGTCGATGGCATCGAGATTCGCCACCACTCCCCTCACCCTGGCCGCCGCCGCAACCTTGGCGGCGCGGGCCTGTTCCAGCGCCTTGAGCGATGCCGTCTCGCCATCCCTGTACAGGGAGTCGACCCGTGCCAGTTCGGCATTTGCCGCGACGGCGGCGGCCTGCGCCGCATCCAGCTCGGCGGCCTCCACGGCTCGCCGGCTGGCCAGGTCGACAAGGGGCTGCAGGTCGAGCGCCGTACCGAAGACCTCCGGCCCCGCGGTGACGCCGGCCGGGGCCAGCATTGCCGTTCGCATGCCGCTGTTGGACTGCACCGCCTCCGTCAGGCTGACAAGTCCTTGCTCGACGACCACGGGCAAGCGGTCCCGCATCTCCCCCGTCGCTTCGGCTTCCCGCCCGGCCCGGGTCAGCCCGATGGTGGCGGCGATAAGGCCGACCACCAGCAGTGGGACGAGAATCTGCAGCGCCCTGCGCCGTTTGATTTCGAGCATGTTCATTTTCCCTTATGATTCTCGTCTGCCGCCGGCAGGGGGCGCTGCAAGGCGTCCTCCAGGCTTCCGACGGCTTGCTGCAAGCGGAAGCGGCTATCGAGCACGGCGCCCCGTGCCGCCAATTGCGAGCGTTCGGCCTGGACCATCGCCAGGCGGTCTTCCTGCCCGACGGCCAGGGCCTGCCGCAACCGCTCCGATTGCCGCGTTTGTGCCGCCAGCCGCACTTCGCTCTGCGTCAGCGATGCCTGCGCATTCCGGAAAGCTGCCGCGGCCGCCTCGGTATCGCCCAAGGCCCGGACCTCGACCAGCTTGACCTGCGCCTCCGCCTCCCGTCGCCTGCCCCTGGCCTCGGCGATGGGCCCTTCGTTGCGGTTGAACAGGGGCAATTCCAGCCCGCCGAAGCTAAAGCCCGGACGGCGGGCGCCCTGGTCGAAGATGTAGCCGGGGCCGAGATTGATGTTCGGGTACTGGCGGGCCAGTTCGAGTTGCAGGGCGGCCTGGCTGGCTTCGTATCGAGCCAGGGCGGCGCCGACGTCGGCCCGGTTCAGCAGGGCGTCGCCGAGCAGCGTATCGGGCAGGGTCGGCGGCGATGCGGCAAAGAGGCTCAGATCCAGCTCCACTCCATCGAGCGCCCCCTGGCCGACGCCCAGCGCGGCAGCCAGGCCGGCCCTGGCTGCCGATACCTGATTCAGGGCCGCCAGGTGCTCGGCCTCGGATTGCAGGACTGCGAGCTGCTGCTGACCGGCTTCCCAGGCCGACACCTGTCCGGCAAACCGACGCCTTTCCATTTGGCTCGCCAGGGTTTGGTCGAGGGCAAACCGTTGCCCCAGGAGCTCGGCGCGCGCGTCTGCGAACCACATATCCAGCAAGGCCGAACGCAATCGGCTGCGTATTGTCCAGGCGGCTTCGGCAAGCCGGAAACGGGCCGCACTGGCGAGTTGACTCGCCGCCAAGCTTCGGTATTCGCGCCGGCCAGCAGTTTCCAGGGGAATATCCAGCACCAGGCCGAGGGTCCACGGCGAAATTCCGTTCAACGGATTGAGCGTGCCTTGCAGGGGCAACTGAAGGGTCGGGTTGGGACGTTGGCCCGCAGTGCTTACCCCGGCCTCGGCGGTGGCCAGCCTGGCGCGGGCCGCAGTCAACTCCGGGTTGAAGTGGAAGGCTGCCAGGGTCAGCATCTCCAGATTCCATACAGCCGGCGGCCAGCTTGCGTCGCTTCGCCCCTGGTGACGCCCGATAAAACCTTGCAACTCGGTCGAGGTCAGCGAACGGGCGCCGAAATCCTCGGCAATCGCCTGCACCGAAAGCGGACGTGGGTCAAAATGGTCGGTTGCACAGGCACTCAGCGCCAGAACGGCGACGAGGATGACGGCACAAGCCCGGCACCCCGACGGCGGCGGGCCGTATCCCTGTCGGCGATTGTCGGTGCATTCGACCATAAAGACGCTATTTACATGATCCGTACAATGAAGGGGGCAGTATAAGGTGTCCTCCGTCCATGTTGAACGTCTGCTTTCCGCCAGCTCATCGCTATCCATACGGCCTTGATTCAGTTGCAAATCGTCGCAGAATTCCCAAGGCGCCCGGCGCCGTCATGCCTGCGACGCCCGCATGCCGTCATTCGCCCGGAGCACTTCAGACCGGACGCTTGTCAAACGGCACCCATCTGCCGTGCCATGACCAGGCAGCTCAACCTCCGTCAGAATTCCATCAATACAGCCGAATGGCCGTGTCGAAATACCAGGTACGGCGAATCTCGATCACGTCGAACTGGCGGGCAAGAGCCGGCTGGAACGGCAGATAGGGGGTCTGGCTTTGCACGATCCGTCGTATCGCCTCATCGATGGCTGCCACGCCGCTGGAGCGAACGAATGTCACGGATTCGATGGAGCCGTCGCTGCGAATGGCTACCGTTACGACAGGATCGGTGTGGGCTTGCTTTGCGGCCTCGCGCACCATCTCGAATCCCGTATTGAACTGGATCTTGCGGCTCCAGGCTTCGGCGTACAGGATGAGTTCGGCATTGGGGTCGGCGCGTCCGAAGAGCCGGCCCCGGCGCAAGGGGCTCGCTGAAGGCGACAGCGGGGTTCTGGCCTGGGCTGCGTCCCGACGGGCGGCCTCCTCGTCCAGTTGCCGCCCCATCGCCCGACGCGCCGCATCCCGTCTTGCATCTTGCTCGCGTGCGGCCTCGACTCGCGCGGCTTCCCGTTGCGCCTGCTCTTCCCTGGCCGCGGCCTCCTGCTTTTCGGCTTCCCGACGCACCGACTCGATCCGCGCCGCTTCCCGGTCGACGGCCTCACGCTTCGCCTGCTCTTCCCTGGCCACGGCCTGGCGCGCGGCCTCCTGCTTTTCGGCTTCCCGACGCTCCGACTCGATCCGC
>JAJXVG010000097.1 GCA_021782315.1 Pseudomonadota bacterium | reverse complement strand
CATCAGGACCGGCTGTTCGAAGGGTTCGCCGCCGAGCAGCAACACCCTGGAGCCGGCGGCCAGGCTTAGCTGCAAACTCTCCAGCCCGGCCCCGAGATAGGCGAATTCGTCGGCCCCGAAACGCTCTCCGGCGACAACGACCGCGCCGACCAGGGGCAGCAATCCGTATTCGAAGCCCGGTTCGAGGGCGAGGTTCAGCGTCGTTGCCCGGGCGCTGGCGATGTCCAGACCGAGCAAGGGGGAATGAAGGCGGGTCGGCGCCGTATGTTGACCGTAGGCGCCGGCCAGCAGGGTCAGCCTGGCGTCACCCTGCGACCATTGCGGCAGGACCGGGTGGTGCGCGAAATCCGGTGCGCAATCCCGGGCGGCCGGGGGCAAGGCGATCCAGAGCTGGGCCGCGTGCAGCAATTGCCCGTCGGTCAGCGTATCTTCGGTGTGGACGACGCCGCGACCGGCCGTCATCAGGTTGACCTGGCCGGGCCGGATGAGCTGTTCGTTCCCCAGGCTGTCGCGATGCAGCACCTCCCCGGCGAGCAGCCAGGTGAAGGTCTGCAAGCCGGTATGGGGATGGGCCGCGACATGCATGCCCCGGCCGGGGGCGAAGCGGACCGGACCGGCATGATCAAGGAAGCACCAGGCGCCGACCATGCGCTGCCGGCGGCTGGGCAGGAGCCGGCGCACCGTCATGCCGTCGCCGAGCTCGGCGCTGCGTGCTTCGATTCGGACAATGGGTTCATCGGACATCTCCTTTTGGGCCTCACTCCAGCAATTCCGTCCGGACGCGAACTTCGCCGGTCAGCAATTTGTGCATCGGACAGGCGTTCGCCACTTTCAGCAACTGCGCCCGTTGCTCGTCGCTCAAGTCGCCCCGCAGGGTAATTCGGCGCACGATGTCGTTGCCTGCCTCCGGCTTGCCGTCGGGATTCAGTTGCAGATCGACCTCAACGCCGGTCATCGGCAAGCGGCGCCGGGTGGCGACCATTTTCAGGGTAATCGCGGTACAGGCACCGAGGCTGGCCAGAATCAGGCGATCCGGACTGGATGCGGTGTCGCCACCGCCCGCTTCAAGCGGTTCGTCGGCCGTCCACTGATGCCCCAGGTCGTCGTTGAAGGTGACGATATAGGGTGTGTCTTCGAGGGTAGCCTTGACGGCGGGAATGTTCGACATGGGAATCCTTCATTGATTGAGCTGGGACTGCGGGACCGAAACCGGGCCGCTTGCGGACCGACGACAGGAGCAATGCGCTTGCCCCCATTCAATCCTTCGCCGGCAATAAATTCAAGCTGGCCGGCATCCGGAGCCAATGGCCGATCCACCCGCAACGGCCACCGTGGAAATCGTCGACGGACCGGACGATTTCCGCCGACGCGTTCCATGGCGGCAGGTCGATGATCATCGTTCCGAAGCAGCGATGCGGGTGCCCGCCGACGCCCAGCTTGCGTGCGGTCGACGGAAAATCGGTCGGACCGGCGTAACCCATGAACGGAAGCGACGACATTTCCTCGGCGATATCGTTGTGGAAAAAGATCTCCTTGACCGGGAAACCGTCGCCAACCCGGTGGCTGCCGTTGCTGCGTTTGATGAATGCCGGTTCTTTCACGATGACGCGCCGTCGGTGGAATGACTTCACTGTAGACGACAGACAAACCCGAGGCCAGATGGTTAAATATGAAAATACATTTCAACTGATTGAACAATGGATCTCAACGAAAGCGCGGTTTTCGTCAAGGTCGTCGAGGCCGGCGGCTTCAGCGCCGCCGCTCGCCTGCTCGGCTTGCCGACCTCGACCGTGAGCACCCGCATCGCGCGCCTCGAAAAGCGCCTGGGCGTCACCTTGCTGCAACGGACGACCCGCCGCCTGCACCTGACCGACAGCGGCAGCCTGTACTACCGGCACGCGGCGGCCGGCCTCGGACACATGCTGGATGCTGAAGCGGCGGTGATGGCTTCGGTCGGCGAGCCGCAAGGCCTGCTCCGCGTCACGGCGCCGGCCGATATCGGCGACGGCATCCTGTCCGCCATCGTCAGGCAGTTGTGCCGCAACCACCCCAAGGTCGGGGTCGACATGGTCCTGACGAACCGCTATGTCGACCTCGTCGCCGAGGCCGTCGATGTCGCCATCCGCACCGGCCATCTCAAGGATTCGACATTGATCGCCAAGAAGGTGGGCACGGCGTGCTGGGCCCCCTTCGCCAGCCCGGACTACCTGGCATCGGCATCGGCACCGCCCCCGGCCTCTCCACCGGCCCTGCGCCAGCACAACTGCCTGCAGTTTTCGCCGCTCGGCAAGGAAAGCTGGACGCTGAGCGACAGTACGGGCAGTGTCACCGTACCGATGGCTGGGCAGGTAATGGTCAACGATGTGCGGGTGGTGCATGCGATGACCCTGGCCGGCCAGGGCATCGCCCTGTTGCCGATCCATTTGTGCCGCGAGGAATGCGCCGACGGCCGCTTGCTGCGCGTCCTGCCCGAGTGGCGTGCCCGGGCCGACCCGCTCTACATCGTCTATCCCGGCCAGCGTTTCATCCCGCCCAAGCTCCGGGCATTCGTCGACTGCGCCGGACAGGAACTGCGACGCTGGCTGGAAGAAAGCTAGAGGAGAATCCTGCTCGCCCGGGCGGGCGGCACCAGCAGGCCGATGGCCGGCAGAAACACCTCGGTCACCAATACCGCCTGATTTCCCAGGCGATGCCGCGAGCGACGCGCCCACAGGGTCGGCGTCACCGGGCCAAGCGAGGCGGCGCGGCTATGGAGCGGATGGCGCGCATCGAGACGCAGGAATTCGATAGCGCCACGGCGAAATCCGGGGTGGGAAAAGAGCAAGGAACCCAGTGAGCGGCTGCCCAGGCCAGCCATCCAGCGGCTCATGCGGCCACGGTCGGCGGTGCCCGGCGTAGTGTGGGCAAAAATCACCGGCCGCCCGTCGCATTCCAGCGCCACTTCGCGCACCCAGGCCAACTGGCGCCCGCCCCGCCCGCCCGCCGCTTCATCGGCCAAGACCCGGCCCTTGCCGTAAGAGAGCAGGCGCAGACGAAAAACCGAACTCGCCCGCTGGCAGCGCGCCGTCAATGAACCCGATTCGGTCAGCCAGGAGCGGAGAACAGGATCGGTCAGCCCACCGGCCAGGCGGACTCGCCACTTGCTTCGTTTCATTGCTGCCCGCGCGGCGCCTTATCGATGCCGCCCAGTTTCATGCCCGGCTTGATGCCGCGCTGGGCGAACCAACCGAGGTTCATTTCCAGAGCGTAGCGGGCCGGTGTCTTGGCGCAGTGATTGTCGTCCGTCTGCGGCTGCATGTCCTCGATATTGATGATCCTGCCTTCTTCGTTGAGGAAGGCGACCGACAGCGGCAACAGGGTGTTGCGCATCCACATGCACTGGGTGTTGTTTTCGGGAAAAACAAAGAGCATGCCGTGCTGGACCGGCATCGTCCGGCGGTTCATCAGGCCGAGTTGACGATTTCGGTCGTTCACAGCCACCTCGGCTTCGATGCGGTGAAAACCGGCGCTCAATTCCATGACGGGCATGACACTCTGGGCATAGACACCGGCGCTCAGAAGCAGCCCTGCCAATGCTGCAACAACAGATTTATTCATATGAGTTTTCCTTGCAAATCCCGGTAAGTGCCGTCGACCTTCCGCCATTCGCCGGGTGCCAGACCGTCCAGCGTCGCCGCCCCGATGGCGGCCCGAACCAGACGGAGCGTAGGATAACCGATGGCCGCCGTCATCCGCCTGACCTGGCGATTCTTGCCCTCGCCGACACGGATTTCCAGCCATGTCGTCGGAATCGCCGCCCGGAAGCGGATCGGCGGGTCGCGAGGCCAAAGGCCGGGCGGTTCATCGATGAGCCGCACCCGGGCCGGCAGGGCGGTGAAATCGGCGAGGCGGATACCGGCCCGCAGCCGGTCCAGCGCCGCTTCGTCCGGGACACCCTCGACCTGGGCCCAGTAGGTTTTTTCCAGCTTGTGCCTCGGATCGGCGATTTTCGCCTGCAAGCGGCCGTCGTCGGTCAGGATCAACAACCCTTCGCTGTCGGCGTCGAGGCGGCCGGCGACATAGACGTCCTTGACCGGAATGAAGCCATCCAGCGCCCGCCACCTGCCCTCCGGCGTAAACTGGCTCAAGACGCCGTAAGGTTTGTTGAAGAAGACGATGGCGGACACGCGGGCAGGCATTCGAGAAAGGCGGGAGTCGCCGATTTTCGCCGATTTTTGCGCCATCCCCTAGTGCTGCGCTCGGCACCGTTAAAAGCGACGGATTTTTGGTCAGGGCAAGGCGCAAACCACAGCGATACCCAGTGGTATCGCGAGGATTTGCAACGCCGCCATGGCGGCTTGAAGCCGGGCTTCCGGGCTCAATTTTGCGCCGCCGCCTCGGCCTTCTTCCTGTTTTCCTCCGCCGCCCGCAAGGAAGCGTCGAGGTCGGCCTGCAGTTTGCCCACCTGTTCTTTAGCCTGCCTGGCCTGCTCGGCCTGCAGTTTGCCGACCACCGCCGCGCTTCCCGCGCTTTCGAGACCGCAGGCGGCCAGCGACAACACAAGAAACAAACAGGGGATTCTTTCGATAAATGGCCGCAAGGGGACTCCTGATACGGATCGACGCTCACCAACGGTCGTAATGGTGGTGATGCCACGGTTCGACGGGGACGGGAACCATGACGCATCCGCTCAGCGCGGAAGCCATGGTCGCCAGAAGCAGCAAGTGTAAAAGGTATTTCCGGAAGTTTTTCATTTCGATCTCCTTGAGCGATTAACGCGGCCCAAGACGAAACGAAAGACAAGACGAGCCCGGCTTTACGAATTGAAACATCGCAGCGATCTTCCGTTACTGGTCAGCCTGGCCTGGCTATGGCCGGCCGCCACGGTTCCGGGGCATAATTGCGGTATGACTGAAAACAGCAAACCGGCCGCCCTCCTGCGCTGGCTTCCACCCATCTTCGGCGCCCTCTACAAGTTGGCCCTGCTCGCCGCCCTGGCCTGGATCGGCCTTGGCCTGCAGGATATCGCCGATGCGCTGTACAGCGGCAACGAGGCCTGCGTGGTCGACCCCGAGGCAAACGACGGCGGCGAAGACGCCCAACCCGGCATCATCAAGCCCCTGCTGCGCGGATAGACCTAGCGGACGGACCCCGGGTTCGGCAGCATGTCGCTCTGGTTTTGTCAGTGGGCCGAGGAGCCCCCGATAGCCAGGTGATTTCGATTTGCCCTTTGGCAGACGAAAAACCGAGGGATCCTCAGCTGGCTGAAACCACATGAAATGCTTAACTGGTGCCTTGGGCGAGACTCGAACTCGCACAGCTTGCGCCACTACCCCCTCAAGATAGCGTGTCTACCAATTTCACCACCAAGGCTGCTGCATCCGGAGACGCTCGCGTACTTCAATCGGATGAAGGGGCGCGATTCTAACGGCGAAGCGGCCGCTATTTCAAGCCCCCCCTGGGGAAGAGCGGGGCAGGCCCGCGGGCGGCGTCGACGCCGGCCCGAGGCGGAGGGCAAACCGGCCGACGGCGTATTGGCCATTCCCGAAATGTGCGGGAGAATTGCCGCCCGGCATGAATTTTCCATGCCGGGCAAGGGGGAATATGGGCAAGAATCGACTGGAAGCGTTCAGCGACGGCGTAATGGCCATCATCATCACCATCATGGTGCTCGAACTGAAGGTTCCCCACGGCGAAAGCTTCGAGGCGCTGGCCACCTTGGCGCCGGTCTTCTTCAGCTACGTGCTGAGCTTCGTTTATGTCGGCATCTACTGGAACAACCACCATCACATGCTGCACACAGTCCGCAGCGTTACCGGCCCTATCCTGTGGGCCAACCTGCATTTGCTCTTCTGGCTCTCGCTGCTTCCATTCGCCACGGGCTGGATGGGCGAAAATCATTTCGCCGCCATGCCGTCGGTCGTCTATGGCGCGGTCCTCTTCATGGCGGCGCTCGCCTACCTGGTGCTGCAGGAAGTCATCATCGCCTCGCAAGGCAAGGAATCCCTGTTGAGAAAGGCGACTGGCAACGACAAAAAGGGAAGATTTTCGCCGCTGATCTACGTGGCGGCCATGCTGCTGGCCATCCGCTCCCCTTCGCTCGCCCAGGGCCTGTATTTCCTGGTTGCGCTGCTCTGGCTGATCCCGGATAGCCGCATCGAGAAAACCCTGCGCAGCGGAGAACGGCCTCCGGTCGACGACGAAGCGGCTTGATCGAACGGTCCGCCAGGCGCGACCGGCTGTGTCGCCCCCGGCTGACGCGGCAAACGGCCTAACGCGTGCCCGGCAGATGCTTGCCGCCGCTCAAGCCCCGCTCTTCGTCCTGGAGATGTTTTGCGGCGTAGCGGGCAAGGTAGACCGCCATCACCAGTATGAAGCCGATGGTAAACAGGCTGAGCAAGCCGATGTCGGATGTGAACAAGAGATTCCAGGCCATGTGTCTTCTCCGAAAATGGTGAATGGGATTGGAAATTCGGGATACCCAGGATTATTCGCAAGACATGTGCCTGCCAGGGAGCAGCCGGCCCCGCCTCCTGGCGGCCAGGCCGGGTATCCGTCCATGACCGCCGAAAGGCTTGCGGCAAGCGACTTACTGGAGCCGTGAGGGTGGCGTGGCCGCTTCGCCCGGATCGATCCGGGCCGGCGATTCACCTGCCATTTATGGCACCGAGAAAGGCCGTTCCGCCAAAATTGACACAGCGGGCGAACGAAGTCGGAAAACGGATTGATCCATTGCCGCAGGGGCGCCAGCGCGACCACACCGCCCATGCTCTCGTCAAGGACGGAAACTTCGCGCCGGGCCCGAACGACGTCATTGCCCCAGGCGAATCGCGGACTGCGCCCCCCCCAACCGAAAGGGCCGGTGCGCGGCCGAGGCACACCGCTTGACGTCTGCCAGCCGCTTCGAAGAGGGCGGCGAACTGGTAGAATCCGCCCTTTTTTGCAAAAGTGGCGGACAGCTAGATGAGTACCATAAGCCAAGGCGATCGCGTATTTCACCCCAACAAGAAGGAATGGGGGCTCGGGCGGGTGCTCGGCGTAACCCCCGAAAATGTGGACGTGTTCTTTGTCGGCGCCGGCGCCAAGCGCCTTTCCAGATCGTTTGTCGGGCTCGAATATGTCGAAGGCCGGGAAGCCAAACACCCCCTGCTCGACAACCTGATCGAGACCGCGCAGATCGACAACAACAGCTTTGTCACGCTGCCGGCCGCCATCGAACGCTTTCAGGCCGCCTATCCGGACGGCCTGGAGGGCAAGCAGTTCATCAAGGAAGAGCGCGAAGCCACGCTGCGCGGATACCAGTTCTTCATCCAGTTGCTGGACCAGGATGAATTCGCGACGCTCGTCGCCGATGGCCGCTATCAGGATGTCTGCGACCGGGCCTGCCACATCGAATCGGTCACCGCCCTGCAGACGAAAAGCGAAAAATCGGCCTTCTACGGCGCCCTGAAAGCGCCGCTGAACCAGAAGACCTTCGCCCTCGCCCTGTTCGACTACCTGTACGGCACGGCATCCGAGGAAGAGCGCTTCAAGCTGTTCGTCCGCAGCCTCGACCTGCTGGCCCTGGCCAAATGGCCGCTGGCGACGCTGTTCGGATTCATCCGCTTTCCGAACGAACGCATTTTCATCAAGCCCGCCATCGTGCAAAACGCCGCGAAAGCCATTTGCTGGCGCATCAACTACAAGGTCGAACCGAACTGGCGAACCTATGCTTCGGTCCTGCGCCTGTACAACCACCTGCGCGCCGGCCTGCTCGAAGAGGGCACGATGCCCCGCGACCTGATCGACGTGCAATCCTTCGTCAACTCGATCGGTCAGAAACAGTAGGGTTGGCCGCCGGCGGCGGGGCCCGCCCTCAGTGGCTGGTCCCTTCCGACTTGGTGATCTTGTTCCAGACGTTGTACTTGCCGACCGGCTTCTTCATCGGCAGGCGCTTCACTTCCTTCAGGGTCGCGGCGTCGAAGACGATCAGCGCACCGTCCATTTCCCACAGGCTGGCCAGCACGTATTTGCCGTCCTTGGTGAATTCGACGTGGGCGAAGGTCTTGCCCGGCTCGGGCCGCAATTCGGCAACGATTTCCAGTTTTTCCTTGTCGATGATCTGCATGGTGTCCTTGAACTCCCGGCTCATCATCGAATCGGTCCAGGCGTAGCGGCTGTTTTCGTGGCTGCGCATGAAGAAGCCGGGACCGCGGGTCTTGATGTGCTTGATCGTCTTCCAGGTCTTCATGTCGATGATGCTGATGACGCCTTCGTTGAGGTTGGGCGTCGCCATCACCGTCCGCTCCTGCCCCGCCTCGTCCTTCCATGTCCAGCTGATGCCGGAACCGAGATGGGGCATGCCGGGCAGTTCGAGGTCGGCGATTTTCCGGCGCGCATCGAGATTGACCACCTGGCCGCTGAGCGTGCTCTTGGCGTCGTTGCGCGAGGCGCCCATGACTTCGTCGTAGCCCCGGTTGAAGTAGAAATCGTCGAGATAATCGTCGAGCTGTGTCCGCTTGGGGTTGAGGAAACCTGGCATGAACGCCCCCTCGCGGTACTTGTAGTCATGCACCAGGCCGACCGGCAGATCGGGTGCCTGCGGGTTGTATGAGACCTCCCAGACCTCTTTGACGTCCTTGAGGGCGACGACGAAACTCTGCCGCGGCGAGGCGTCGTAGACGGCCGACACGCGCGAACTGACCTTGCCTTCCCGGTCGATGGCCGGCAGGATTTTCTTGACCTTGAGGTCGGCATCGAGGATGACCAGGCTGTGCGGCAGATAGTTGGCCACCGCCACCCACTTGCCGTCGCCGGAAACCGCCGCGTTCCGGGTGTTGATGCCGGCCCGCACCTCGGCGACCACCTTCAGGTTCCACAGGTCGAACTTGGTGATCCAGCCGTCGCGCGAGGCAAAAAAGACATAACGCCCGTCCGGCGTGAATTTTGGCCCGCCGTGCAGGGCGAAGCGGGACGGGAAGCGATAGATGGGTTCCAGCTTGTCGCCGTCGAGGATCGAGACGTGATGGTCGCCGCTTTCGACGACGACGAACAGGTTCATCGGATCGGCGGTGAATTGCGGCTTGTCGGGCAGGCTGCCCGGCGCGAAATTGACGATGCGCGAGGCCTCGATCTCGGTTTCGCCCCAGACCGGCATCGGCTTGATCGGGGTGTAGACAAAGTCGACCAGGGCCTTGATCTCCTCGGCCGACAGCTTGTCGCCAAAGCCCTGCATCTGCGTCGCCGGCCGGCCTTCGCGGATGACCTTCTCGGCCTCCGGCTTGCGCAACCGGGCGAGATTCTCGGGCAACAGGGCCGGGCCCAGGCCGCCCAGGCGCCCCTCGCCGTGGCAGGAAGCGCAGTGTTGCTTGAAATTGTCGGCCACATCGGCTGCCCCGGCGGTACCGACCAGCGGCAACTGCAGGAACAGGGCAAGTGCCAATACACCCGGTCGCATCATGTTCATAGTCCGATCTCCTCGTCGGCAAGGTAGCAGCCCGGATCTTCGGCCCAGGCATCGCCGGTCATCTGCTGCGCCCGAACGCGGGTATTGCCGTTGCAGATACCGAGATAGACGCATTCGCCGCAACGCCCCTTGACGGCGCGCGGATACTGCTTGAGGCCGGCCATCAACGCATCCGAGGTATCCGGCCAGATCTCCGAAAACGGCCGTTCCTTGACGTTGCCGAGCCTGTGGTGCCACCACATGGTGTCCGGATGGACATGGCCCAGGTTGTCGATATTGGCGACATTGACCCCCGACGAATTGCCGCCCCACTGGCGCAGCTTGGCCTCGACGTGCGCCGCGCTATCGGGAAAGCGCCGACGCACCCAATGCAGGAAATAGACGCCGTCGGCATCGTTGTTGCCAGTGGTGAATTCCTTGATCAGGCCACGCTGCCGGTAGGCCCAGCAGGTCTCGAAAAGAAGGTCCATGGCCCAGCGCGTCAGCTTGTGCTGGGCGTCGTCCCGGCGGTTCTTGTTGCCGCGCCCGGCATAATTGAGGTGCGAGAAGTAGAAGCGATCGATGCCTTCGTCCTCGATCAGCTTGAGCAGGGCTGGCAGGTCGTGGGCGTTGTCCTGCGTCATGGTGTAGCGGACGCCGATTTTCAGGCCGAGATCGCGGCACAGGCGTATCCCTTTCAACGAGGCCTCGAAGGCCCCTTCCATGCGCCGGAACTTGTCGTGGGTTTCGCGAATGCCGTCGAGCGAGACGCCGACATAGTTGAAATCGCACTCGGCGATCCGGCCGATGTTGCTTTCGTCGATCAGCGTGCCGTTCGACGAAAGGCCGACGAAAAAGCCCAGAGCCTTGGCCCGCTTGGCAATATCGTAGATGTCCGGCCGCAGCAGCGGTTCGCCGCCGGACAGGATGAGGACCGGCACCTTGAAGCCCTTGAGGTCGTCCATCACCCGACAAACCTCTTCCGTGCTCAACTCGCCGGGAAAGTGGGTATCGGCCGAAATCGAGTAACAGTGCTTGCAAGTCAGGTTGCAGCGCCGGATCAGGTTCCAGATGACCACCGGCCCGGGCGGACTGGACTTGGGCCCGAGCTCGGTCGGCTCGGCAATTTCCTGCATGTACTGGGAGATTCGGAACATGTCATGCCTTTTCGAATGATGGCTGCTATTGCACCCGAAGCCCGGCCGGCCGGCCTTGACGTGCATCAACCGGACAAGGGCCGAAATTCTGCCGCCCATTCCCGCCACTGGTGTAGTGTTGCACTCGGCACAGTTGAAACTCACGGATTTTGGGTCAGGGCAAGGCGCAAACCACAGCGATACCCAGTGCTATCGCGAGGATTTGCAACGCCGCCATGGCCGAAAAGACAAGGTTTAAGCACCGGAGAGCGTGCAACACTACACTAGAAATACGCCGCCCGGCGGCCGACCGGGGCGTTGCGATATACTTGCCGGATGAGTCCGAACCCACCCGCCCTCGCCGCTGGCGAGCAGACACTTCCCGCCCGCTGGGCGACCAAGGCCGAGCCAAAACTGGCCGGCGACGAAAAAATCCAGGCCTGGCTTGAAATCGATCTCGACAACCGACTGCAATTCTCGGCCGGCCTCGTTCTCGTCACCGACCGGCGCCTGCTGGCCTTCCCGCCGGGCGACACCGGCAGCGAGGAATGGCCGCTACGGGCCGGTCTGGCGCTGAATCATCACGACCAGGCCGGCGTCGGCGCGCTGGAATTGGTCGGCGAGCAGGGCCTGCTCGCCACCTGGCGCTACACCCTGGCCAAGAACCTGGCAGCCCTGCGCGTCATCAGCGAATTCGACCTGCATCGCGACAGTATCGCCACCGGCCGGCCGGTCGAACGCTCGAACGAGGACTGCTGCCCGAATTGCAAGGTACCCCTGCCGCCGGGCGAAGACGAGTGCCCGGCCTGCAACCGCGAAGCGACCGTCGCCCCGTCGACCTGGACCCTGTTCCGCCTCTGGCGTTTTGCCCGGCCCTACCGCTGGCAGCTCTTCTCGGGTTTCGCCCTGACCCTGGCGTCGACCGCCGCGACGCTGGTCCCGCCTTACCTGACGATGCCCTTGATGGACAACGTGCTGATCCCCTTCCAGAACGGCAAGCCGATCGACTGGCCACTGGTCGGCATGTACCTCGGCGGCCTGCTCGGTGCCGCCCTGCTCGCCTGGGGCCTGGGCTGGATTCGCACCTACATCCTGGCCCTGGTCTCCGAACGCATGGGCCGCGACCTGCGCACGCAAACCTACGAGCACCTGCTCGGCCTGTCGCTGGAATATTTCGGCGGCAAGCGGACCGGCGACCTGATGGCGCGCATCGGCAGCGAAACCGACCGCATCAACATCTTCCTGTCGCTCGACCTGCTCAACTTCTCCACCGACGTCCTGATGATCGTCATGACCTCGGTCATCCTGTTCAGCATCAACCCATGGCTGGCCCTGGTCACCCTGCTGCCGCTGCCGGTCATCGGCTGGCTGATCCACGTCGTGCGCGAGAAGCTGCGCACCGGCTTCGAGAAGATCGACCGCGTCTGGGCCGAAGTGACCAATGTGCTGGCCGACACCATTCCCGGCATTCGCGTCGTCAAGGCCTTTGCCCAGGAAAAGCGCGAGGGCGAGCGCTTTCGCGCCGCCAACGAGCACAACCTGGCGATGAACGACAAGTTGAACAAGACCTGGTCGCTGTTCACGCCGACCGTCACCCTGCTC
>JAJXVG010000096.1 GCA_021782315.1 Pseudomonadota bacterium | reverse complement strand
GTTGTCGTAGCCGATGCGCTTGATCGTGTCGCGGGCGACCTGGATATAGTCTACATTGGCGTTGGTGGTGATCTCGCCGGCCAGGACGACCAGGCCGGTATTGCACAGGGTTTCGGCGGCGACGCGGGAATGCTTGTCCTGGGCCAGGATGGCGTCGAGGATGGCGTCGGAAATCTGGTCGGCGACCTTGTCCGGATGGCCTTCGCCAACGGATTCGGAGGTGAAGAAATATTCGCTCATGCGAAGCTCCAATGGTCCTTTGTCCGGCGTAACCGGCCTCGGACCACGAGCAGGCGACGCTTTAGCGGAATTTATTGGTCGCCCCGCAAGTTGTCTGTTTAACTCGGCGACCTGATAATAGTAAACTTTCCACGGCGAGTTTCAACCCCCGGAGCGGCATGGTCTTTCTCTTTCGTCTTTTGAGCCGGCTGCCCTTGTGGCTGGTACATGTGCTTGGCGCAACGCTCGGCCGCCTTGTTTACCTCGCATCCCCGACCTATCGTCGCCATCTCGACGAGAATCTGGCGCAGGGCGGTTTCGCGCCGGCCCTGCGCTGGCGGGTCGCGGCCGAGACCGGCAAGCAGATGCTGGAGTTGTCGCGTATATGGCTGCGCCCGCTGGATGAGGCGGTCGCCCAGGTGGTCGAGGTGGTCGGCTGGGAGCAGGTCGAGGCCGCTCGCAAGTCGGGTCGCGGCATCGTCTTCCTGACCCCGCACCTGGGCTGTTTCGAAATCACCGCCCAATATCTTTCCGCCCATTTTCCGATCACCGTGCTTTATCGCCCACCGCGCCAGGCCAGTGCGCAATACCTGATCGAAACCGGGCGCCAGCGCGAGCAACTGCACCTGGCGCCAGCCGATCTGTCCGGCGTGCGCGCCCTGATCAAGGCGCTGAAGCGGGGCCAGGCGGTTGGTCTGCTCCCGGATCAGGCGCCAAAGACCGGCGAGGGCGTCTGGCTGGATTTTTTCGGCAAGACAGCCTATACCATGACCCTGGCCGCCCGCCTGACGGAAACCGGCGCGGCGACCGTCATGACCTGGGGCGAACGCCTGCCGGGCGGGCACGGCTATCGCCTGCATTTCGCGCTGCCGCAGACCGAATTGGCGGGCGACACGGTGCGCCGGGCCCAGCAGATCAACCATGAGGTCGAGCACCTGATCGCCCAGTGCCCGAGCCAGTACCTGTGGGGCTACAACCGCTACAAGCGGCCGGCTGCCGCCGAGCCCCCGCCGGCCGCGCAGGGAGATGCGGCATGAAGGCGGCACTGAGCTATTTCGCCCTGGGCATACTCTGGCTCTTGCACTGGCTGCCGTTGCCGGTCCTGCGCGGGCTCGGGCGAGGCCTGGGGAAATTGCTCTATGTCTTCGGTCACGAGCGGCGCAATGTCGCGCTGACCAACCTGCGCCTGTGCTTCCCGGAAAAGACCGAGGCCGAGCGCGAAGCCCTGGCCCGCCGGCATTTCATCGTTCTCGCCCAGTCCGCGCTCGACCGCACCCTCGGCTGGTGGGCGTCGAAAGAGCGCCTGCAGCGCCTGATCCGCATCAGCGGCCTGGAAATCCTGACCGAGCCCTACGGCCAGCCCACCATCCTGCTGTCGGCCCACTTTGTCGGGCTGGACGCCGGGGCGACGCGCATCACCATGGATGTCGAGGGTTGCAACATTTATTCGTCGCAAAAGAGCGAGATCTTCGACCGGGTCATGCAGAAGGGACGCAGGCGTTTCAAGGAGGGCGTGCAGTTGTCGCGGCAGGACGGCATGCGCAAGATCATCAAGGCGGTCAAGCAGGGCTATCCGCTGTATTATTTTTCGGACATGGATTTCGGCCCGGAAGAGTCGATTTTCGTGCCCTTCTTCGGTGTGCCGGCCGCCACCATCACCGGCGTTTCCCGCCTGGCGCGGCTGACCGGCGCCCGGGTGGTGGTTGCCATTACCCGCCTGGTCAAGGACGGCTACGAGGTCGAGATCATGCCGCCCTGGGAAAACTTCCCCGGCGAGAGCGTCGAGGCCGATACGGAATTCGTCAATCGTTTCATAGAAGGCCAGGTGTTGCGCATGCCCGAGCAGTATTTCTGGGTGCACAAGCGCTTCAAGACCCGGCCGCCCGGAGAGCAGAGGTTTTACAAATGAACAGCCTGAACATTGAAATCCGTCCCGTGACGCCGCCAGACGTGCCGGCCATTTCCAGCCTGGCCCGCGAAATCTGGCAGGCCTCCTATCCCGGCATCATCACGCAGGAGCAGATCGATTTCATGCTCGAGCAGCGTTACGGCCACGAGCGCCTCTACGACGACCTGGAGGATTTGCACAAGTGGCTGGACCAGGCCTTTTTGGGCGATCGTCGGGTCGGTTTCGCCTTCAGCGAAATTTACAAGGGCGAATTCAAGCTGGACAAGCTCTACATCCACCCCGACGTGCAGCGCCGGGGGGTCGGCGGCCAACTGATCGCCCACGTGGCGGCGCGGGCGAAGCGCGAGGGCTACCCCTGCGTCATCCTGGCGGTTAACAAGCGCAACGAAAAGGCGATCAACTCGTACAAGAAATACGGTTTCGTCGTCCGCGAGGCGATTGTCGAAGACATTGGCCGTGGTTACGTCATGGACGATTTCGTGATGGAGAAGAAACTTTAGGAATTTGAGGCAAACCCCTGTCTCTGCTATGCTTTTCACAGTCGATCAGTGGAGCGGTGCGTGAAACTCAAATTCTCGAAAATGCATGGCCTTGGCAACGATTTCGTCGTCCTCGACGGGATACGCCAGGATCTTGCGCTGACGCCGGAACAACTGTGCTACCTGGCCGATCGCCATTTCGGCGTCGGCTGTGACCAGGTATTGCTGGTCGAGAAGGCGGGGCAGGAAGGCATCGATTTCCGCTATCGCATATTCAATGCCGACGGCGGCGAGGTCGAGCAGTGCGGCAACGGTGCGCGCTGCTTCGTGCGCTTCGTCCATGAGCAGGGGCTGACCGACAAGCGCGAAATTCGCGTCGAGACTATGAAGGGGGTCATCACCCCGCGCCTTGAGGGTGACGGCAATGTTACGGTGGATATGGGCGTGCCCCGCTTCCTGCCGGCGGAAATCCCCTTTCTCGCGGACGACGACGTGATCGTCCACATGCTCGACGTGGCCGACGAAACACTTGAAACCACGGTTGTGTCGATGGGCAATCCGCATGCCGTGCAGGTGGTCGACAGCGTCGATTCGGCCCCGGTCGGCGAGCAGGGACCCCTGATCGAAAGGCATCCGCGTTTCCCGCAGCGGGTCAATGCCGGCTTCATGCAGATTGTCGAGCGGCACGCCATCAGGCTGCGCGTCTACGAGCGTGGTGCCGGTGAAACGATGGCCTGCGGCACCGGTGCCTGCGCGGCCGTGGTGGCCGGCATTCGGCGCGGCCTGCTCGATTCCCCGGTGCGGGTGACGACCCGCGGCGGCGATCTCAACATTGCCTGGGGCGGTCCGGGCCGACCGGTCTTGATGACAGGTCCCGCGGTCACCGTATTTACTGGAGAAATCGAATTATGAGCGCCATGTTTCCCGACGAAATCGCCGACTACCTGAAGAATAACCCCGGGTTTTTCGAACAGTATGCCGACCTGATGGCGACGATTTTCGTCCCGCATCCGCACGGCGGTCATACGGTTTCGCTGGCCGAGCGCCAGATGCTGACCCTGCGCGACAAGAACCGGGCGACCGAGGGAAAACTTGCCGAGTTGATCGCTTTTGGCGAGGAAAACGACCAGATCAGCGAGAAGATGCATCGCCTGTCGGTGGCCCTGGTTGCGGCGGAAACCTTTCAGGCGGTGATTCATCTGCTCAATTTCCATCTGCGCGACGATTTTGCCGTGCCGCATGTCGCCTTGCGTCTGTGGGACAAGCCCGAAGGCATCGAAAACCTGCCGGAGTTCGCCGTTGTCAGCGAAGAGTTGCAGGTTTTCGCCGAAACGCTGGCCCGCCCCTATTGCGGCTCGACGGCCGGTTTCGGCAGCAATTCCTGGTTCGGCGAACATGCCGCGCACATTCGTTCGCAGGCCTTGATCGCCTTGCGCACCGGCGGCGGCACTATCGGCATGATCGCCCTGGGCAGCGAGGAGGCGCAGCGTTTCTACGCCGACATGGGCACGCTGTATCTCGAACGCCTCGGTGAAATGGTTTCCGCGGCCCTGGCGAGAGTGACCAAGAGCGTGTTGTGACGGCAGCGACGGTCGCTGCGGATATTTCCGCCTATCTGTCCGAATTGGCGGCGCAGCGGCGGGTTTCGCCGCACACCGTCAGCAATTACCGCCGCGACCTGGAAAAGCTGCTGATCGCGAAGGGGGGTATTCCCTTCGCCGGCCTGCAGGTTCATCACATTCGCCGTTTCGTCGCGCAAATGCACGGGCGGGGCCTGTCCGGCCGCTCCCTGGCCCGCCTGCTTTCGGCCTGGCGCGGATTCTTCGCCTGGCTGGGCGAACGCGGCCGGGTCGAGGCCAATCCCTGCGACGGTATCAAGGCGCCGAAATCCGCGCGTCTGCTGCCGAAGGCGCTGTCGGTCGACGAAACGGCACGCCTGCTGGCACCCCTCGACGACGACGACCCGGCGCAGGCTGCCCGCGACCTGGCCATGTTCGAGCTGTTCTATTCGTCCGGCCTGCGCCTGGCCGAACTGGTCGCGCTCGATTGCGCCGCGCTCGGCGCAATCGCCGAGGAAGGCGAGGTGCGCGTCCTCGGCAAGCGGGACAAGGCGCGGCTGGTGCCGGTCGGCGGCAAGGCGCGGGAGGCGCTGGCGGCCTGGGCGGCACTGCGTGGCGAACTGGCCGGGCCGGATGAAAAGGCCTTGTTCGTCGGCCGGCGCGGCCGGCGCATCAGCCCGCGCATGGTCGAGTCGCGCCTGACGCGGCGGGCCCTGTTGCTCGGCTTGCCGACCCATGTTCATCCGCACATGCTGCGCCATTCGTTTGCTTCGCATCTCTTGCAGTCGTCGGGCGATCTCCGGGCGGTGCAGGAAATGCTCGGTCATGCCAGTATTGCCTCGACCCAGGTTTACACCCATCTCGATTTCCAGCATCTGGCCAAGGTCTACGATTCGGCCCATCCGCGCGCCAAACGCCGAGGGCCGGGCGCGGCTGGAAAAAACGACGGGGTTAATTGACGATTCCTTTGCCAGGCCATATGATTCACGGTTTGAAAAATTGCCGGAAGCAAGGAGGTAGTCATGGCTATCAATCGTACCCGCCGTTCTTACCTGGAACGCCGCTGCATTTCCAAGTCGACCAAGCGTCTGTTCAAGAACACCGGCAAGACCATGTTCAAGGTCATGTACGCCGCCGAGTGCCATCAGCGTAACCGCAAGGCCCTGGGCGCCTAAGTCTTCGCCAGCATTCCGGGCCCCGGTTGCCGCAAGGTGACCGGGGCTTCTTCGTTTTGGTCTTCGGGAAAAACATGGCTCAGCTGATTTTGCTACCGGGTAAGGAACGTTCCGCCTTCAAGCGCCATCCGTGGTTGTTCGCCGGCTCGGTCGGTCGTCTGGAAGGCCGGGCCAGACCGGGCGATACGGTTGAAGTGCTGGCCGACAACCTGCGTCCGCTCGGACGGGCCGCCTATAGCCCGAAATCGCAGATTCGCGCTCGTTTCTGGACATTCGACAGCGAAGAGGCCGTCGACGACGCCTTTTTCAAGCGCCGCATCGCCGCCGCCGTCGCCCTCCGCCAGGCCATGCCGGAGTTGCACGGCCAGCAGGGTCTGCGGCTGATCCATGCCGAATCCGACGGCTTGCCAGGCGTCATTGCAGACCAGTATGGCGATACGGTGGTCGTCCAGCTGACCTCGGCCGGCGCCGACAAATGGCGTCAGGCCATTGTGGCCGGATTGCTCAAGGCAACCGGCTGTGCCCGTGTTTATGAACGCTCGGATTCCGATGTTCGCGGCCTCGAAGGCCTTGGGCCGATGACCGGCTGGTTGCACGGCGAAGCGCCGGCGACGCCGCTGGCCATCGAGGAAAACGGCGTACGCCTGGCGGTCGATATCGCCGGCGGCCACAAGACCGGCTTCTATCTCGACCAGCGCGAGAATCGTGCCTTGCTCGGCCAGTTGTCGGCGGGCAAGGCGGTGCTCAACTGTTTCTGCTATACCGCCGGTTTTTCGCTGCAGGCGCTGGCGGGCGGTGCGCTGAGCGTTCTCTCGATCGACTCTTCCGGCCCGGCCCTGGTCCAGGGCCGGGCCAATCTGGCGCTCAATCCGCAATTGCCGGCGGCCAGGGCGGAATGGCTGGAAGCCGATGTTTTCCAGGCGCTGCGCGATTTTCGCAAGGCCGGCCGGTTGTTCGACCTGATCGTCCTCGACCCGCCCAAGTTCGCGCCGTCGGCGGCCCATGCCGAGCGTGCCGCCAAGGCCTACAAGGATATCAATATCCTCGGCTTTCGCCTGCTCAGGCCGGGTGGCCTGTTGATGAGCTACTCGTGCTCGGGCGGAGTCGGCCTGGAAATGTTCCAGAAAATCGTCGCCGATGCGGCGCTGGATGCCGGGCGCAATGCGCGCATTCTCCGTCGCCTTTCCGGGGCGGCTGACCATCCGGTGGCACTGAGCTTCCCGGAGGGCGAGTATTTGAAGGGCTTGTTGGTCCAAGTCGACTGAGTTCGGTGGCTTGTCACCTGCGGCTATCCCCGGCCGCTTCGCGCTTTTTCGCGGAGAGCGAAGGAACGTGCGGCTTTATCCCGGATAGTGGGCCAGGGCTTGTCGGCCTGTTCGTTGCGTGAAGTCGAGCACCGTGCTAAAACTAGGGTCCCGCATGCGGAGTAGTCATGGTTTTTTCCTTTTTCAAGAAGCAGGACAAGAAGATGCCAGAGCGGCCGGCAGCACGTCCGCGCTCACCCGACCTGCGATCCGAAGCCAGGATTCCCGATACCGCTGCCGAGGCGCAGCCCAAACCGCTGGCTCATCCGCTGCCCGATCTCGATTTTTCCCCGAACACCGAAGGGGCGACGCCCGGGGCAGCCGCTGCGGATAAGGCAGCGTCGCCGCCGCAGACCGCGCTTCGCGCGCCGAGCAAACCGACCGCCGATGTCCGGGATTTCAGCATCGACGATTTCGATCACGATGACTTCACCGAGTCCAGCGTCATGGGAATCGATGTCGATCAGGATATCGACCCGCTCCAGTCGTGCGTCGAGCAGGTTGTCGTGCTTTATGCGAACGGCCAGGATGCGGCAGCCCGCTCACTACTGGAAACCTTTGTCCGCGCCTACCGCGGCGGCGAGGGCAGGCGCTTCTGGTTGCTTCTCTTCGATCTGCTGCAGATGACCGGCGATCGGCAAGCTTTCGAGAAATTGGGCAGCGATTACGTCGAGACGTACGAAACCTCGCCGCCGAGCTGGTCTCGGGGCGCCTCGCCAGTGTCGTCGGCGCCCGGTGCACCGGGGCCGAGCAAAATATTCCTGCAGGGCGTGCTGACATCGGAGGGGGCTTTGCCGGTCGGCGAACTGGCCAAACTGATCGATCGGAAGATGCAGGTCGTCGTCGATTGCAGCAAGTTGATCGGTTGCGATGATGAAATTGCCGGCCAACTGGCCGATTTGCTCGGCACAGCCCGAAAGGAGGGGCTGGCGGTGAACCTCGTCGGCGTGGGCGCTTTCGCGGAGCGTCTCGATGCCCGCCTGGTCGCCGGCGAAGCGACACGCCAGGCGGCCTGGCGCCTGTTGCTCGAATTGCTGCAACGTCATGGCACAGAAGAGCGCTTCGAGGAGCGGGCGGTGGATTTCGCGGTGACCTTCGAGTTATCGCCACCGTCGTGGGAGCCGCGGCCGCTTGCGAACGACGCGGAGATGGCGGCGAAGAGCCGGAGCACGGCCGACGATGCGCATTATTTGTCGGGCGAACTCAAAGCTTGCCGTTTCGACGATCTGCTGCCTGTACTCGATTCATCTGAGCAGCCCGTCATTGATTTCTCCGCTGTCAGCCGCCTCGATTTCATTTCGGCCGGACAACTGGTCAATCGCCTCGCGCCCTATAAGGCGGCGGGGCGCGATATCATCATTCGCAGCCCGAACCACCTTGTTGCCGAATTGATGGCCGTGGTCGGTCTCAACAAGCAGGCGCGGATTCTCGTCCCCAAGTCTTAAGGGTAAATAATGGAGCAATATCACGGCACCACGATCCTCTCGGTGCGTCGCGGCAACGTCGTTGCCATGGGCGGCGACGGGCAGGTCACACTGGGCAGTATCGTCATCAAGGCAACGGCAAAGAAAGTTCGCCGCCTCTACCAGGGCCGGATTCTGGCCGGATTTGCCGGCGGCACGGCCGATGCCTTCACGCTCTTCGAGCGTTTCGAGGCCAAGCTGGAAAAGCATCAGGGCAATCTGCTGCGTTCGGCGGTCGAACTGGCCAAGGACTGGCGTTCCGACCGTGCCCTGCGCCGCCTGGAGGCCATGCTGTCGGTGGCCGACAAGGAGGTTTCGTTGATCATCACCGGCAACGGCGACGTGCTCGAGCCGGAACAGGGTATCGTCGCCATCGGCTCCGGCGGCTCCTATGCGCAGAGCGCGGCGCGGGCGCTGCTTGAGAACACGGAATTGACGCCGCGCGACATCGTCACCAAATCGCTGGAGATTGCCGGCGATATCTGTATTTATACCAACCGAAATTTCACGATCGAGGCCCTCGAATGACCGCGATGACGCCGCAGGAAATCGTTTCCGAACTCGACAAGCACATTGTCGGCCAGAACAATGCCAAGAAGGCGGTGGCCATCGCCCTGCGCAACCGCTGGCGGCGCGCGCAGGTGGCCGAACCGCTGCGCCAGGAAATCACGCCCAAGAACATCCTGATGATCGGGCCGACCGGCGTCGGCAAGACCGAAATCGCCCGGCGCCTGGCCAGGCTGGCCAACGCACCCTTCATCAAGATCGAGGCGACGAAGTTCACCGAGGTCGGTTACGTCGGTCGCGATGTCGAGACCATCATCCGCGACCTGGTCGAAATGGCCATCAAGTCGCATCGGGAAAGGGCCATGAAGTCGATGCGCGCGCGTGCCGAGGACGCCGCCGAGGAGCGCATCCTCGACGTCCTGCTGCCGCCCGCCCGGGGGCCCGGATTTTTTGCCGAAAATTCCGAGGCGACGGCGAGCGAGAGCACGACGCGCCAGAAATTCCGCAAGAAGCTGCGCGAAGGTGAACTCGACGACAAGGAAATCGACATCGAGCTTGCCGCGCCCGGCGTCCAGGCCGAGATTTTCGCACCGCCCGGCATGGAGGAACTGACCCAGCAGATACAGGGCATGTTCCAGAATATCGGCGGCGACAAGAAGAAATCGCGCAAGCTGCCGATCAAGGAAGCGCTGAAGTTGCTGGCCGACGAAGAGGCCGGCAAGCTGGTCAATGATGAGGACGTCAAGCTGGAGGCGGTGAAGGCCGTCGAGCAGAACGGCATCGTCTTCCTGGACGAACTGGACAAGATCGCCAGTCGATCCGAAATGCAGGGCGCCGATGTCTCGCGCCAGGGGGTGCAGCGCGATTTGCTGCCGCTGGTCGAGGGCACCACGGTGTCGACCAAGTACGGCATGATCAAGACCGATCATATCCTGTTCATCGCCTCGGGTGCCTTCCACCTGTCCAAACCTTCCGACCTGATCCCGGAACTGCAGGGGCGCTTTCCCATCCGCGTCGAACTGGATTCCCTGTCCGTGGCCGATTTCGAATGCATCCTGACCCAGACCGACGCCTGCCTGACCCGCCAGTATCAGGCCCTGCTCGCCACCGAGAGCGTGCACATCGAGTTCGCCGACGAGGGCATCCGGCGCCTGGCTGAAATCGCCTTCCAGGTTAACGAGCGCACCGAAAACATCGGCGCTCGTCGCCTGCACACGGTCATGGAAAAGCTGCTTGAAGAGGTTTCGTTCGCGGCCGGCAAGGTCGGCCTGGACAGGGTGCTGGTCGACGCCGCCTACGTCAACGAGAAGCTGGGCGAAGTCGCCGCCGACGAAGACCTGTCGCGTTACGTTTTGTAATCCGGCGGCCGGACCATCGCTCCGCGGCTACCGGTGCGCTGGTATATTCCCGCCATTTGCAATCAGGGGTTCCGCTTGGACGAGCACAGCCTGAGTTTCCGCCTGCTGACCATCCTGTTTCCCATTTTCGGCATCGTGGCGGCCGGCTATTTCTATGCTCGCAAGCACAAACCGGAAATGGCCGTCGCCAACCGTCTGAACATGGATGTCTTTGTACCGGCACTGGTCTTTGCCGCGATGGCGGGGAAATCCTTCGACCTGGCTGCCTATGCGCCGCTGGCGCTGGGCGCTTTCCTGGTCCTGGCCATCTGCGGCCTGCTGGCCTGGCCGCTGGCTCGAATGATCGGCATGCAGCCCAAAACACTGGTGCCGCCGATGCTCTTCAACAATTCCGGCAACATTGGCCTGCCGCTCGCGGTGCTGGCCTGGGGCGAGAGCGCGTTGCCGGCGGCGGTGATCCTGTTCATGGTCGAGAACACCCTGCATTTTTCCTTGGGCGCCCGCCTGCTCGACCCCGGGACGCGCCTGCTGACCCTGTGGCGGGTGCCCGTGGTTTTTGCGGCCATCGCCGGACTGGCCGTGGCCATCGTCAAGGTCCCGGTCTGGCCGCCGCTGGTCATCGCCGTCAAGATGCTGGGCGATGTTTCCGTGCCTTTGCTGCTCTTTTCGCTGGGGGTGCGGATGACCGACGTCTCCTTCGGCGAATGGAAGGTTGCCGTCGGCAGCGCCGTGCTGCGCCCGCTGGCCGGCATGCTGATTGCCGTCGGTATCATTCGCCTGCTTGGTCTGCAGGGGCGCGATGCGGCGATGTTGTTCGTCTTCGGCGCACTGCCGCCGGCCGTCCTCAATTTTCTCTTCGCCGAGCGCTACAGGCAGGAACCGCAACGGGTGGCGTCCATCGTCCTGATCGGCAACCTGGCGGCCCTGATATTCCTGCCCCTGGCGCTGTTTTACGTTCTGTCGTCTTGATCGTCTTCAGCGAAACGGGCTAACGGCCGTAGCGGTCCATCATGCGCCGGTCTCGCTTGGTCGGGCGACCGTGGATGTCGGCCGCCGGATCCTGCACGAACTGCCGGCTTTCCCGCGCCGTTTCGCGGGCCTCGATACTGTCCGGCGTTTCTTCGTAGAGCAGGCGGGCTTCCGGTGCCGGGCCGCGCTTGTCGGACAGTGCCCTGACCGCCACCGTCCAGCGCATTTCGCCATTGGCGATTTCGAGTCGGTCGCCGGGCCTGATTTCGCGGGCAGGTTTGGTCGTGGCGCCATTGACTCTCACCTTGCCACCGCCGACGGCGTCGCCAGCCAGGCTGCGCGACTTGAAGAAACGCGCAGCCCACAGCCATTTGTCGAGGCGCAAAGCGTGCACTAAGGCAGGGTGGTCTCGCCGGCGTAAAGCTGTTCGACCGTTTCGCGCCGGCGAATGACCTGCGTGCGGCCGCCGTCGACCATGATTTCGACGGCGCGCGGCCGGGTATTGTAGTTCGAAGCCATGGCCATGCCGTAGGCGCCGGCCGACATCACGGCGAGCAGATCGCCGGCTTCGATGGCCAACGGCCGGGCCTGGCCGAGAAAGTCGCCGGTTTCGCAGACCGGTCCGACGACATCGTAGTCGGCGACGGCGCCGGCGCGCGGCACGACCGGCAGGATGTCGTGCCAGGCTTCGTACAGGGCCGGGCGCATCAGGTCGTTCATGGCAGCGTCGATGATGGCGAAATTCTTGGCTTCGCCCTGCTTCAGGTACTCGATGCGGGTGAGCAGCAGGCCGGCATTGCCGACCAGACGGCGGCCCGGTTCGAGCACCACCTGCAGTTCGCGGCCGGCCAGCTTGTCGAGCAGCGGCGTCAGGTAGGAGGCGACGGTGGGTTGCTCCTCCTCGGCGCAGTACTTGATGCCGAGGCCGCCGCCGAGGTCGAGGTGACGGATGCTGATGCCTTCGGCGCTCAACTGGTCGACCAGGGCCAGAATGCGGTCGAGCGCTTCGACGAAGGGCGAGGGGTCGAGCAATTGCGAGCCGATGTGGCAGTCGATGCCGGTCACTTCGATGTTGGGCGCGGCGGCGGCGCGGCGGTAGAGGGCCAGTGCGCCGTCGTAGGCGACGCCGAACTTGGCGCCCTTGAGGCCGGTGGAAATGTAGGGATGGGTCTTCGGGTCGACGTTCGGATTGACGCGCAGGCTGACCGGCGCCGAC
>JAJXVG010000288.1 GCA_021782315.1 Pseudomonadota bacterium | reverse complement strand
AGTTCCTGGCGCCGGGCGACATGAAGAACGTGGTCGACAAGGCGCGGGAAGTGAATAACGGCGCCGACAACATCATGGTTTGCGAGCGCGGCGCATCCTTCGGATACAACAATCTGGTTTCCGACATGCGGAGCCTGGCGATCATGCGCGAGACCGGTTGCCCAGTGGTATTCGACGCGACGCACAGCGTGCAGTTGCCGGGCGGGCAGGGCGCCACTTCCGGCGGGCAGCGCGAATTCGTTCCCGTTCTGGCGCGGGCGGCGGTTGCCGTCGGCATTTCCGGCCTGTTCATGGAGACCCATCCCTGTCCTGAAAAAGCCTGGTCGGACGGCCCGAACAGCTGGCCGCTGGATCGCATGGAGAGCCTGCTGACAACGCTGGCGGCGCTCGACAATGCGGTCAAGGCGGGTGGTTTCGAGGAACTGAAATAAAGCAGCCGACGACGGCTATTGGCGGCGTCGTCTTTCGTTTAAGATTTTTCAGCAGTTAATTTAACCTTCTGATAATAAGGAAGAAGCATGAGTTCAATCGTTGATGTTGTAGCACGCGAAATTCTCGATTCCCGTGGCAATCCCACGGTCGAGGCCGATGTCCTGCTGGAGTCCGGCGTCATGGGGCGTGCGGCCGTTCCTTCGGGGGCATCCACCGGTTCCCGCGAAGCCATCGAACTGCGTGACGGCGATGCCGGCCGTTATCTGGGTAAGGGCGTCATGCAGGCGGTCGAGAACGTCAACACCGAAATTTCCGAAGCCATCATCGGTCTCGATGCCCAGGAGCAGCCCCTAATTGCCCAGACCATGATCGACCTCGACGGTACCGAGAACAAGTCGCGCCTCGGCGCCAACGCCATCCTCGCCGTCTCCATGGCCGTCGCCAAGGCGGCGGCCGAAGAGTCCGGCCTGCCGCTCTACCGCTATTTCGGCGGCTCGGGTCCGATGCAGATGCCGGTGCCGATGATGAACATCATCAACGGCGGCGAGCACGCCAACAACAGCCTGGATATCCAGGAATTCATGATCATGCCGGTGGGTGCCGCCAATTTCCGCGAAGCCCTGCGTTGCGGCGCCGAAATCTTCCACGCACTGAAAAAGCTGCTCGACAAGAAAGGCCACTCGACCGCCGTCGGCGACGAAGGCGGTTTCGCCCCGAATCTGGGTAGCCATGCCGAAGCCCTTCAGATCATCATGCAGGCCATCGAGACGGCCGGCTACGTGCCCGGCCAGGACGTTCTGCTGGCCCTGGATTGCGCCGCTTCCGAATTCTACAGGGATGGCAAATACCATCTCTCGGGCGAAGGCCTGCAACTGACCTCGGCCCAGTTCGTCGATTACCTGGCCAACCTGGCTGACCAGTTCCCCATCGTCTCGATCGAGGACGGCATGTCCGAGGCCGACTGGGATGGCTGGAAGCTCCTCACCGACCGCCTGGGCAAGACGGTGCAGATCGTCGGCGACGACATCTTCGTCACCAACACCAAGATTTTCAAGGAAGGCATCAAGAAGGGCATCGCCAATTCGATCCTGGTCAAGATCAACCAGATCGGTACCCTGTCCGAAACCTTCGCTGCCGTCGAAATGGCCAAGCGTGCCGGTTATACCGCGGTGATCTCGCATCGCTCCGGTGAAACCGAAGACAGCACCATCGCCGACATCGCCGTCGGTCTGAATGCCGGTCAGATCAAGACCGGTTCGCTGTCGCGCTCCGACCGCATCGCCAAGTACAACCAGTTGATCCGTATCGAGGAAGACCTGGGCGATACCGCCTCCTACCCCGGTCGGGAAACTTTCTACAACCTGCGTTAAGCACGCATGCGTTGGCTGACGGTCGGCCTTCTCGTAGTCATCGGCCTGCTCCAGTTTCCCCTTTGGGTGGGAAAGGGGGGCTGGCTGAAGGTATGGGAGTACGACCGCCAGCTGCAATTGCAGAAGGAAGTGACCCGCAAGCTGGAAATCAGGAATGCCGGCCTCGATGCCGAGGTTCGCGACCTGAAGCAGGGTTATGACGCCATCGAAGAGCGTGCCCGTTTCGAGTTGGGTATGGTCAGGCAGGATGAAACCTTTGTTCAGATTCCGGAAAAAGTTCCCGGAAAATAAATCCGGAATTCGCTTCAGCCGTAGTAGTCACCGATATTCGCCTCCGTTAGAATCGTTCCCAGCAGTGCCCCACGCAGAGCGCTCAAGGAGAACAAAATGCTGCTCAAGGTTGGCGAAAAAGCACCCACGTTTTCGTTGCCGGATGCCGATATGGAGACTATCGATCTGGCAAGATATCAGGGGCAGAAGCACGTTGTGCTGTTCTTCTACCCCAAGGATGGAACACCCTGCTGTACCAAGGAAGCGACCGATTTCTCCGATCACGAGGACGAGTTTCTGCGGCAGGATTGCATACTGTTCGGCATCAGCCGTGACGACTGCCTGAAGCACGCGGAGTTTCGCGACAAGGAAGGCATCGGCATCGAACTGTTGTCGGACGCGGAAGGAACCGTCTGCAAGCAATACGGCGTCTGGCAGGCCAAAGAGGTAGATGGTCAGCGGAAATTCGGCGTCGCTCGTTCTACCTTCATCATCGATCGCAGCGGCGTTATCCGCCATGCGCTCTACAACGTCAATTACAAAGGCCATGCACTGGATGTGCTGCGCCTCGTCAAGGA
>JAJXVG010000287.1 GCA_021782315.1 Pseudomonadota bacterium | reverse complement strand
ACTTCGCCGGCCTCAAGGCGGTTGGCGAGTCGGTCGAGAAGCCGCTCGAATACTACGACAACAACGTCATCGGTACGCACCGCCTGCTTACTGCAATGGGCGAGTGCGGGGTCAAGACCCTGGTCTTCAGCTCGTCGGCCACGGTCTACGGCGAACCGCAGCGCCTGCCGCTGACCGAGGATCACCCGCTGTCGGCGACCAACCCCTACGGCCGGACGAAACTGATCATCGAAGAGATGTTGCGCGATCTCCATCGTTCAGACCCGTCGTGGCGGATCGGCATCCTGCGTTACTTCAATCCGGTCGGTGCGCATGAAAGCGGCCTGATCGGCGAAGACCCGCAGGGCATTCCGAACAACCTGATGCCATTCGTCGCCCAGGTGGCGGTCGGCCGGCGGCAGCAACTCAAGGTCTGGGGCAGCGATTATCCGACGCCGGACGGCACCGGCGTGCGCGACTACATCCATGTTGTCGACCTGGCGCTCGGCCACCTCAAGGCCCTGGCCCGCCTGGACTCGGCCCGGTGCTTCGAGGTGAATCTGGGCACCGGCACCGGCTATAGCGTCCTCGATGTCGTCAAGGCTTTCGAAAAAGCCAGCGGCCGCCCCGTTCCCTACGAACTGGCCCCGCGCCGCGCGGGCGATGTCGCGGCCTGCTACGCCGACCCGGCCCACGCTGCCGAATTGCTGCAATGGTCCGCCACAAGGGGCATCGATGCGATGTGCGTCGATGCCTGGCGTTGGCAGAGCAACAATCCGAACGGTTTTCGCTGATTCGCCCGCATTTATATAACCAGGAGAATTCATGAGCATCCTCGTCACTGGCGGTGCCGGCTTTATCGGCAGCAATTTCGTACTCGACTGGCTGGGTTGCTCCGACGAAGCGGTGATCAATCTCGATGCGCTGACCTATGCCGGCAATCGGGAAAATCTGGTCTCGCTCAAGGGCGATTCCCGTCACCTCTTTGTCAAGGGCGATATCGGCGATTTCGACCTGGTCGCCCGACTGTTGAACGAACATAGTCCGCGCGCCGTGGTCAACTTCGCCGCCGAGTCGCATGTGGACCGCAGCATTCACGGCCCGGAAGATTTCATCCAGACCAATATCGTCGGCACCTTCCGCCTTCTCGAAGCGGTGCGCGCCTACTGGAGCGGTCTCGAAGGCGAGGGGAAGGGCGGTTTCCGCTTCCTGCATGTATCGACCGATGAGGTCTACGGTTCGCTCGGACTGGGCGACCCGGCCTTCAGCGAAACCCATCGCTACGAACCGAACAGCCCGTACTCGGCCAGCAAGGCCGCCAGCGACCACCTGGTGCGCGCCTACCATCACACCTACGGCCTGCCGGTACTGACCACTAATTGCTCCAACAATTACGGCCCCTACCATTTCCCGGAAAAGCTCATTCCGCTGGTCATCCACAATGCCCTGGCCGGCAAGCCTCTGCCGATCTACGGGGACGGCCAGCAAATCCGCGATTGGCTCTACGTCAGGGATCACTGCTCGGCGATACGCCGCGTCCTCGAATCCGGTCGCCTCGGCGAAACCTACAATGTCGGCGGCTGGAACGAAAAACCGAATCTCGACGTTGTGCACACCCTGTGCACCATACTCGACGAATTCAGCCCCCGGGCCGACGGCAAGCCGTACAGGGAGCAGATCACCTACGTCAAGGATCGCCCCGGCCACGACCGCCGCTACGCCATCGACGCGACCAAGATAGAGCGGGAGCTGGGCTGGAAACCGGCTGAAACCTTCGAAACCGGTATCCGCAAGACCGTGCGGTGGTATCTGGACAATCAGGCCTGGGTGCAAAACGTGACCAGCGGCGCCTACCGCGAGTGGCTGGGCAAGCAATACGGAGAAACAAAATGAGTCAGCGCAAAGGCATCATCCTCGCCGGCGGTTCGGGTACCCGCCTGTACCCGGCCACGATGTCGGTTTCCAAGCAACTGCTGCCGATCTACGACAAGCCGATGATCTACTACCCGCTGACCACGCTCATGCTGGCCGGTATCCGCGATATCCTGATCATCTCGACCCCTCAGGACACGCCACGCTTCGAGCAGTTGCTCGGCGATGGCAGCCAGTGGGGTCTCGATATTCACTACACTGTGCAGCCCAGTCCGGATGGCTTGGCCCAGGCCTTCATCCTGGGGGCGGATTTTGTGGGGAATAGGCCATCGGCACTGATCCTTGGCGACAATATCTTCCATGGTCACGAATTCAGCGATCTTCTGAGCAGCGCCAATGCCAATCCGCATGGCGCCACCGTCTTTGCCTATGCCGTGACTGATCCCGAGCGCTACGGCGTCGTCGAATTCGATCAAAACCGGCAAGCCGTCAGTATCGAAGAAAAGCCCAGTCAGCCCAAATCGCGCTACGCCGTCACCGGGCTCTATTTCTACGACAACAGCGTTGTCGACATCGCCAGGAACATCAAGCCCAGCGCCCGTGGCGAACTGGAAATCACCGACGTCAACCGCGTCTATCTCGAACAGCAGAAACTCAAGGTCGAAATAATGGGCCGAGGCTACGCCTGGCTCGATACCGGCACCCATGACAGTCTGCTCGAAGCCGGGCAGTTCATCGCCACCATCGAGAAGCGCCAGGGCCTCAAGGTGGCCTGTCCCGAAGAAATAGCCTGGCGCAAGAAA
>JAJXVG010000095.1 GCA_021782315.1 Pseudomonadota bacterium | reverse complement strand
GGTTCTTCGCCGGCTGGGGGTTGCTCGTCGCCTCGATCTTTTTTATGGTGTCGGCCACCATTCCGGCGGCGACCTCCACCCTGGTCCTGCTCTTCCCCGAGCGGGTCGAGGATACGGTCTGGGTGGCCGCGACGGCGGCCATCTGGCTGACCCTGGTCACTGCCGTCGTAACCCGGGGCATCAAGCACGCGAGTTACACCCAACTGATCCTGACCGGCATCGAAACACTGGTCGTCTTCGCCCTGATCATAGCGGCATTCATGCAATACGGCGGGCATCCCGCCCACGCCCCGTCGATTATCTGGTTCTCACCCTTCGCCTTTACCCCTCAACTTTTCGCCACCGGCGCGCTGACCGCGATTTTTTTCTACTGGGGCTGGGACGTCACGATGAATCTCAGCGAGGAAACCAGGGAGGGCGAAAGCGACAATTCCCCCCCGGCCGGGCGTGGCGCTTTCTGGGCCATGGTCAATCTGATTCTCTTCTTCGTGATCATGATGATCGTGGTGCTCATCGTTCTCAACGACGAGGAAATCGCGCAGGCCAACACCAATGTGCTCTACGCCATCGCCAACAAGTTGTTTCCGAAGCCCTGGAACTACCTGGCGGTCCTGTCGACCATCCTGAGCACTGTCGGCACTATAGAAACCCAGATACTGCAATTCAGCCGCAGCATGTTTGCCATGGCGCGCGACGATATGCTGCATCGACGCTACGCCAGAATACACGCCGAGTGGCAAACGCCATGGGTGGCGACCGGCGTGATCTGGGGCCTCGGCGTCCTGCTGCTCTTCAGTTCGTCCTTCATGCCGTCGGTCGAGAAAATTCTCGAAAGCTCCATCCTGGCCATCGGCTTCCAGATCTGTTTTTACATGAGCCTGGCCGGATTCGCCTGCGCCTGGCATTACCGTGAAAAATCGAGAAGCGGCGCTTACGCCGCCGTTTCCTACGTGTACTGGCCCCTGTTTGCGGCGATTTTCATGGTCTTCATCGCCGTCTACAGCATTCCCACTTTCGACACCGTCACCAACATCCTCGGCATCGGCGGCATTCTGGTCGGTTTCATCCCCCTGTTCCTCGGGCTGTCGCGCCGCAGCGATCGCGCCTCGGGTCGCGTCCGAGTAGCCGAGACTCAGAACAGGCCGGACAACTCGACGCCGGCATAGGGTTTCGCCGAAATGTCCCTTTCCTTGCGGATGCCCGATTTGATGCCAAACTCGAGACTGCCCAGGCGTATCTTGGTAACAGCCAGGCCGAGTTGACTCACCGCATAGGTATTGTCGCCGAAGGTGGCCACTTCCGGGCCGAGCCAATAGGAACCCATGTCCCTGGCCAGCCTCAAGCGAAGCCAATAGGCATCGTTGGCCGGTGAGTAGCTGTAGCCGATATTGGACATCAGCGTCGGCATGATTGGAATCGTCAGGTCGCCGGAGAGCATGGCGTCCAACTTAGTCCCCGCCATGGCATTCGAACTGTCGGCGGGCGAAATGTTCGTATCGCGAACAGTTGCGCTCAGGAAAACCGAAGCCTGCACATCGCCGACGGAGAAAAGCCTCCCCAAACCCGCCTCAAGGCCGTCTGCGCTGACGCGGTGGTTCGTCGAACCGCTCAGGTACTGGTAGGTCACGTGATCGGCCCACAGGCGATAGGCCAGACCGTTCTGCAGGGTTGGCGCACCGATCGTTCCAATGCTGCCAAGGTAGCTGTAGCTGTTGTGGGCTGAAAGCTCCGAGCCGGCCAGATAGAGCGCGTCCGCCAAACTCGGCAGGGGCACTGACAACAGGGCCAGACTGGCCATCCTGATGTAGATGTGTTTGTTCATGTGTTTTGTTTTCCGAATCGGATACCGCGGTAACTTCTGAAACATAGATATTGCCCGAAGATAGCTCAATACATCGACTCGAGAGCGCGATCAGGTGCAATTTTCGCCTTGCCGTCCGGGTATGGAGGATCAAGACGATCGGTGCCCCCGGGTTGATATTGGTAAAGGTCAGGATTCGATCGGGTGTCGCTTGCCATCTGGCCATTGGAACCAGGCCGGCCATCTTGACCTCGTTACTGAACGACACGACCTCGCAGGTCGCCCAGTTTTCGTCCCGTTGCAGCAAGACCTGCCGCTTCTTGCCAATGGTCGATATCCAGTCGAACGGAGTCGGCGATTTTTCCTCCAGTTCGAGAAGGCGCCATTGCAGGTCGGAACCATACAGGAATGTGTCCAGACTATCGTGCTCCCGCTGGTTTTCCCAGACCAGCTTGCAGCCCACCGCCTTGACGAAATCGCCACGCTCGGAGCGACCGATTTCAAAGGATGAAACCTGCGCCCGAATCGGAATTTCCAGAGCCGGGAGTTGGATGCGGCCGCAAATGATCGCACCGATCGTCACGGCCTTTGGCAGGTTGCCGTATATCCTCAAACCGTTGGAGGAGATGTTGTCGATGGTCAGCATTTGCCTCTTGCCATCATCGGCATCGACATAAAGCGGTAACGGAATCGGAAAACGGTATTCGTTGCGCAGATGGTGCTCGATTTTTTTCGTAAAGCCGAAAGCGGTAATGCCGATGATCAGATTGACCGTGGCCCATAGCGTGTTGAAGACGAAAGCATCGGTGGGCAAGCCCGAATGCCTGTTGGTGGCGAAAATACCGATGGGGATGGCGAGCGTATTGAAAACCAGGATGACAAACTGGGGAAGAAACAGGCGGGTGCTTTCCTGGCTTTTCGTCATGCCCTTATCGGTTACCGCAAATTTCAGGTTCCTTCTGAACAGACCGAGAGTTGCCCATGCGAAGGCGGCAAAGCGGGCGAAGTTATACTGCTCGATATAGAAGGTCTTCCCGTAACCCCGGCTCATTTCTTCGAAAACCAACATGCTGAGCAGGTAATAGGGCAGGAAATAGGCGAGAAAGGTCATGCCATCCGCCTCAATGGGCAAAATGCCGGTTATCAGCACAAAAGCCGGACCAATATAGAAGATGCCCTTTTGCCAGCCGTCGAAATAGGTCATGGTCGAGGCCAGGTAGTTGAGTTTTTGCGCCAGGCTAAGCTTGCGCGTGAAGAAGATGTTCTCGCTGCGCAGCACCTGCATTGCCCCCTGCCCCCAGCGAACGCGCTGTTTTAGAAAGGGTGCGATGTTTCCCGGCGCGATTCCGAAAGCCAGCGATTCATCGTGATAGACAGACTTGTACCCCGCCTTGTGCAACTTGAGCGAAGTATGCAGGTCTTCGGTAATGGTCTCCGTGGCAAAACCGCCTATCCTGTCGAGGGCGCTGCGCCGGATGACAGCCGAGCAACCGCAGAAGAAGGCTGCATTCCAGTAGTCCTTGCCGCGCTGGATCACCTTGAAAAACAGTGATTGCTCGGTCCATAGGCGCTTGCCCTTGATTTTCAGGCGGTGCTGATAGGAATCGAGATTGAAGAATTCCTGCGGCGTCTGGACGAATGCAACATCGGCGTCGTTGAAGTAGCCGATGGTCCGCAGCAAAAATCGACGCTGCGGCGCATGATCGGCATCGAAGAGGGCGATCAGTTCACCAGTGCAATGCTGCAGGGCGTTGTTGAGATTGCCGGCTTTCGCATGACTGTTCTCGGCACGGGTCAAGTAGCGAATTCCCAAGTCTTCCGCCATGCGACGCATTTCCGCTCGGTCGCCATCGTCGAGGAGCCAGGTGATGTGGGGATAATCCATATTCACCGCGGCGAGAACGGTCTTGCGAACCAATTCGACGTCCTCGTTGTACGTTGGAATCAGGACATCGACGCTATAGCCCCGGGCAGGCTCCGGCGGTGTCCTGACCGTCAGGCGTGCCGTCATGAACAGGTGCAGGGCCGCCGTCAGGTAACCATAAATCTCTGCCAGGTAGAGCAGCCAGGAAAAAAGCAGCGATTGCTGTCCGAGGGTCTGGTAGCGCCAGACCAGGTAACCCAGTCCGACACAGAGAAAAAGGGCGACCAGAATGAGCCGTCCGATGCCCAGGCGTTCATACGGTATCGCGGAGGAATTCATGCCAGATTCCGAAAAATAGGGAGTTAGGCCGATTGTGCACTGCACACCCCGTCAATAGATGAGAAATACTGCACATTTCCAGACAAATTAATTTCCATGGTAGATTCCCCGGACAAATATGGAGCGGTATCGCGTGCGGCAGTTCAGGCTCGCCCCGACGGCTCGTTTTGCCCAGCGATCAATCCCACTATGAATTTTCCCGAAGAAAGACACGCTAGCGAGGCACCGCGAAGCTCGGCGAAACCGAAGCCTCCGTCTCAACAGGGTCGCCGGGTCTTCCTTGGCTGCGACCTCGAGATATCGCGTCGATACGGCACGCCCAATGCGGGTATCGCCATATACGTTCGCGCCAAGGCCGGAACCCTGATCAGCCAAACGCCGGATGCCTGCGATCTCGGTTCAGTGCAAGCCCTCTCCCCCGGCGAAGCCCTGCACGCGATCAGCCAGGTGACGAGGGACATCGTCCTCGGCGACGGCATTCCGCTGCTCATCGCATGCGATCACACGGCCAGTTGCAGCGCCCTGCTCGGTCTGGTCAGCGCCAGCGACGAATTGCCCGTCTATGTCTATTTCGACGCCCACCTGGACCTCGGTCGGAACTGCCCGACGGGGGATCTGGTGCATAACGGCGGATTCGTCGGACTGATCCTTCAGGAAAACTGGGCCGAGCAGGTGGTCAATATCGGCGGCCGCAGCCTGATGGCGCGCCTGCCCATTCCGCTGCCACGGGGTTTCACTTCGCTGGCCCTGAGCAACGAAGATTTCGATAGCGCATTCGCGTTCCTGCGAGGCAAACCATTGTACGTGAGCATCGATGCCGACGTCCTCGACCTGGCCCGCATGCCCGACGTCTGCTGCCCGGAACCCGGCGGAATGAGCCCCGAAAGCCTTATCGCCTGCTGCAACTGGCTGGCCAGGAACTGCCGGGTGCTCGGTGCCGACCTGAGCGAGTTGCTGCCAGACACCGGAAACCACGACGGTGCAACGCACCTGGTCAAATGCCTGCTCGCCCTCAGCGAGCGGGCTTCTTGAATTTGCCTCCAGGCACCGGCCTCACTCGATGGCCGGCTCCTTCCGGCCATGCCAGCCGCCGCCCAGCGCCTTGATTAATCCCACCGCCGAAACGAAGCGACTCCCCTCTATTTGCGACAGGATACGCGTTGCCGCCAACTGGTTCTGCTGGGCTACCGCCAGCGTCAAGGCATTGTCCAGCCCCTCACGGTAGCGAACCAGGCTGATCCGGTAGGCCTTCGATTGCTGGCCAACGGCTTCGTCCTGGCGCTCCCGGGCAACGGACAATTCGCGCAGGCTGTCCATCGCGTCCTGTGACTCCTGGATGGCGGTCAGCACCGACTGGCGATAATTCGCCACCGTACCGGCATAGGCGGCCCTGGCAAAATCGACACCGGCGGCGATGCGCCCGCCATCGAACAGGGTTTGCGTCGCCGCCAGGCCGAAGGACCAGATCACCGACGGCGCCGCCAGCAGATTGGCGAGCCGGTTGGATTCGTAGCCCCCATAGGTCGGCGACAACATCAGCGACGGGAAATAGGCGGCCCGGGCGACGCCGATCTGGGCGTTGGCCGCGGCCATCGCCCGCTCGGCCGAGGCGATGTCCGGCCGGCGCTCGAGCAGGCGACTCGGCACGACGAGCGGTATACTCGGCAAGGATGGCGGCAATTTACCGGGCGGCAGATGAAAATTCGCCGCCGGCATTCCGCACAGGGTCGCCAGGGCATTTTCCTGGCGACTGCGCTGGGCCTTGAGCAATGCCTGTTGTGCCCGGCTCGATTCGAGCAGTGCCCTCTGCTGGGCGAGGTCGGCCTCTCCCGCCGCCCCCTGGGCATAACGCTTGCCGATCAGGTCGAGAACCTTTGCCTGGGAAGCGATCGACTCGGCCAGGGCGGCCATCTCCTCGTCGAACTGGCGTAACAGGAAATAGGTGCTGGCGACTTGCGCGGTCAGCACCAGACGTACATTTTCCCGGTCGGCCCCTGCCTGCTCGGCGCTGGCCCTGGCACTCTCGACATCGCGCCTAATTTTTCCCAACCAGTCGAATTCATAGCTGACCGAAAGCAGCGGCCGAAAATCGTTTTGTATGGTGCTGGAATTGGGTATGTCGTAATTTGCCAATGGCCGATTGGCCGAGCTGCGGGTTTGCGCTCCGACGGCGCCAAGCTGCGCCGTCGGCAAGAGGGCTGCGGCATGCACGCCACTCTGTGCCAGCGCCTGATCGAGCCGGGCCAATGCCAGCTGCAAAGAGGGATTCTCCTGCAGGCTCCGGCCTTCCAGTTGGTCGAGCTGCGCGTCACCGAAGACCGTCCACCAATCGTCCTTCGGCAGATCGTCGGCCGGTTGCGCCGCTTGCCATTGGATGGCAGCGGCGCCATCCGCTGGCTTCCAGTCCGTCGGCATGTCGATCGCCGGGCGCGCATAATCGGGGCCGAGCGGCGAACAGGCGGCCAGCAGCAGGGCCAGCAGAACTGTCAGGGTTGCCGGACGCCGGCTCATTTGACCGGCTTCGCTGGCGCCGAGCCCGCCGGCGAAACGCTATCGACCTCGACGGCGACAGCTTGCCCCGGGGCGATGGCATCGGGCGGATTGACGATGACCAGATCGTCGCGGGCAATCCCGCTCCTGATCTCCACCGTCTTGCCGAAATCGGTTCCGACGGTGACGTTCTGCCTGAGCACCTTGCCGTCCCGGACCAGCGCCACCTGGGTGCCGTTCGCACCGAAGAGCAGGGTATTGGTAGGCAACACCAGTGTCTGGCCGGCCCTCAACTGCAGCGCCACTTCGACGTAGGCGCCGGGCAGCAGGGTGTGCTGCGGATTCGACACCTCGATATCGATCTGCAGGGTACGCGAACTCAGGTCGATCGCATTGGCGCTCCGGGCGATGCGCGCCTTGACCGGTTTGTCCGGCGCACCTGCCTGCAGGATATCCACGCTGTCACCGACCCGCACCTGTGCCGCACGGTCCTGTGGCACGTAGGCATAGACATGCAGGCGATCGGTCTGGGCCATGCTGAACAGAGCCTGGGCGCTGCCGCCATAGCCGGCATTGACGAGGTCGCCGATATTCACGTTGCGACGGGTCACCGTCCCGTCGAAGGGCGCCACCACCTGACCGAATGCCAATTGCTGACGCAGGCGCTGCAAGACGGCTTCACTCTGGCGATAGGTGCCCGTTTTTTCGTCCAGTTCCTGCTGTGAAACCGCATCCTCCGTGCGTAGCAGGGACCACCGCTCGTAGGCGGTCTTCGCCAATTGATAGTTTGCCGTCGCCTCCTCGACCTGCCGGTTGACTTCGGGGATGTCGAGCGTCGCCAGCAATTCGCCTTTTTTGACATTGGCTCCGATGTCCTTCAGCCACTGCTTGACGTAGCCCGAACTGCGGGCATAGATCTGAGCCTCGTCGATACCCTGCAGGGTACCGGGGAGCGTCAGGCGGCCGTCACCCTGTTCGCCCCGCGGCCGGGTGACCCGGACGTGCAGGACCGCATTTTCAGCGGCCCTCGCCTCCAGGACATGACTTTCGGACCATCGGACGAACAGCGTCCGACCCAGGCCGAGCAGGAGCAGGACGACGACGATCAGGGTGGCCAGACGCGCGGCACGGACGACGGAGCCTCGCGTTCTGTGATGCTCTGGGTCGAGCAGCTTGAGATCAGGTAGCCCCTGGTGGGCGTGGCGTTTTTCGGTCATTGGGGATGATCCTGAGCGGGAGATGCAAGCGGCACGGCAGGTCCCTGACGTTTCGCCAGCCAGAGGTGGAAGGAGGCGAAGACCACGGGGACGAACAGCACCGTCGATACCGTGGCGAATAAGAGGCCGCCGATCACGGCACGCCCGAGTGGCGCATTCTGCTCGGAGCCGTCGCCGATACCGATGGCCATCGGCACCATGCCGATGATCATGGCCAGGGCGGTCATCACCACCGGACGCAGACGGGTCGCCCCCGCTTCGAGCGCAGCGGACAGGGGCGGCAGCCCCTCGTTCATGCGCTGACGGGCGAAGGCGACGACCAGGATGCTGTTCGCCGTGGCGACGCCCATGGTCATGATGGCCCCGGTCAGGGCGGGAACGCTGAGATCGGTGCCGGAGACGACCAGCATCCAGGCGATACCGGCCAGCGCCGCCGGCAGTGCGCTGATGATGATGAAGGGATCGAGCCAGGACTGGAAATTGATGACGATGAGCAGATAGACCAGGACGATGGCGCCGAGGATGCCGATACCCAGGCCGATATAGGAGGACTCCATGGTCTGGACCTGGCCGCGCATGGTGATGCTGCTGCCACGCGGCAGGTCCGGCTTGGCGTCGGCGACGATCTGGCGGATTTCCCTGGCCACCGAGCCGAGGTCGCGGCCGCGGACATTGACGTAGATATTGATCGAGGGCTGGATGTTGTAGCGGCTCAGGATGGCGTATTCGCGGGATGGCGAGGCGCTGACCAGATTGCCCAGCAGTTGCGGTGGCGCATTGCCCTTCATCGCCGCGCTGCCCGGTGTGCCAACCGGCAGGTGCAGGAGATCGTCCATCGAAGATATCTTGTATTGAGGCGTTTGCGCCTGCAGGTTGTACACCACGCTGTTTCCGCCATTGAGCCAGAAAGACGGCGAAGTCTGCGAACTGCCGGACAGGGGAAGGAGCAGGTTCTGAGCGACATCGCTGGGAGCCAGGCCGATGTTCTGCAGACGCGCCCGGTCCATGTTCAGGGCAATCGACGGGCCGTCCAGACGCTGGTGGATATGGACGTCCGTCGCGCCATGGACGGCATTGATCTTGCTCACCAGTTCGCCGGCGATTTGTTCGTTACCGACGTAATTGCTGCCGCTGATCTGGACGTCGATCGAGGCCGGAATGCCGAAATTCAGAATCTGGGTGACGATGTCGGCCGGCTGGAAGAAGAACTCTATGCCGGGAAAATCCTTGCGCAGGCGACCCGGCAACTGCTCGATATACTTTTCGCTGGGTTGATGGCCCGGCTTGAGCGAAATCAGGAGATCGGCATCGAATGTGCCGATCGTTCCCGAGTTGCTGTAGGACAGATTGATCCCGCTGTAGGGCAGGCCGATATTGTCGAGAATGGTATTCAGTTCGTCGGCCGGAATCACTTCGCGAATGACCGCCTCGACTTCGTCGGCGATGACGGCCGTCCGCTCGATGCGGGTACCGGTCGGCGCCCGCATGTGCAATTTGATCTGGCCGGTATCCACCATCGGAAAGAGGTTGCGGCCAAGCAAAGTGTAGAGACCGCAGGAGAGCAGGCAGAAAGCCAGGAAACCGGCGATGAAGGCCGGCCGGTGTGTCAGCAGGTGGCTGAGCAGCAGCACGTAGTTACTGCGCAGTTTTTCGAATTTCCGGTTGAACACCTGGTGGACGCCGTCGATCCAGATCGATATCCGCCCTGCCCGACCCTGATGTCCCATCAGCATCAAGGCGAGGGTCGGCACCAGGGTGCGGGAAAGAACATAGGAAGCCAGCATGGCGAAGACGACCGCTTCGGCCAGCGGCACGAACAGGTAGCGCGCAACGCCTTCGAGGAAGAACATCGGCAGGAAGACAATGCAGATGCACAAGGTGGAGACGAAGGCAGGCACGGCGATTTCGCCTGCCCCATCGAGAATCGCCGTATACAGTTCGGAGCCCATGTGCAGGTGGCGCTCGATGTTCTCGATGGTCACCGTCGCGTCGTCGACCAGGATGCCCACCGCCAGGGCCAGGCCACCCAGGGTCATGATATTGATCGTTTCGCCGATGACGTGGAGCAGGACCACCGACGAAAAGATCGACAGCGGGATCGACACCGCGATGATCGAAGTGATCCGCCAGTTGCCGAGAAAAAGGAGCAGCATGACGGCGGTCAGCAGCGCGGCGATCAGCGCTTCGTGTATGACTCCTTCGACCGCGGCCTTGACGAATAGCGACTGGTCGAAGAGCAGGCCGACGGCGATCCCTTTGGGTAGCGAGGCGATGATGGCCGGCATTTTCGCCTTGATGTCGTCGACGACATCCAGCGTCGAGGCGCCGCCGTTTTTCAGCGCGGAAAGGAGAACACCGCGCTGTCCGTTCTGACGCACGATGTTGGTTTGCGGCGAGAATCCGTCGCGGACGTGGGCAACATCGCGCAGGAAGGTCGTCGCGCCGCCGATCGTCCGGACCGGTATGTTGTTCAGGCCGTCGATGGTGGGCGGCGAGGCGTTGGTCGTCACGCTGAACTCGGTATCGCCGATCTTGGCAGTTCCGGAAGGCAGCGTCAGGTTCTGCGTATTGACCGCGTTGATGATGTCGGTCGAGGTCAGCCCCTTGGCCAGCAAGGCCTGTGGATCGATGTCCACCGAAATCAGGCGCATCTTGCCGCCATAAGGGTAGGGCATCGCCACCCCGGGGATGGTCACCAACTGAGGACGAACGACATTGACCCCGGTGTCGAACAGTTCCTGCTCGGCCAATTCCTTGCTCGATATGCCGATCTGGATGACCGGAATGCTCGAGGCGGTGTACTTGATGATCAGCGGCGGCGTGATGCCGGGCGGCATCTGGCGGGTGATGGCTTGCGAGACGGCGACCACCTGCGCAATGGCCATCTGGATATTGACGTTCGGCTGGAAGAAAATCTTGATCACCGAGACGCCGGCCAGCGACTGCGATTCGAGATGCTCGATATCGTTGACCGTGGTGGTCAGCGCCCGTTCGTGCATCTGCGTGACGCGATCGCCCATTTGCTGGGCGGACAGGCCGTTGTAGCTCCAGATGACGCTGATCACCGGAATATTGATTTCGGGGAGCACGTCGACCGGCGTGCGCAACAGGGCCAGCGGTGTCGCCAGCAGGATGATGATCGCCATCACGATGAACGTGTAGGGGCGCTGCAAAGCGATTCGAACAATCCACATCCCTGGGCGTCCTGACTTTCTCTGTTTTCGTGGCAAAAGGGGCGTCGAATTTTAGTAGCGAATTCTCGATCGCAAAGCCGCCATATTGTGACTGAATGTAACCGAAGAGCGTTGATCCGCCAGCGGTAAATTTTGCTCTCCATGGACGCAGGACGCACGAAAGGGCGATTTCATTGCCGAGCGGGCTGTGGCAACATGCGGACAGGCTGAGACAAGCCCCGATCACCTTGCCAAGGAATTCCATGCTTGCAGCCAGACAATCGAATCTCGCCGGCCGGCGCCGCCAAAACCCGGACTGAACGAGACCATGGATATTGCCCAGATCAACCTGACATTGCGGCAGGATGCGGTCACCCTGGTTTTCGTGAACGTCCTGCTCCAGCAACTCGGACTCCCGGTGCCGGCCGTCCCCACCCTGCTCTTGGCCGGCAGCCTGGCGGCAAGCCCGGGCAGCCTGGGGAGGCTGCTGGCCGCCGCCGTTGTCGCCTCGGTCATTGCCGACTGGCTCTGGTACCAGTCGGGCAAGGCCTTCGGTTACCGGGTGCTGGCCGGCCTGTGCAAACTGTCTATCAACCCTTCGTCCTGCGTCAGCCAGACCGAAGCCCGGTTTATCCGCTGGGGCGTTTGGTCACTGCTAATCGCCAAGTTCATCCCCGGCTTCTCGACGGTGGCGCCGCCAATCGCCGGCGCGCTGCGCATGGGCCGAACGGGATTCCTGCTGGCCGCCGGGGGCGGGGCCACTCTGTGGGCCGGCCTGGCGATCGGCGCCGGCTGGCTGCTGCAGGACGCGGTACAAACAGCCATCGCCGGCCTTGAGCGGCATGCCGCCCAGGCCCTCGTCCTGATCCTGGTTTTGGCTGCCACCTGGCTGGGCTGGAAACTGTGGCAGAAATACCGCTTCCGGAAATTCTGCGCCGTGCCGCACATCACCCCGGACGAACTGCTGGCGGCAATGGGCAGCGAAACGCCGCCCCTGGTGCTCGACCTGCGCGGCGCGACCATGATCGCCGAAACCGGCCCGATCCCGGGGGCGCGGGTAGCCGAACACGATTTTCTGCCGGCCGCCGTCGGCGATTGGCCCAAGGAGCGGCCGATCGTGACCCTGTGCGCCTGCCCCGAAGATGCCGGCGCGGTGCAGGCGGCACGTGCCCTGCGCAAGGCGGGCTACCTGTCGGTCAAACCGCTCAAGGGGGGTTACGAGGCCTGGCTGGCGGCACTGGCCGAATCAAGGCCTCAGTAATCGCGCCAGGGCAGGGGCGGCGGCTGCAGGCGCGGCGCCTGCCCGTCGCCGACCGGGCCGAAGCGGGCATCGCCCGCCGCCCATTGCGCCTGGGCCTCGGCGATCTCCTTTTTGCTGAAGCCGAC
>JAJXVG010000094.1 GCA_021782315.1 Pseudomonadota bacterium | reverse complement strand
CATTCAGAAAATGCTGCTCGACGCCATCCGCCGCGGCGCTTCGGACATCCATTTCGAGCCCTACGAGAAGTTCTACCGCATCCGCTACCGCGTCGACGGCGTCCTCCGCGAAATCGCCACGCCGCCGCTGGCCATCAAGGAAAAAATCGCCTCGCGCATCAAGGTTATTTCCCGCTTGAACATCGCCGAAAAACGGGTACCGCAGGACGGCCGGATGCGACTGGTTCTGTCGAAAACCCGCGCCATCGATTTTCGGGTCAGCACCCTGCCGACCTTGCAGGGCGAAAAGATCGTCATGCGAATTCTCGATCCCAGTTCGGCAACGCTGGGGATCGAGGCGCTGGGCTACGAACCGGAGCAAAAGGCCCTGCTGATGGACGCCATCAGCCGCCCCTATGGCATGATTCTGGTCACCGGACCGACCGGCTCCGGAAAGACCGTATCGCTCTACACCTGCCTGAACATCCTGAACAAGGATGGCATCAACATCTCGACCGCGGAAGATCCGGCCGAAATCAACCTGGCCGGCATCAATCAGGTCAATGTCGACGATCGCGCCGGCCTGACCTTTCCGGTTGCCCTGAAAGCCTTTCTGCGGCAGGACCCGGATATCATCATGGTGGGCGAGATCCGCGATCTCGAAACGGCCGAAATATCGATCAAGGCCGCCCAGACCGGCCACTTGGTACTGTCCACCCTGCACACCAACGATGCGCCGCAAACGCTAACCCGTCTGATGAACATGGGCGTTCCCATGTTCAACATTGCCTCCAGCGTACTGCTGATCACCGCCCAGCGCCTGGCCCGCCGCCTGTGTACGTGCAAGAAGCAGATCACCGTACCCGAGCAAGCCCTGCTCGATGCCGGCTACAAGGCCGAGGACCTGGATGGCTCCTGGACCCTGTTCGGCCCGGGCAGTTGCGACCGCTGCAAGGGAACGGGCTACAAGGGACGGGTCGGCATCTATCAGGTCATGCCGATCTCCGAAGCCATGCAGCGCCTTATCATGAGCGGCGCCTCGGCTCTTGATCTGGCCGTTCAGGCCAAGGTGGAAGGCGTCAAGGACTTGCGTGAATCCGGATTATTGAAAGTGAAGCAAGGCATGACGTCGCTTGACGAAGTATTGAGCACAACCAACGCCTAATGAAGAAAAGGGAAAAACATGGCTACCGCCGCCCGATCTAAAGCCTCGGCAGTCAAGGAAAGCGCCTTTCTATGGGAAGGCAGGAACAAGGATGGGAAATCGGTCCGCGGCGAAATCCGCGCCGCCAGCGAATCCGTCGTGCAGACCACGCTCCGTCGCCAAGGCATCAGCAATGCAAAGGTCAAGAAGGTCCGATTCAAAAGCGGCGGCAAGATCACCGACAAGGACATCGCCCTATTCACGCGACAACTTGCCACCATGATGAAATCCGGCGTTCCCTTGCTGCAATCCTTCGACATCGTCGGTCGCGGCCATTCCAACCCCGCCGTCGGAAGACTGCTGCTCGACATCAAGTCTGATGTCGAAACCGGCAGTTCGTTGTCCCAGGCCTTTCGCAAATTCCCCCTGCAATTCGATGCGCTTTACTGCAACCTGGTCGCCGCCGGCGAACAGGCCGGCATTCTCGATACGCTGCTTGACCGCCTGGCCACCTACAAGGAAAAGATCCTGGCCATCAAGGGCAAGATAAAAGCGGCGCTGTTCTACCCGATCGCGGTCATCGTCGTCGCCTTCATCATCACCGCCGTCATCATGATCTTCGTCATCCCGGCCTTCAAGGATGTTTTCAAGAGCTTCGGCGCCGACCTGCCCGCCCTGACCTTGCTGGTCATTGCCATTTCGGATTTCTTTGTCACCTACTGGTGGGCCATCTTCGGGGCAATCGGCCTCGGCCTGTATGGCTTTCTCGAAAGCTGGAGGCGCTCCGAGAAGGTTCAGATGACCATGGACCGCCTGCTCCTGCGCCTGCCCATTTTCGGCGACATCGTTCGCAAATCGGTCATTGCCCGCTGGACCCGGACCCTGGCGACCATGTTCGCCGCCGGCGTGCCGCTGGTCGAAGCCCTGGACTCCGTTGGCGGCGCCGCCGGCAACCACGTGTACAAGGTAGCCACGCGACAGATTCAGAGTGAAGTGTCGACCGGCACCAATCTGACCACGGCCATGCAAAACGTCAACCTGTTCCCCAATATGGTGACCCAGATGGTCTCTATCGGCGAGGAATCGGGCGCCCTCGACTCCATGCTGGGCAAGGTCGCCGATTTCTTCGAAGCCGAGGTCGACGACGCCGTCGAGGCCATGTCCAGTTTGATGGAACCCTTGATCATGGTGGTTCTCGGTGTCCTGATCGGCGGCATGGTAATCGCCATGTACCTGCCGATCTTCAAACTCGGCTCCGTCGTCTGATGCTGCCGGAATCACCGGGCGGCCTGGCCGCCGTTGTGGGGCTGCTCGGCCTGTGCGTCGGCAGTTTTCTCAACGTGGTCATTCACCGCCTGCCCAAAATGATGGAGCGTGAATGGCAGACGCAGTGCGCCGAACTAAGGGGAGAAATGCCCCCCCCCGGCGAGGCACTGTCCCTGGCCAAACCGCGCTCGCGGTGCCCGACTTGCGGACACCGCATCACGGCACTGGAAAACATTCCTCTCCTCAGCTACCTGCTGATCCTCAAGGGGAAGTGCGCCGGCTGCGGCGCCCGCATATCGCCCCGCTACCCCATCGTCGAGGCCCTTACCGGCCTGCTCTCGGCATACGCCGCCTGGCACTTCGGCCCGACGCTACAGACCCTCGGCGCCCTCGTTCTGATCTGGGCCCTGATCGCGCTCTCGGCCATCGATCTCGATACCCAACTGCTGCCCGATTCCATCACCCTGCCCCTGCTCTGGCTCGGCCTTGGCTTCAATCTCTGGACAACATACACCGACCTCCCTTCCGCGGTTGTCGGCGCCATGCTCGGCTATCTGGCGCTGTGGAGCGTGTTCTGGCTGTTCAAGCTGGCGACCGGCAAGGAAGGGATGGGTTACGGCGATTTCAAGCTTCTCGCCGCATTGGGTGCCTGGCTCGGCTGGCAAATGTTGCCGGCGATCATCCTGCTTTCGTCGGTGGTCGGAGCCATCGTCGGCATCACGCTGATCGTGGCCTGCCGCCGCGGCAGGAACATTCCGATTCCATTCGGCCCCTACCTGGCCGCCGCCGGCGGCATCGCGCTGTTCTGGGGAGCGCAGATCACGCACGGCTACCTGAGTTCGATCTCTTGAAATACCGCTAGTCGACCCAATGTAGCCAACCAAGACTCTCGGTTATAATTCAAGGTTTTGGAGGACTCCCGTGCCGATTTACGAATATCGCTGTGAATCCTGCGGTTACCGGAAAGAACATCTGCAAAAGATGAGTGATCCGCAGCTCACCACCTGCCCGGAATGCGGCAAGGAGAGCTATTGCAAGCAGCTTTCCGCCGCCGGTTTCCAGCTCAAGGGTAGTGGCTGGTATGCCACCGATTTCAAGGGCGGCGGCAAGAAAGCCGACGCTGCGCCTCCCTGCCAAACCGGGGAAGGAAGCTGCTCATCGTGCGTGGCCAACTGATCAAACGCTATTTCATCACGGGACTGCTCATCTGGGTCCCGCTGGTCATCACCGGCTGGGTGCTGTCGATGATCATCAGCACGCTCGACCAGTCCCTGCGCCTGCTGCCCGTGAACATGAACCCGGAACATCTGGTGGGCTTCTCCGTCCCGGGCGCCGGGGCCGTGCTGACCCTGGGCATGATCCTGCTCACCGGTCTGCTCGCCACCAATTTCATCGGGCAAAAGCTGGTCACCTGGTCGGAAAAAATACTGGCCCGCATCCCGGTGGTGAACTCGGTTTACAACAGCGTCAAACAAGTTTCCGACACATTGTTTTCACCCAACGGCAACGCCTTTCGCAAAGCACTGCTCGTTCGCTATCCGCATCAGGGCAGTTGGACCATCGCCTTTCAGACCGGCCAGCCGGGTGGCGATATCGTCAACCACCTCGACGGCGAACACGTCAGCGTTTATGTACCGACGACCCCCAATCCGACCTCGGGTTTCTTCCTGATGTTGCCGGCCAAGGATATCGTCGAACTTGAAATGAGCGTGGACGAAGCCCTCAAATACATCATATCGATGGGTGTCGTGGCGCCTCAGCCGCACCCCAGAGTCGTTACCAACACCTGAATCAACCGGAAAGTTCCATGCGCACCCATTACTGCGGACAACTAAACGCCTCCCTCGACGGCCAGATCGTCACCCTGTGCGGCTGGGCACATCGTCGACGCGACCACGGCGGCGTCATCTTCATCGATCTGCGTGACCGCGAAGGGCTGGCCCAGATCGTTTGCGACCCCGACCGGGCGAGCACCTTCGCCATTGCCGAATCGGTGCGCAACGAGTTCTGTCTGAAAATCACCGGCAAGGTTCGTCCACGGCCGGCCGGCACGACCAACGCCAACCTGGCCTCGGGCGAGATCGAAATCCTCTGCCACGAGATCGAGGTTCTCAACCCCTCCGTAACGCCGCCCTTCCAGCTCGACGAGGACAATCTGTCGGAAAACGTTCGTCTGCTGCATCGCGTCATCGACCTGCGTCGCCCGCAGATGCAGAACAACCTGATGCTGCGCTACAAGACCGCCCGTGCCTTCCGCCGCTTCTTGGACGACAACGGCTTCATCGACATCGAAACGCCGATGCTGACCAAATCGACCCCGGAAGGCGCCCGCGACTATCTCGTACCGTCGCGCGTCCATCCCGGTCAGTTCTTCGCCCTGCCCCAGTCGCCGCAGCTCTTCAAACAGTTACTGATGGTCGCCGGCTACGACCGCTACTACCAGATCACCAAGTGTTTCCGCGACGAAGACCTGCGCGCCGACCGCCAGCCGGAATTCACCCAGGTCGATATCGAGACCTCCTTCATGAGCGAGGCCGAGATCACCGCCCTGATGGAAAAGCTGATCCGCACCGTGTTCAAGGAGGCGATCGACGTCGACCTGCCGGACTTCCCGCGCATGACCTATGCCGAAGCCATGCATCGCTTCGGCTCCGACAAGCCCGATCTGCGCGTCACGCTCGAACTGACCGAGGTCACCGATGCCTTCAAGGATGTCGCCTTCAAGGTCTTCGCTGGCGTCGCCAACAGCGAGGGCGGCCGCATTGCCGCCATGCGCGTCCCCGGCGGCGCCACGCTGACCCGCGGCGAGATCGATGCCTATACCCAGTTCGTCGCCATCTACGGCGCCAAGGGTTTGGCCTACATCAAGGTCAACGACGCCAGTCAGATCAACGAAACCGGCCTGCAGTCGCCCATCGTCAAGAATCTCTCCGAAGCGTCGCTCAAGGCAGTCATCGAACGCACCGGCGCCCAGTCCGGCGACCTGATCTTCTTCGGCGCCGACAAGGCCAAGATCGTCAATGACGCGCTGGGCGCCCTGCGCATCAAGATCGGTCACGAAAAGGGCTTCGTCACCGGCGCCAAGTGGGCGCCGCTGTGGGTCATCGATTTCCCGATGTTCGAATACGACGAGGAGTCGAAGCGCTGGACGGCCTGCCACCATCCGTTCACCAGCCCCAAGGACGAGCATCTCGACCTGCTGGTCAGCGATCCCGGAAAGTGCCTGGCCAAGGCCTACGATCTGGCGCTGAACGGCTGGGAACTGGGCGGCGGCTCGGTGCGTATTCACCGGGCGGACGTGCAGGAAAAGGTGTTCACCGCGCTCAACATCGGCTCCGAAGAGCAGCAGGCCAAGTTCGGCTTCCTGCTCGACGCGCTGAAATACGGGGCCCCGCCGCACGGCGGCCTGGCTTTCGGCCTCGATCGCATCGTCACCATGATGACCGGCGCCGAGTCGATTCGCGACGTGATCGCCTTCCCCAAGACCCAGCGCGCCCAGTGCCTGCTGACCGACGCACCGTCCGGCGTCGATGAAAAGCAACTGCGGGAACTGCATATCCGCCTGCGCCAGAAGGTCGAAACGCAGGTGGAAGTCAACCGGGACTAAGCGGCCGTGCAAAACTGGATGCGCTTCCTGATCGTCGCCCTGTTGGCGATCGGAAGCGCTTTCGGCCTGCTGGTCGACCATGGCGCGGGCTCTGACCGGATAGCGGTCACCGCCCTGCCGCGAGAAGCCCGGGAGACGCTGGCGCTGATCAAGAATGGCGGCCCCTTCCCCTACAGCCGCGATGGCATCGTTTTCGGCAATTTCGAAAAGCGCCTACCCCTTCAAGAACGGGGCTATTACCACGAATACACGGTCAGGACCCCGGGACGAAACGACCGCGGCCCCCGCCGGATCATCGCCGGACAACCCGCCGAATACTATTACACCGACGATCATTACAAATCCTTTCGGCGCATCGCGGAATAGGGAATATCCATGAGCCATGCCTTGCTGAAAAAAATCGACGCATCCGGCGTTTATTTCCTTCCCGCGCCCCGGCGAACCGCTATCGCACAGGCAGCGAAGCAGCTACATTTTGTGCTCCTCGGCGTCGAAATCGCCGAGCAATCGAATATCGAAAAAACACTGCGGCAACTGGGCACGGCATTCGGTTTTCCGATCTGGTACGGCGCCAATTTCGATGCACTTTTCGACTGCCTGACCGACCCCGACTGGCTCCCCGCGAAAGGCCACATACTGCTGATTAACGGCATTGCCCGCCTGCGCAACGCCGACCCCGACGATTTCGCCACCCTGCTCGAAGTCCTTCAGGCGGCCGCCGAGGCTCGGCGCGCCACGCAGACTCCGTTCTGGGTCCTGATCGACGCCCCGGCCCGCGGCATTCCGACGCTCGCCGAGGCATGATTCCAGCCAAACAGCCGCTATCGGTCCTGGTTGTCATCCACACCGCGGCACTCGACGTGCTGTTACTGGAGAGAGCTGCCCACCCCGGATTCTGGCAATCGGTGACGGGCAGCCGGGAAGACGGCGAATCCATGCAGGACACGGCCCGGCGCGAGGTTCTCGAAGAAACGGGCATCGACTCGGCCAGCGGGAAACTCGTGGACTGGCGACTGAGCAACACCTACGAAATTTTCAGCGAATGGCGGCACCGTTATGCGGCAGGCGTCACCCACAATATCGAACATGTTTTCGGCCTGCAACTGGCCCAGCGCCCGGAGGTCGTTACCGCCCCCGACGAACACCGGGACTCGCTTTGGCTTCCATGGCAGGCGGCGGCTCAACGCTGCTTCTCGTGGAGCAACCGGGATGCCATCCTGATGTTGCCAAAAATCGGCGGGCTTCTCCTCTGACCCGTTCAAAGGCACACCGCATCCCAGGACCGTCCCCATTCCGACCTTTTTCTTTGTACAATCCGCGGCAACCCTACCCGGAGCCCGCGATGAACATTGAAAACCTGTCCCCCGGCACCAAAGCAGCCGTTCTGGCCGAAGCCCTGCCCTATATCAAGCGTTTCCACGGCAAGACCATCGTCGTCAAATATGGTGGCAACGCCATGACCGACGAGCATTTGAAAAGCTGCTTCGCGCGCGATGTCGTACTGCTCGAACTGGTCGGCTTCAACATCGTCGTCGTCCATGGCGGCGGTCCGCAAATCGAAAACCTCCTCGGCCGGGTCGGCAAAAAAGGCGAATTCATCCAGGGTATGCGCGTCACCGATGCCGAAACCATGGAATTGGTCGAAATGGTGCTCGGCGGCCAGGTCAACAAAGACATCGTCAACCTGATCAACCAACATGGCGGCAAAGCTGTCGGCCTGACCGGCAAGGACGGCAATTTCATCCGCGCCAAGAAGCTGATGCTGGAAAACAAGAACCAGCCGGGAGACCTGATCGACGTCGGGCAGGTCGGCGAAATCACTTCGATCGACCCCTCGCTGATCGATCACCTCGACAAGGGCGCCTTCATCCCGGTCATCGCCCCGATCGGCGTCGGCAAGGATGGCGAGACCTACAACATCAATGCCGACGTCGTTGCCGGCAAGATCGCGGAGGTGCTCAAGGCGGAAAAACTGGTGCTATTGACCAACACCCCCGGCGTCCTCGACAAGGAAGGCAATCTCATCACCGGCATCACACCCAAGCAGATCGACGAAATGGTCGACGACGGCACCCTGTCCGGGGGCATGCTGCCCAAGATTGGTTCGGCACTCGACGCCGCCCGCAACGGCGTCAAGGGGGTGCACATCATCGATGGTCGCGTCGAGCATGCGCTGCTGCTTGAAATCCTCACCGACCACGGCGTCGGCACCATGATCAAGTCGCACTGAACGGTGGACAGGCAGGGCGAGGTCGACACCAGCGGGCGCCTTGCCGTCGCTCGCACCTGGTTGTTCGATCTCGACAACACGCTGCACGACGCGAGCCCGCACATTTTTCCGCACATCAACCGTTCGATGCGTCAGTACATCGAGCGGCACCTCGGCGTCGACGCGCACGAAGCCAGCCGCATCCGCCAGGAGTACTGGGGGCGCTACGGGGCCACACTGCTCGGCCTGATGCGCCACCACGACACCGATCCCAGGCATTTCCTGCGGGAAACCCATCAGTTCCCCGACCTCGAAGGCATGGTGATTTTCGACAAACCATTGATCCATGTCCTGCGACGCCTGCCCGGCCGCAAGATCATCTTCTCCAATGCACCGCGGCATTACACCGATGCCATCCTCGCCATCACCGGCCTGGCCGCCTGCTTCGATGCCGTCTATTCCGTCGAAAACGTAGCCTTCCAAGCCAAGCCGATGAAAGCCGGTTTTCGCGCCCTGCTCCGCGCCGAACACCTGAACCCGCGCCGCTGCATCATGGTCGAGGACAGCCTGCCCAATCTCGTCACGGCTAAAAAACTCGGCATGAAGACGGTGTGGGTAAGCGCTGGCTTACGTCAATCCCCCTTTGTTGACGTCAAGATCACTTCGGCAACACAATTGGCGTCATGCTGCAACCGACTGAAGATCGCGAGTAAATTCGAAAGCTGAGGAGGGAAACCATGGCGAGCAAACCGGGCGAACGGCGCCTGCAGATATTGCAGATACTGGCCTCCATGCTGGAAACCCCGAAAGGCGAGAAAATCACCACCGCCGCCCTGGCCGCCAAGCTGGCCTGTTCCGAGGCCGCGCTCTACCGCCACTTCGCCAGCAAGGCCCAGATGTTCGAAGGCCTGATCGAATTCATCGAGCAAAGCCTGTTCGGCGTCATCAACCAGATCACCTCGGAAGAAAGCCAGGGCTTCAAGCAGGTCGAACTGATCATCGGTCTGCTCCTGCGCTTCGCGCAGAAAAACCGGGGCATGACCCGCGTCCTGATCGGCGATGCGCTGGTCAACGAAAACGAGCGCCTGCAACTCCGCATCAACGCCCTGCTCGACAAGGTCGAGGCCGCCATGAAACAGGCCCTGCGCATCGCCGCCACGCAGGAAAACCTGAAGCCGGACGCCGACTTCGGCGCCCTGGCCAACCTGCTGCGCTGCTACGTCGTGGGCCGCTGGGAGCAATATGCACGCAGCGGCTTCACCCGCGAACCGCTGACCCAATGGCCGCAGCAATGGCCCATGCTCTATTTCGCCTGCCTGTCGCAATCCGTAGCCCAGGGCGCCTGAAAGAAGGCGGCAGGGAGCCGCCTTCTTCGCTGCCGGGCCTTTTCAGCCCTTCAAATACTCGGCGGCGTCCAGGGCGAAATAGGTCAGGACACCATCGGCCCCCGCCCGCTTGAAGGCGAGCAGGCTCTCCAGCACACAGGCCTTTTCATCCAGCCAGCCATTCTGGGCGGCAGCCTTCAGCATGGCGTATTCGCCGCTGACCTGATAGGCATAGGTCGGCACCTTGAATTCGTCCTTGATGCGGCGAACGATATCCAGATAGGGCATGCCCGGTTTGACCATAACCATGTCGGCGCCCTCTTCGAGGTCGAGCGCCACTTCGCGCAGGGCCTCGTCGGTATTCGCCGGGTCCATCTGGTAGGTGTGCTTGTTGCCCTTGCCGAGATTGCCGGCCGAACCGACGGCATCGCGAAACGGCCCATAAAAGCTCGAGGCGTACTTGGCAGAGTAGGCCAGGATACGCGTATGGATCAGGCCGGTCGCCTCCATGTCGGCGCGAATGCGGGCGATCCGGCCATCCATCATGTCCGACGGCGCAACCACGTCCGCCCCCGCCTCGGCATGGCACAGCGCCTGGCGGGTCAGCACCGCCAGCGTTTCGTCATTGAGCACATAGCCGCTGTCGTCGATCAGGCCATCCTGTCCGTGACTGGTATAGGGATCGAGCGCGACGTCGGTAATCACGCCGAGCGCCGGAAATTCCCGCTTCAGCGCCTTGATTACACGCGGCACCAGGCCGTCGGCATTATATGCCTCCTCGGCGCCCAGCGACTTCAAACTTGCGTCGACCACCGGGAACAGCGCGATAGCCGGGATGCCCAGCCTTACCGCGCGCTCGGCCGTTTTCAAGAGCAGATCCAGCGACTGGCGCTCAACGCCCGGCATGGAGGAAACCTTTTCGGCGCGCCCTTCGCCTTCGAGCACAAAAACCGGATAAATAAAGTCATCCGGCGTCAGTACGGACTCCCGCATCAAACGACGAGAAAAATCGTCGCGCCGCATCCGGCGCATTCGGGTTCCGGCAAAACCACCGCTTACAACAGCCATTTTTCAACCTCTATCGACAAAACACGGAACAATTTTCGATCGGGAAGGAACTTTTTGCATTGACGCGCGTCACAGTCGGCAGATGGCACGCGCTGTCTCCCGCTTCACCTCCCTGAGCGGGCGCCTTACCAAGTTAAGGCTTTTTGGCCTCCGGACCCCCCTTATCCGGAGGTTTTTTATTGCCCTCTTTCGGCTTCGCTTCAATCTCCAGCCAGTTCGCCAGGACGTCCTCCGCTTCTTCAAGCCCCGTCTTCTTCAGGCTGGAAAAAAGCTGGACCGAATACAGATCGGCATCGCCCCAGGTCGCCACTTCGGCGCGAACCGAACGCAAGGCCTTCGTCTGCTCCTGCCGGCTCAGCTTGTCGGCCTTGGACAGCAGAATATGAATCGGTCGACCGGTCGGCCGGAACCAGTCGATCAGCCGCAAATCGAGATCTGTCATCGGGCGCCGGATGTCCATGATGACCACCAGACCGGCCAGTTGATCCCGCTTGCTGAGATAGGGACCGATCAGCCCCTCCCACTGGGAACGAATCGCTTCCGGTGCCTTGGCATAGCCGTATCCGGGCAGATCGACGAAATATTTACCGGCGCTCAGCGTGAAATAATTGAGATGTTGCGTGCGCCCCGGGGTCTTGCTGACATAAGCCAGCCGAACGCGACCTGCCAGGGTGTTGATGGCAGACGATTTCCCCGCATTGGAGCGCCCGGCGAAGGCGACTTCACGGACGGAGTCTTGCGGTAAATCGCGAAGATTGGCGACGGTCGTAAGAAAAACCGCCTGTTGGAACAGAGGCATAAAAAACTCGGAAGACCCGCCAAGAGGGCGGGGAACTGATATAGAATAACAGGTTTGTAACCTCCGTTCCGGCCAAAGCGCCCAAAAACGCGCACTAGGAGTTCGAAATGATCCGTACAGCGGCAATGGCAATCCTTCTTGCCACCAGTTTCGCCACCCTCGCTTCAGAAGAAGCCGCGGCAAAAGCCGACCCTGCCAAGGGCAAGGCCATTGCCGAAACCGTTTGTGTCGCCTGTCACGGCGCCGACGGCAACAGTCAGGTTTCAGCCAACCCGATCCTGGCCGGCCAGATTGAAGAATATATCTACAAACAGCTGAGGAATTTCAAACCGGTCGGCGACAAGCCGGCCGAGCGCAACAATCCGATCATGGGCGGCATGGTCGCCTCGCTTTCCGACGAGGACATGAAGAGCCTTGCTGCCTGGTTCTCCAGCCAGAAGCAAAAACCGGCCGCCGCCAAGGATGAAAAGCAGATCGCCCTCGGCCAGAAAATCTGGCGCCAGGGCGATTTCAAGAAAGGCGTTCCGGCCTGCGCCGGTTGCCACGGCCCGGCCGGCGCCGGCCTGCCTGCCCAGTACCCGCGTCTGGCCGGCCAGTACCCGGAATATACCGAAGCCCAGCTGAAATCCTTCCGCGTCGAAGAGCGCGCCAACGATCCGGCAAAAGTAATGCGCATGATCGCCGGCAAGCTGTCCGACGTCGAAATCAAGGCTGTCGCCGAATACGCTGCCGGCCTGCGCTGATCAGCCTACCGCCACGAAAAAGGCAGCCGAGGCTGCCTTTTTGTTTTTGTTGCTTGGCACACCCGACCGACCGGGCTAGACTGACCGGACAGTACCCCAACCGGAGACAAGACATGAAGACGCTCAAGCAGCTTCTCGC
>JAJXVG010000093.1 GCA_021782315.1 Pseudomonadota bacterium | reverse complement strand
GGCAGTTCGAACACGCCGACTGGACCGTTCCAGACGATGGTGCCGGCGTTGGCGATGATCTGCGACAGCTGGGCGGCGGTTTTCGGACCGACGTCGAGGATGCGGTCATGGCTGGCGACATCGTCCACCGAAATCTTGTTGGCGCGGGCCAGGGCCGAAACTTCGTCGGCCACCACGACATCGACCGGCAACGGCACTTCGGCGCCGCGTGCCTTCATGATGTCCATGATGGCGTGCGCTTCCTTGACCAGATCGGCTTCGGCCAGCGAATCGCCGATGCGCTTGCCGGAGGCGAGCAGGAAAGTGTTGGCGATACCGCCGCCGACGATCAACTGGTCGACCTTGGCGGCCAGCGATTTGAGGATGGTCAGCTTGGACGACACCTTCGAGCCGCCGACGATGGCGACCAGCGGGCGCTTGGGCGCGTGCAGCGCCTTGCCCAGGGCGTCGATTTCAGCCCCCATCAACATGCCGGCACAGGCGATCGGCGCATACTTGGCGATGCCGTGGGTGGTCGCTTCGGCGCGGTGGGCGGTGCCGAAGGCATCGTTGACGTAAACGTCGCACAGCTTGGCCATTTTCTGGGCCAGTTCGTCGTTGTTTTTCTTTTCGCCCTTGTTGACGCGGCAGTTTTCGAGCAGGACAACTTCGCCCGGCTTGATCTCGAAGCCGCCGTCGACCCAGTCCTGGATCAGGCGGACGGAGGTGTGCAGCATCTGGCCGAGGCGGACGGCGACCGGCAGCAGGCTGTCTTCCGGCGTCAGCTCGCCTTCGGTCGGCCGGCCGAGGTGCGAGGTGACCATGACGGCGGCGCCTTTTTCCAGGCAGTACTTGATCGACGGCAGCGAGGCGCGGATACGAGTGTCCTCGGTGATGTTGCCGGCTTCGTCCTGCGGCACGTTGAGGTCGGCGCGAATGAAGATGCGCTTGCCGGACACATCGAGATCGGTGAGTTTGATGACGTTCATGGTTATCTCCTGAGATTGAGTTTAGTTGTATTGGTCGAATCCGTCGGCCGGCCACAGGCGCGACCAGTGGTCGGCCACTTCCAGCATGCGGTTGGCGAAACCCCATTCGTTGTCGAACCAGACGAAGAGGTTGAGCAGATGCGCCCCGGCGGTTCGCGTCTGGCTGCCGTCGACGATGGCCGAATGGGGGTCGTGATTGAAGTCGATCGAGGCGTGGGCCGCCTCGGAATAGGCCACCAGCTTGCGCAGCGGGCCGCGTGCGGCCTCGGCGAGCAGGGCGTTGACGCTGTCGGCCGAAACCGGCCGCCGGGTGCAGATGCTCAGGTCGATGGCCGATACATTGGTGGTCGGGACGCGAATGGCCTTGGCCTGTACCTTGCCGGCCAATTGCGGCAGCAGGCGCTCGACGCCGCGGGCGAGACCGGTCGATACCGGAATGATCGACTGCATGGCCGAACGGGTGCGGCGCAGGTCGTCGTGGTGATAGCCGTCGATCAGCGGCTGGTCGTTCATGACCGAATGCAGGGTGGTGAGCAGGGTCTGCTCGATGCCGACCTCGCGGTCGAGCAGGTCGAGTAGCGGGACGATGGCGTTGGTCGTGCAGGAGGCGGCGGATACCAGTCGCTCCCGGCCGGTCAGCGTGTGCTGGTTGATGCCGGCGACGACGGTCGCATCGACGTCGTCGCTGCTGGCGCCGGGATGCGAAAGGAGGAGACGGGGGCAGCCGGCCGCCAGGAATTCGTTCAACTCCTCCCGGCGGCCGTAGCAGCCGGAAGCCTCGATCAGCAGCTCGATGTCGAGATCGCGCCAGGCGACCTCGGCCGGTTTTCGGGCGTGGCTGACGGCGATAGGCCGGCCATCGACGATCAGGGTCGCCGCACCGACCTCGACCTCGCCGGAAAAGCGGCCGTGCGTCGAGTCGAAGCGCGTCAGGTAGGCCATGCTTTCCAGGTTGGCCGGCTCGTTGATGGCGACCACTTGCAGCTCGTGCGGTGATTCATGCAGGGCGCGCAGAAAGCAGCGGCCGATCCGGCCGTAGCCGTTGATGGCGATACGAAGAGGGCGTTGAAAGCCGGGCACGGGTACCTTGGTGTCGAAGTTGGCGAATAAATAAGATCGCGGGCATCGCTTCGGTGGCAGTTGTTGTCGTCCTTTGCTTCGCCCGTGGATGAAGGAGCTTAACCGGTTTGGGGGGGCTTTTTCTCCCGGGCGTTTGTCTCGTGCAATTGTTCGGCCACCCAAGCGCGGGCGGCCGGCAGGCTTGGGAAGAGCCGGGTCGGGTGATCGTTGCGATAGTCGGGCGACATCAACAGGTGGGCGACGCTCAGGCCGGGGTCTGTCGCGGCGATGTAGGGCGACAGGATGCGGCTGTTGACGAGAGTGGCGCCGATGCGCAGGGCGGCGATCTCTTCAATGGTGGCCAGGCCGATCCGGCCCGATTCGACATCCGAGAAATCGTTGACGATGTAGCGCAGTTCGCTGAAGCGCTGGTGATTGACGACCTGTCGGGTGGCAGCCAGCATATCGCCGGCGGTGAGCACGCCGTAATGGCGTTTGACGACGCCGCTACTCTCCCAGATGAGTTCGTAGGCCATGACAAGGAATCCGTATGGGGTGCTGCGAGTCTACGCCCGTCTATCTCCGGCGTGGTGGGGGAAACCTGGAATCGCCGGGCGACCGGCGATTCCAGGTGCGGTCGACAGCCTGGATTACTTGGCGGCCATCCAGGCGCGGGCGGCATCAAGCATGCGGCAGGAATAGCCCCATTCGTTGTCGTACCAGGCCAGGACCTTGACCAGGGTGCTGCCGTCCTCGCCCTGGATGACGCGGGTCTGCGTGGCGTCGAAGGTGGAGGAGACGGTGGTGTGGTTGAAGTCCGACGACACCAGCGGATCGTTGTTAACGTCGAGCACGCCCTTCAGCGGGCCGTTGGCGGCGGCGGTCATCAAGGCGTTGATTTCTTCCTTGGTGGTAGAACGGCCGGCGGTGAAGGTCAGGTCGACCAGGGAGACGTTGATGGTCGGCACGCGCAGGGCGAAACCGTCGACCTTGCCCTTCAGTTGCGGCAGCACCAGGCCGACGGCGGCGGCGGCGCCGGTCTTGGTCGGGATGATGTTGGCGGCGGCGGCGCGGGCCCGGCGCAGATCCTTGTGGCGGACGTCGACGGTGACCTGGTCGTTGGTGTAGGCGTGGATGGTGGTCATCAGGCCCTGCTTGATGCCGATGCTGTCGGACAGGATCTTGGCGACCGGCGCCAGGCAGTTGGTGGTGCACGAGGCGTTCGATACGACGGTCATGTCGGCCTTGAAGAGGCCTTCGTTGACGCCGTAGACGATGGTGGCATCGACGTCGTCGCCGCCCGGCGCGGATATCAGCACGCGCTTGGCACCCTGTTCGAGCAGGGGCTGGGCCTTGGCCTTGGAGGTATAGGCGCCGGTGCATTCGAGCACGATATCCACGCCGTGGTCGGCCCAGTTGATGTCCTTCGGGTTCTTGGTCGAGTAGAAGGCGACTTTCTTGCCGTCGATGACGATGCAGTTTTCACCCTCGGTGTCGACGCTGGTGCGGAAACGGCCATGGGTGGTGTCGTACTTGAGCAGGTGGGCGTTGGTCTTCAGGTCGCCGGCCGCATTGATGGCGACGACGTCGAATTCGTTTTGCAAGCCCTGCTCGTAAATGGCGCGCAGCGTGCAGCGACCGATACGACCGAAACCGTTGATTGCAACCTTGATAGCCATGAATCTAACTCCCTCTCAAAAAAATCAGGACAACAGCGCCTTGGCCGTCTTGACGACGTTGGCGACGGTGAAACCGAACAGGTCGAACAGCTGGCCGGCCGGCGCCGACTCGCCGAAGCGGTCGATGCCGATCACGGCGCCGTGCAGGCCGACATACTTGCGCCAGAAATCCGGATGGGCGGCTTCGATGGCGATGCGCTTCTCGCAGGTGCCGAGAACGGCCGCCTTGTAGTCGTCCGACTGCCTGTCGAAAAGGTTGGTGCAGGGCATCGAGACGACGCGGCTGGCGATGCCTTCGGCGGCCAGCGCGGCCTGGGCGTCGAGCGCCAGCTTGATTTCGGAACCGGTGGCGATCAGGGTGAGCTGGGCCGGGCCGGCGCAATCGGACAGGAGGTAGCCGCCGCGCGCGATATCGGCATCGGCGATGTGCTGCGTCACGGTCGGCAGGTTCTGCCGCGACAGGGCCAGCAGGCTGGGGCCGTCGGCGCGTTCGACGGCCGAGGTCCAGGCGATGGCCGTTTCGGTCGCGTCGGCCGGGCGCCAGACGTCGAGGTTGGGGATGATGCGCAGGCTGGGAATATGCTCGACCGGCTGGTGCGTCGGGCCGTCCTCGCCGAGGCCGATGGAGTCGTGGGTGTAGACCATGATCTGGCGCTGCTTCATGAGCGCCGCCATGCGGATGCCGTTGCGGGCGTAGTCGGAGAAGACCAGGAAGGTCGCGGTATAGGGCAGCAGGCCGCCGTGCAGCGCGATGCCGTTGGCGATGGCGGTCATGCCGAATTCGCGCACGCCGTAGTGGCAGTAATTGCCGCCCTCGGTGCGGGTGACGCCCTTGCTGCCCTTGACGAAGGTCAGGTTGGAACCGGCCAGGTCGGCCGAGCCGCCGAAGATTTCCGGTACGACCGGGACCAGCGCGGCGATGGCGTTTTGCGAAGCCTTGCGGGTGGCGATGTTTTCGGCCTTCTCGCGGCAGGCGGCGAGGTAGGCGGCCTTGGTCGCCGCCCACGAAGCCGGCAGTTGGCGCTGCATGACGCGGCGCTCGAATTCGGCGGCCTCGTTCGGGAAAGCGGTGCGATAGGCGGCGAAGCGGCTGTTCCAGTTTTCCTCGAAGGTGGCGCCGCGCGGCTTGCCGTTCCAGGCGGCGTAGATGTCGGCCGGGATTTCGAAGGGCGGGTGGGACCAGCCGATGTATTCGCGGGTGGCGGCGATTTCGTCCTTGCCGAGCGGGGCGCCATGGCAGTCGTGCGAACCTTGCTTGTTGGGTGAGCCGGCGCCGATGGTCGTCTTGCAGCAGATCAGGCTCGGCCGGTCGGTCGCCGCCTTGGCGGCGAGCAAGGCCTGTTCGATGGCCTCGCTGTCATGACCGTCCACCCCGGCGATGACGTGCCAGCCGTAGGCCGTGAAGCGCTGCGGGGTGTCGTCGGTGAACCAGCCTTCGACGTGGCCGTCGATCGAAATGCCGTTGTCGTCCCAGAAGGCGATGAGCTTGCCGAGACCGAGGGTGCCGGCCAGCGAGCAGGCTTCGTGCGAAACGCCTTCCATCAGGCAGCCATCGCCAAGGAAGGTATAGGTGTAATGATCGACGATGCTATGGCCCGGCCTGTTGAATTCGGCGGCCAGCACCTTTTCGGCCAGCGCGAAGCCGACGGCATTGGTGATGCCCTGGCCGAGCGGGCCGGTCGTCGTCTCGACGCCCGGCGTGTAACCGAACTCCGGGTGGCCCGGGGTCTTGGCGTGCAACTGGCGGAAATTCCTGAGGTCGTCTATCGACAGATCGTAACCGCTGAGGTGAAGCAGGGCGTAGATCAGCATCGAGCCGTGGCCGTTCGACAGCACGAAGCGGTCGCGGTCGGGCCAGTGCGGGTTGGCCGGATTGTGACGGAGGTGACGGCGCCAGACCACTTCGGCGATTTCGGCCATGCCCATCGGCGCCCCGGGGTGTCCGGAATTGGCCTGCTGGACCGCGTCCATGGCGAGGGCGCGGATGGCGCCGGTCAGTGGGGAAAACTTGGGGAGATTGCTGACGCTCATGATCCGGGAATCCAGCCTGCTGAAAAGGCCAAATTATCCGGGAAAACCCGCATTTTGGGTAGGGTGGGGCGGCCGATAAGGCAGGCTTTTAGGCCTGCCATTGATCAGTTTTGCTGAATCCTGTGGTCATAATTGGTCGACATCGGCTTGTTCAGTCTCGTCGACACGGCTGCCCGACAGGTTTTGCCGCCTCTTCCGGCTGCGCTTGCGGCATGGGGTCAGGCGGTGTGGTAGGCGGTAATGCGCGCCACCTCGTTCTTCGAACCCATGATGACGGGAACGCGCTGGTGCAGCCTGGCCGGCGCGATGTCGAGAATCCGGCAATGGCCGGTCGTCGCTGCGCCGCCGGCCTGTTCGACCAGCATGGCCATCGGGTTGGCCTCGTACATCAGGCGCAGCTTGCCGCCTTGTGCTGTGAGTTTGCTGTCGATCGGATACATGAAAATGCCGCCGCGCGTCATGATGCGATGCACGTCGGCGACCATCGAGGCGACCCAGCGCATATTGTAGTCCTTGCCGAGGGGACCCTCCCTGCCCTGCTGCATTTCGCCGACGTAGCGCTGGACCGGTGCTTCCCAGAAACGCTGGTTGGCCATGTTGATCGAGAATTCCTTGGTGTCGGCGGGGATTTGCATGTGTTCCTGGGTGAGCAGGAACTGGCCCTGCTCGCGGTCGAGCGTAAAGCAGGCGACGCCGTCGCCGACGGTCAGCACGAGCAGCGTCGTCGGGCCGTAAACCGCGTAGCCGGCCGCGACCTGTGCCGTGCCGGGTTGCAGGAAAGCCCGTTCGGCGGCTTCCGGTGTCGACAGGTCGGCGCTTTCCGGGCATTTCAGGACCGAAAAAATGGTGCCGATCGAGACATTGACGTCGATGTTCGACGAGCCGTCGAGCGGGTCGAAGGTCAGCAGGTATTCGCCCTTGGGGAAGCGGTGCGGCACCAGGTGCGGCAGGTCCATCTCCTCGGAGGCCATGGCGGCGAGGTGGCCGCCCCACTCGTTGGCGTCGAGCAGGATGTCGTTGGACAGCACGTCGAGCTTCTTTTGCGCTTCGCCCTGGACGTTGTCGCTACCGGCTTCGCCCAGCACATCGCCGAGCCCGCCCTTGCCGATGGCGATTGAAATGGCCTGGCAGGCCCGTGCGACGACTTCGATCAGCAACTTCAGGTCGCCGGTGATGACCCCCTTGTTGCGTTGTTCTTCGGTAAGGTAGCGTGCCAGCGTGCGCTGTGCCATGGGAACTCCTGCATCAATGACAAAGGCGCGATTTTACTCTGCCGGGCACTGTGCGTGCAGGAAGGCGAAGGCGGCGGCGCTGTAGAGCGGCTGGCTCAGCAGGTAGCCCTGGACTTCGTCGCAGCCGTTGGTGCGCAGCAATTCCAGTTGGTCTTCGGTTTCGACACCTTCGGCGATCACCTTCAAGCCCAGGGAATGGGCGAGCGCGATGGTGCCGAAGGCGATCGCCCGGTCGTTGAGATCGGTTTCGATGTCGGCGACGAATGAGCGGTCGATTTTCAGATGATCGATCGGGAAGAGCTTCAGGTAACCGAGCGAGGAGTAGCCGGTGCCGAAATCGTCGATGGCCAGCGTGACACCCATGCGGCCGAGGCGTTCGAGTATGAGTATGGCTTCCTGCGGATTTTCCATCACCGAGCTTTCGGTGATTTCCAGTTCCAGCAGTTTGGCCGGAAGTCCCGAGGTGGTCAGCGCCGTGGCGACCGTCTCGGCAAAATCGCGGCGCCGTAGTTGGCGGGCCGAGACATTGACGGCGACACGCATCGGCCGCAGGCCGGCGTCTATCCAGCGCTTCATTTCGCGGCAGGCATTAGTGAGTACCCACTCTCCGATTTCAACAATGATGCCGGTCTCTTCGGCAATCGGAATGAAGCGTGTCGGCGCGATCATGCCTTCGTTCGGGTGGTGCCAGCGGAGCAGGGCTTCGACGCCGCTCGGCACGCTGTCGCCGGCGCGGAACTGCGGTTGGAAACAAAGCGCAAATTCGTTGCGGTCGATGGCGTGCCGCAATTTGTGCTCGATATTCAGGCGCTCGGAACTGATCAGGTTCATCTCGTCGGCGAAGAACTGGAAGTTGTTTCGGCCGGCCGCCTTGGCATGGTACATCGCCGTGTCGGCATTCTTCAGTATGGTGTCGCCATCTGGCCCGTCGTCGGGAAAGACGCTGATGCCGATCGACGGGCTGGTATGCAGTTCGTGACCGTTGGCTTCAATCGCCCGGGACAGTGCGACGATGGCTTTGCTGGCGACGACGGCGGCGTCGGCCGGGCTATTGATGCCGGGCAGGATGATGACAAATTCGTCGCCACCCAGACGGGCCACGAAGTCGGTTTCACGGATGACGGCGGACAGCCGGCAGGCGACTTCGCGCAGCAGTTCGTCGCCGACCTGATGACCCAGTGTGTCGTTGATGATCTTGAAGCGATCAAGATCGAGGAACATCATCGCCACTTTCCATTCGTGACGGCGGGCTTCCGGCAATATCTGGGCAAGGCGCATGAGGAGTGCCATGCGGTTGGGCAGTCCGGTCAGCGCATCGTGCTGGGCGATGTGGCGCATGCGCTCTTCCGTCTGTTTGCGTTCCGTGATGTCGACAAGAATCCAGACGTAATGTGCCGGCATGCCGCTCTGCGGGTCGTCGACACGATTGACCCGAGTTCCCGCCGGGAAACTGTCGCCGTTTTTCCGGGTGACATCGAGTTCGCCGTGCCAGGAACCGCGCAGTGCGAGATTGTCTTGAAAGGATTCCGGTGGATTGCCGGCATCGAGATCGATCAGTCCGAAAACGGTTTGGCCGACCAGTTCGAAGGTTTCGTAGCCGGTCATCTGGGTGGTGGCCGGGTTGATCGACAGAATGCGGTGTTCTTCGTCGGTAAAAATAATGCCGGCCGGGGTGTGGCTATATACCTTTTGGGCCAGTTGTTCGCGTTCGATGCTGGCTCGGCGCTCGGTGATATCGGTATAGACCGTGACGAATCCGCCGTCGGCCAGTGGGACGCCGCGGATTTCAAGCGTCTTGCCATTCGGGCGGGTTCGCTCGAAGTGATGGGGTTCCAGTGCCCTGGCGCGTTCGAGCAGGTGCTTGACGATCGCCTCCGTATCGCCCGGCCCGTACTCGCCGCGCTCGGCGTTGAAGCGAAAGAGCGCTTCAATGGGGGTGCCTGGCACGATCAGGTCGGCGGGGAAATCCAGCAGGTGGAGGAACTCCTCGTTGAAGAGTGCCAGCCGTTCGTCCTTGTTGAACAGGCTGATGGCGCTTGGAATGCTTTCGACAAGCGTTTTCAACTGATTGTGCTGTGTCCGCAGCGCCACCTCCGCCGCCTTGCGCTCGGTGATGTCGGTATAGGTGCTGATGAAGCCGGCAAGCTGTCCGTCGATGAAGAGCGGTTCGCCCTGGACGAGATGGGTGTGGCCGTTCGGACGGGTGCGCTCGAAACAGTGGGTTTCGAATTTCTCGGCCAGGGCGGTGATCCGGGCGACATGGTTGTCGACATCGCCGGGACCGTATTCGCCACGCAGGGCGGGAATCCTGATCAGGTCGGCAAAGTGGGCGCCTTCGAAAACCGCATCGTCGGGCAGACCCAGGACGTCGATGAATCCCCGGTTCCAGACGCGCAGGCGCAACTGCTCGTCGAAGACGCTGATGCCCTGTGGCATGCTGGAGACGACGGACTGCAGGTAGGCCAGTTGACGGCGTATCTCGATGGATGGGGGAGGGGATGCGTCCGGTGAATTCAAGGGAAACACTGACTCGGTGGGCCAATCCGGGATGATAGCCTAGGCTGCCTGCCTTGTGCCGCTATCGGTTCTCATGTTTTTGCTAAAGTTTATTATTTTCGCCACTTGATCGAGCAACCGATCGAAGCCGTCTGCTCCTGCGGACCCTGGCCGGTTTCGGCGATCCGGATCATCGCTGCGCAAAGTTCGCGCCGGGTGTCGTCCGGTGCCGGGTCGCGGCCCGAGGCGTCGAGGCGGCCGCGGTATTGCAACTCGAGACGGGCGTTGTAACCGAAGAAGTCGGGCGTGCACACGGCGCCGTAGGCGCGGGCGACTGCCTGGCTTTCATCGTAGAGATAGGGGAAGGGAAAGGCCAGTTCGGCAGCCCAGCGGCGCATCGATGCGGGCGAGTCCTCCGGGTAGGCTGCGACATCGTTGCTCATGACGGCGACGCAACCGATCCCCAGCCGGTCGAGATCACGGCAGTCGCGGATCAGGCGGTCGATGATAGCCTTGACGTAGGGGCAGTGGTTGCAGATGAACATGACCAGCAGCCCGTTCGGGCCGCGACAACTGGCCAGCGTGTGGCGCTTGCCGTCGACGCCCGGCAGGTCGAAATCGATGGCGGCCTGACCAAAATCACAGACGGGTGGGTTGAGCGCGACCATGATTCTCCCCTCGAAAACGCATTTCGCCGATAATAGCACCGATGAATGCGCCCCGTTTTTACTGTCGAGAAGCCCTGTCGCCGGGGGCTCACGTTGAACTGCCCGAGCCGGTGGCTCGGCATGCGGTGCGCGTCCTGCGTCTGCCGCCCGGGGCGCCGGTGGTGCTCTTCGACGGCCGCGGCGGTCAGTACCCGGCGCGTATCGAGCGTATCGAGCGGGACCGGGTCTACGCCGAACTGGCTGCCTGGCAGGATGTCGAGCGCGAATCGCGGCTGAAGATCACCCTGGTACAGGCATTGCAAGCCGGCGACAAGATGGATTTCACCATTCAGAAGGCAGTCGAACTGGGCGTGCGCGACATCGTGCCGGTCGAAAGCCGGCGCAGCGTCTTGCGCCTGGCCGGCGAGCGGGCCGGCAAGCGGGTGGCGCACTGGCAGGGTGTGGTGGCCTCGGCTTGCGAGCAGTGCGGACGTAACCAGGTGCCGCTGGTCGCGCCGCTGGAAAAGCTGGAAAACTGGCTGGCCAGGCCGGCCAACGGCGTCCTGCGCCTGATGTTGGCGCCGGATGCCGGACAGTCTTTGGTATCGATCCGGCCGGCCGGCGAGGTCCAGTTATTGATCGGTGCCGAAGGGGGGCTCGATCCGCAGGAAATCATCGCGGCGACGCAGGCCGGTTTCCAGGCCGTGCGCATGGGACCGCGCGTCTTGCGTACCGAAACTGCAGGTTTGGCCGCCTTGGCGGCAATGCAGGCTTTGTGGGGCGATTTCAGGGGGGAGTAGGCGATGTTCGAATCGGCGGAACTGGGTCACAAGGTCGACAAGGCCACCTTCAAGCGCGAGGTGCCCAAGCTGCGCGCCGAATTGCTCGATGCGCAGTACGACATGCTGGAGAAAAAGGAATTCCCGGTGGTCATCCTGATCAGCGGCGTCGATGGCAGCGGCAAGGGCGAAACCATCAACCTGCTCTATTCATGGATGGACCCGCGCCATATTTCGACGCTGGCCTTCTCGGCGCCGAGCGACGAGGAGACTGCCCGCCCCTTCATGTGGCGCTACTGGCGTGCCTTGCCGCCCAAGGGCAAGGTCGGCATCTTCGCCGGTTCGTGGTACTCGCAGCCGATCGCCGACCGGATCAGCGGCGCCCTGCGCCGTCCGGCACTGGACGAGCATCTCGACGATATCAACCGTTTCGAGGCCATGCTGGTCAACGAGGGGGCGCTGGTCCTCAAATTCTGGTTCCATCTGTCGAAGGACGGTCAGAAGCGGCGCTTAAAAGCCCTGGAAAAGGACCCGCGCACGGCCTGGCGGGTGACCAAGGAAAGCTACGATCGCTTGAAAACCTACGCCAGTTTGCAGCAGGTTGCCGGTCACGTGCTGCGCGTCACCAATACGGCGCATGCCCCGTGGATCATCGTCGAAGGCACAGACGACGATTATCGCTCGCTGACCGTCGGCCGCATCGTGCTCGATGCCCTGAAGCGCCGCCTGAGCCAGAATGGCTTGCAGCGCGTCCCGGTCGCGCCGCCCATCGTGCATCCGATCGATAACAAGAATGTGCTCAGCCAACTCGATCTGAAGCTGAAGCTGAGCAAGAAGGATTACGAAACGGAATTGACCAAATACCAGGCCCGGCTCTCGGAACTGGTTCGCGAACCGCGTTTTGTCGGCAAGCGTTCGCTGGTCCTCGTTTTTGAAGGTTCCGATGCGGCCGGCAAGGGCGGCAGCATCCGGCGCGTCGGGGCGGCGATGGACGCCCGGCAGTACCAGATCGTGCCGATTGCCGCACCGACCGAGGAAGAGCGGGCTCAGCCGTATTTATGGCGATTCTGGCGGCACCTGCCGCGTACCGGGCGGGCGGCGATCTTCGACCGTTCGTGGTATGGCCGGGTGCTCGTCGAACGGGTCGAGGGGTTTTGCGCGGAAGCGGACTGGCTGCGCGCCTATGCCGAAATTAATGACTTCGAGCACCAACTGGTCGAAGCAGGCGCCATCGTCGTCAAGTTCTGGTTGCAGATCAGCGCCGACGAGCAGTTGCGGCGCTTCAAAGAGCGCCAGGACACGGAGTTCAAGCGCTTCAAGATCACCGAAGAAGACTGGCGCAACCGGGGGAAATGGGATGACTACGTAGCCGCCGTCTGCGACATGGTCGACCGCACCTCGACCGGCCTCGCCCCGTGGACCCTGGTTGAGGCCAACGACAAGAATTTCGCC
>JAJXVG010000286.1 GCA_021782315.1 Pseudomonadota bacterium | reverse complement strand
GGAATGAAAGACACGTCGAACATAGTTGAACTATCGAGCCCGGAAACCGGAATGTCAATTCCCGGACTCGATGCGTGGTTGGCCACGGTATCCGGCCGCTATGTGCTGGATTGGGAGCAGCGCCAGCTCGACGCTGCAGTCACCGACATCTTCGGTTTCCACGCCTTGCAGCTGGGTCTGCCGCAAACCGACTTCCTGCGCGCCAATCGCATTCCCCTGCACCTCAAGGCCGGAGAGTTCGGCGCCGTCGACCTGCTCTGCGACTGCACCGCCCTCCCCCTCGCTTCGCTCAGCACCGACCTGGTCATCTTGCCGCACGTCCTGGAATTCAGCGACGAACCCCATCAGATATTGCGTGAAATCGAACGCATCCTGATCCCCGAAGGACAGATCATCGTTATCGGATTCAATCCCTTGTCGCTCTGGGGAGCGAAGCGGAAAATCGACCGCAGCGGTGCTTTTCCGTGGAATGGCAATTACCTCTCGATAAACCGTCTGAAGGATTGGTTGAAGTTGCTCGGTTTCGAGGTAGACCGCGGCAAACTGGGCTGTTACCTCCCGCCGATAGAGAAACTCGAATGGGTGCATGGCTGGAAATTCATCGAGACCGCCGGCGACCGATGGTTCAGTTTCTCAGGTGGCGTGTACGTGCTGCGGGCTGTCAAGCGCGTCCACGGAATGCACCTGATCACCCCCAACTGGCGCAGTAAGGCGGTACGCGCCAAGGCTTTGCGCCCGATTGCACAAAAGGAAGGCCATGGCCGCTGAAGAAATCGTCGAAATATTTACCGATGGCGCCTGCAAGGGCAACCCCGGCCCCGGCGGCTGGGGAGCGATCCTGCGCGTGGGACAACACGAAAAGGAATTGTGGGGCGGCGAGAACGAGACGACCAACAACCGCATGGAACTGACCGCCGCCATTCGCGCCATCGAAGCGCTGAGACGCTCGGTCGATGCCAGGATCTACACCGACTCTCAATATGTCCTGAAGGGTATCAACGAATGGATACACGGCTGGAAACGTAATGGCTGGAAGACCGCCGACAAGAAGCCTGTCAAGAATGCCGATCTCTGGCAGTTGCTCGACGCCCAGGTCAAGCACCACAAACTGGAGTGGGTCTGGGTCAAGGGCCACGCCGGCCACCCGGAAAACGAGCGTGCCGATGCGCTGGCCAATCGCGGCATCGAAGAACTGAAAATTTAGGAAAAAACATGCGACAGATCGTCCTCGACACGGAAACCACCGGCCTCGATCCGCGTTCCGGTCACCGCATCATCGAAGTGGCCTGCATCGAGATGGAAAACCGCCGCTTTACCGGCCGCCATCTGCACAAATACGTCAACCCCGGGCGCGAAATCGATGCCGGCGCCCAGGCCGTACACGGCATCACCCTCGAATTCCTGGCCGACAAGCCAAAATTCGCCGATATCGTCGATGAGTTTCTCGAGTTCATCAACGGGGCCGAACTGGTCATTCACAACGCCCCGTTCGATATCGGCTTTCTCAATGCCGAACTCGACCGCCTGGGACGCGTTCCGGTCGGCACCATCTGCAACGGCGTCGTCGATACCCTGCGCATGGCCAAGGAACTGCATCCCGGCAAGCGCAACAGTCTGGACGCGCTCTGCGAGCGCTACGAAATTGACAACTCCAGCCGCACCTTGCACGGCGCCCTGCTCGACACCGAATTGCTGGCCGATGTCTTCCTGGCCATGACGCGCGGCCAGAATTCCTTGATGATCGAACCCGATACCAGCCCCCGCCCGAACCTGGATGCCGACGGCGCGGTCCGCGAGCGCAAACCCCTGCTCGTCCGCCGCGCGTCGCCGGAAGAGCTGGCCGAGCACGAACGCGTGCTGGCCGGCATCGACAAGGAATCCAAGGGTGCCTGCCTGTGGTTGCAAAAATCCGAAACAGAAACGGCCTGAAGCTGGCATGGTACCCATTTCGCTGCTCATCTGGATTACCCTGGAATCTGCCACCTATCTGGCCACCGCCCACCATTATTTCCATCTTGCCTGGCCCCTTGCCGGCCTGGCGGCGCTGGCCGGCCTGCTTGCCGTACGCCTGTGGATCAACGCCACCACCTGGTACTTCGGCATCAAATTCGCATCGCCGGCCCCCAGGCTTGGCTTCTGCCGCCGACTCCGGCTCATGCTCGGCGAATACCTCGCCTTCCTGCTCACCTTCCTGCTGATCATCCCCTTCGAACGCCTGTGGATGCCGGCCGACCGCCTGCCGCCAGGCAAGTGCCCCATTCTCCTGGTCCACGGCTACGGTTGCAGCCGCGGCGTCTGGTGGCTGCTACGCCGTCGCCTCGAAGCGGCCGGCCACACGGTCGCTTCGATCAGTCTCGCCCCGCCCTACACCAGCCTGGGCAAGATGGTGCCGCAACTGCATCAACGCATAGAGAGTGTGTGCGCCGCCAACGGCAGCCAGCAACTGACGCTGATCGCGCACAGCATGGGGGGCCTCATCTGCCGTTCCTATCTCGCCCGCCACGGCAACGCCAGGGTCAAGCACCTGCTGACGCTGGCCACCCCGCACACCGGCACCGTCCTCGCCAAAATCGGCTTCGGCAAAAACGCCCGCGAGATGACGCCAGGCTCGCTGTGGTTGCGCGACATGGCAAGCGAAAAGCTCGCCATTCCGGTCACCTGCTTGCGTAACCCCTATGATAACTACGTCATTCCACA
>JAJXVG010000092.1 GCA_021782315.1 Pseudomonadota bacterium | reverse complement strand
GCGCTATTTTCTTGCGAATGCTGTAACGCGTATTCAATGCGCTTCTCCGGCTAGCCTTTGGGTGCGACCCCTCGTCTGCCGAAAACTGCTGGGGCAGATCGCTTCACTACTGCGGGAAAGATAGCGAGACTCGCGCCACGAATCATATCGAGTTCGCCGCGCTCGCAGAAACGCCATCGGCATTACCGACAGGCCAAACCCGGCACGATGCCATGCTGACTCCTGCTTCTTCAAGATAGATAATATACCCCGCCTGTTCATTCGAGAGCTTGTCAGTACTCATTGCACGGCGCTTTTCACCAGCCTGCGCCCGCCATCGAACCATGCCATTGTTACGGCACCCGCTCAACGCCGCTAGCCGAAATAGTAAGCTGAACCCCGTCTATCGGCTGGCGGCAACGCAAAAGGCCGGCGAGGTTTCCCTTGCCGGCCTTTTCGAGCAAAGCCTATATTACTGGACCTGCTGGATACCCGCCAATACCCAGCCGCGACTATTGTCGGTCGGCTTGGTCATATGCCAGATTTCGTCGAACGGCGTCGGCGCGGCACCTTTTTCCTCGGCGATCAGACCGGTAAAACGGATGCTGACGATGTAGCGGCTTGCTTCTTGGGCCACATCGAGAACTTCACCATTGAGCTGGGCGACATCGGTCTCCTGTTTGGCAGAAGCTCGTTCGCCCATACCGAGTTTGATTTCGGCAAACATTTCCGGCGATGTGAATTCGCGGATATCGTCCAGGTTGCCGGCATCGTTGGCAGCCTGCAAACGAATGAAATTGACCTTGGCGTTGCGTACGAAAGCCTCGACATCGAAATCGGCGGGGATATGGCCGGCGGCAGCGGCGACCGGAGCGGCAAGGCCGCCGGCCGGCGCGAAGGGAGCCGGCTCGGGCGGAGTGTAGCCATTCCCCGCCCCCGCATATTGCATCCCCCCTTGCTGGCTAGCCGCCGCCTTCCGGCGCATGAATCGGAAGAACATGACGGCGGCTAGGATCAGCAGGCCGACCATCATCAAATTGGCCATGCCTTCACCGAAACCGAAATGCGAAGCCAGCGCGGCCAGACCGAGACCGGCCGCCAGGCCGGCCAGCGGTCCCATCCAGGAGCGCTTGGGTTGCGTCGCACCGGCCGGGGCGGCAGCCTGTCGCGGCGCCTGGGGGGCGGCCTCGTATGATCTGCTGGGCGCGATGGACTGTCTTTGCATGCCGCTCGAGCCGCCGCCGCCGAGGCGCTTGGCTTCGGCATCGCCGATCTGCAGTGTAAAGCCGAGCACCAGCGCCGCGGCCATCAAAACGAAATTCCTCATGCCTGTCTCCGGAAAATAAATGACATCCCCTAGTGTAGCCCTTCCTTGTTGCAGAAAAACAAGCTATTTCTTGCATGATAGTTCGTATAAACGGAACTATCGATCATCCCCGAACAGTCTGGCCACGGCAGGCGGATTACTCGGAAAATAAAAATGAACATAGGAGGCGGTCAGCCGATGCCGGCGATAAATCGCCTCGCCCTCGCGCCCGTCCGCCATTTCCGCCCGAACCAGCGGGCTGAGCGGAGATTCGCTCTTCGAATAGTGGAAGGTGTGGCCGGCCACCCGGCCTTCCGGCAATGCGGCGAACTGTGTGCCGAGCGCCACCAGGCGTTTTTGCATGACCGAACGCCCCGGCAAGAGACCGCCGAAGCGATGCGGTGTACCGTGTTTGTCGACGACCTCCTCAAAAAGGCTCATCATGCCGCCGCATTCGGCGAGCAGGGGCTTGCCGGATGCGACATGGGCCTTGAGCGCAGACCACAGTCCGTCGTTCTGACCGAGCGCCCCGGCGTGCAGTTCCGGATAGCCGCCCGGTAGCCAGGCGGCATCGCACGGCGGCAGCGTATCGCCGGCGATCGGTGAGAAAAAGCACAACTCGGCGCCGAGCGCGGCCAGGGTTTCCAGATTGGCCGGGTAGATGAAGCCATATGCCGCATCGCGGGCAATGGCAATGCATCGGCCGGCAAGCAGGAGTTCGTTCTCCGGCGCAGGGAAGGCTGGGAAATCGACGGCGGCCGGCAGGTCGACCGCCGCACTGGCGGCGAGGGCATCGGCCAGCAGATCGAGACGGGATTCGAGATCGGTGATTTCCGCCGCCTGGAGCAGGCCGAGATGGCGTTCCGGCAGGCTGTCGCCGCTTTTGGGCAGGGCACCGAACCAGCCCATGCCGGGCGGCAGACTGTCGCGCAGCATGCCGATATGGCGTTGGCTCGCGGTGCGGTTGGCCAAGACCCCGGCAAAGGGCAATTGCGGGCGATAGGTGGCGAGACCGTGGGCGATCGCCCCGAAGGTCTGGGCCATGGCACCGGCGTCGATCAGGGCCATGACCGGTAAGCCAAAGCGGATGGCGATATCGGCGGCGGCCGGCTGGCCGTCGTAGAGGCCCATGACGCCTTCGATCAGGATCAGGTCGGAATCCTGTGCGGCACGGGCCAGTCGCCAGCGCGCATCGTCTTCGCCGCACATGCCGAGATCGAGGTTCTGGCACGGACGACCACTGGCCACGGCATGGATCTGCGGGTCGAGAAAATCGGGGCCGCACTTGAAGACGGTGACGCGTCGCCCCTGGCGGCTGTGCAGTCTGGCCAGGGCGGCGGTGACGGTCGTCTTGCCCTGGCCGGAAGCGGGGGCGGCGATCAGCAGGGCGGGGCAGGCCGGCATCAGAATTCCAGCCCCGGCATGGCTTTGACGCCGTTCTGGAAAGCATGTTTCTCCATGCCGATATCGCTGACCGTATCGGCTGCGTCGCGCAGGGCCTGCGGCGCCGCGCGGCCGGTGACGACGACATGCTGCATGGGCGGACGGGCGCGCAGTTCGACCAGAACGGCATCGAGATCGAGCCAGCCGTACTTGAAGGCGTAGGTCATTTCATCGAGGACGACGAGACCGATCGCCGGGTCGCGCAGATGGGTCCGGGCGACCTCCCAGGCCGCCCGGGCGGCCCGGGCGTCGCGTTCCTTGTCCTGTGTTTCCCAGGTGAAGCCTTCGCCGCCGACATGCCAGGCGACATTCGGCTGCGGGCGGAAAAAGGCCTCTTCGCCGGTATCGGAACGCCCTTTGACGAACTGGACGACGCCGACTTTCAAGCCGTGCCCGAGCGCACGGGCGACGACCCCGAAAGCGGCGCTCGACTTGCCCTTGCCGTTACCGGTGTTGATCAGGAGAACGCCCCGTTCCTCTTGGGCGGTACCGATCTTGTCGTCGATCACTGCTTTCTTCTTTTGCATGCGTTGTTCGTGGGTGACGGTCATGGTTTCCTCGAGAAGTTGGGGTGGGATAAGCGGAACAGGCGATGGCGCTGGAAAATCGGTCGCATGGACGTTCCGGCTAATCGGGGATAAAGCAGCGACAGCCGCCATCGTCGATCTGCCGCAGGCGGTAGCCGTAAAGTTCGGACAGCACGGGCGCCGTCAAGATCGCGTCGACCGCGCCCGATTCGGTACGGCCGTCGCCATGGAGGAGCAGGGCGTGATTGCAGAAGCGGTAGGCGAGCGCCGGGTCGTGCAGGACCATGACGATCCCGGCACCGGCGCGAGCCGCGTCGGCAAACAGCTCGAGCACCGCCATCTGGTGGTTCAGATCGAGATGCGAGAGCGGTTCGTCGAGCAGATAAAGCGGCGGCGCCTGGGTCAGCAGGGTGGAGATGGCCAGGCGTTGGCGCTCGCCGCCGGACAGCGTGTGAATCCGGCGCTCTTCCAGTCCGTCCAGCCCGACCGCCCCGAGTGCACGCCGGGCCAGTTCGATGTCGTGCGCGGACTCCCAGCCCCATCGTCCGAGATGCGGATGGCGACCGGTCAGTGCCGTTTCGAGCACGCTCGAAGCAAAGGGATCGGCTTGGAATTGCCCGAGCCAGGCGCGACGCAGCGCGGCCTGCCGGGGGGGCAGGGCGGCCGCATCGTCGCCGTCGAGCAGGATCGTCCCCCCGGCCGGACGGCGCAGACCGGCCAGGGTCGACAACAGCGTCGATTTGCCGGCCCCGTTGCGACCGAGGATGGCCATGCGCTCGCCGCCGGCGACACTGAGGTCGAGGCGGTCGACCAGCTTCTGGCCGGCGATGTCCACGATCAGTTGCCGGGTTTCGAGCAGGGGCCGGCTCATTTTGGTTGCCTCGACAGCAGGAACAGGAAGAGCGGCACGCCGATCAGCGCCGTCAACACGCCGACCGGCAATTGTTGCGGCGCGATCAGCGTCCGCGCCAGCGTATCGGCGAACACCAGAAGCGAGCCGCCGGCCAGCACCGAGGCAGGCAGCAGCAGTCGTTGGTCATTGCCGACGGCGATGCGCAACAGGTGCGGTACGACCAGACCGACGAAACCGACCGAGCCGGCCGTCGTCACCGAGACGGCGGTGGCCAGCGAAGCGAGCAGATAAATGACGTAACGCAAGCGACCGACCGCGACGCCCAGCGCTTGCGCCTGCATCAGGCCGCGCGTCATGAGATTCAATTCGCGGGCAAATGGCATGCACAACAACAGGGCGAATCCCAGGGCGGCGAGGGCCGGCCACCACCGCCCGCTCTGCCCGAGGTCGCCCATCAGCCAGAAAAGCATGCCGCGCAGCTTGTACTCCTCGGCCACGGTCAGCATCAGGGCGATAAGCGCGCCGCAACCGGCGGCGACGATGACGCCGGTCAGCAACAGGCGTGTCTGCGTCCAGCTGGCGTCGCCGTGAGCCAATCCGAAAACCAGCAGCATGGCGGTCAAAGCACCGGCAAAGGCCAGCCCGTCGACACCGAACGCCGGCAATCCGAGCAGCATGGCGAACATGGCCCCGACCCCGGCCCCGCCGGAAATCCCCAGGACGTAAGGATCGGCCAGCGGATTACGGAGCAGGACCTGCATCAGCGCGCCAGCCAGCGCCAGCAGCCCGCCACAGGCGAACCCGGCCAGGGCGCGCGGCAGGCGCAACTGCAACACGATATCGGCGGCGCTGCCGCCCCGGCCGACCACGGCGGCCAGCACTTCCCCACCGGAAACCCTCAGGCTGCCCGCCATCAAGGCCAGCCCGAGGCTAAGCGCGGCGAGCAGGCCGAGGCCGGTGAGAATCAGGAAGGCGCGACGACGATTGGGCATCTTACCGAAGGGTGTAGCGAATTCCGGCAAAGGCACTGATGCCGGGTGTTCCGTAGATTACATTTTGGCTGCGGGCGATGTCGTAGTTTTTGTCGAACAGGTTGTCGACTCGGGCGAAAAGGCTCCAGCCATCGCTCACGGCATACTCGCCAAACAGATTGGTCAGCGCGTAAGCGCCCATATGCACCTGATTCATGCCGGTTTGCCAATTGGGATCGTCGTAACGGGTACCGACCATTTTCCATTCGATCCCGGCCTTGTAGGGACCGACGACATAGCTTGCCGAAACATTGCCGAAAGCCTTGGCGCGACGGGGCAGTTGCTCGCCGCTATCGAGATTCTTCGGATCCTGGAAAGTGGCATTGGCGGCGAGCAGCCAATTTCCGATGGCCGTGCCGGCCGACAGCTCGACCCCCTCGATTCTGGCTTGACCGACATTGGCCGGCGTCGAGTAATAGGTGATCGGATCGGTGGTCCATTGGATCAGATTGCGGATCGTGTTGTGGAAATAGGTCAGCCTGAACTGATCGGCACCTTGCCGGTAGCGCAGGGAGAATTCCGCATCGCGCGATTCCTCCGGCCGCAGGTTGGGGTTGCCGGCCCCGACGCCCGGCGTGTTCGGGAAATACAGGTCGTTCATGGTCGGCGCCTTGAAGGCGGTGCCGATGCTCGTCGCCAGGCGCCAGGCCGGGGTGATGCGATAGCCGTAGCCGGCCAGCCAGGTCCGGTGCTGCCCGAATTGCGAATTGTCGTCGTTGCGCAGGTTCAACTGGACGGCATGGGCATCGATCGACGCATTCCAGCCGAGAACCGCGGAATTGATGCGACGCGACTTGAGGGCGTAATCCTGGCTGGCGTCCACCTGCTGTTCCAGCTGCTCGAGACCGGCCAGCAAGGTGCCGAGTGGCAGAACGATATCGTTCTGCCAGCTGAACTGATTCTGCGTCGTCTTGAAGAGACTGACCGGGTCGCCGACGGTGGCGGCCGGACTTTCCGTCCGGTCCTGACCCTGGGCGACGCGGATGGTGGACGTCCAGTTCGCGGTGGGGGCCAGGGTGATGAAGCTGTGGATACCGGACGCCCGGTGACGCATTTCATAATTGAGATTGGCATTGACGGCGGCGCCATACGGAGGAATGTTCGGGTCCCATTGGTAGGCATCGTAGCGGCTGACCGTCTGCGTGTTGAAGAAGCCGGCGCCGACCTCGGCCTTGGCGCCCAGGCGATAGTTCGCACTGAGACTCAGGTTGTTGTTTCGATAGCCGTCCTTGTCCGGGTTGTAGCCTGGATAGCCCGGCGATTCGATGGCGTTGATACCCTGGGTGCCGTCGAAGCCGGCCTTGATGGCGTAGGAAAGTTCGCCGACCCGGTTGCTGTGCGCCAGGCTCGTCTCATAGGTGGACGCCGTGCCGGCTCCCGCGACGACGGCGAGACGGGGGGCATCGCTCCCGCCGCGGGTGAAGATCTGGATGACGCCGCCGATGGCATCCGAGCCGTAGAGGGCCGAGGCGGGTCCGCGCAGCACCTCGATGTGATCGATCTGCGCCAGGGGAATCATCTGGATGGCGGTCGCCCCGGTCGTCGCCGAACCGATGCGGACGCCGTCGACGAGGACCAGCGCATGGCCGCTGTTCGTACCGCGGATAAATACGCTTTCGTCGGCGCCGTGGCCGCCGGCCCGGGCAAATTCGATGCCCGTGCTGCGCCCGAGCAGTTCCGCCAGGGTGGTGGCCGGGCCGGCATTGTCGATCTCCTGCCGGTCGATCACGGTCACTTCGGCAATGGCTTCGTTGACGCGCTGGTTCTGGCGGGTGGCGGTAACGACGACGGGATCGAGTGCGGCGACGGTTTCGGCCTGAGCCGAAGCGACAATACCCAGCGGCAGCAAGGCGGCCAGCGAGCGAAGTTTTGAATGCATGATTTTCCTTTTCCCGGCGTGCGTCCCCGCATGCCGGAAGAGCGTTGAAAAGGAAATGCAGGTGGTGAATGCTGGCGCCAGCCGGCACCACACCCCCGTGGCACTTCCGCGATTGCTCCAGGCCGGTATCCGGGCTTGCAAGTCTTGACGTATCGCCTTCCCAGGTGGTGACCCAGTGGCCTGTTGATACGTCCGCACTTGCTTACCGTTGCGGGGGCAGCAGCGGAATGGTCTTGGCGAAGACGCACCGCTTTCCCGTTTAACTGTGTTTGGAGAAACCGCACACAGCACCTGACGCAAGGACCATTCTACATGGGTAGGCGCCAGGACGCATCGGATCGGCCTATCCGTTTTCTATAAACCACTTTTAGAAGAACGGCTTAGTCCTTGACCAGGCGGCGTTTTTGACTCTATAGTTCGCGCCATGAACGCGGAACTCGAAACGCTTGAAACCAAGATCGAACAGGTCGTCGCCCTGGTCCACCAGTTGCGCGCCGAAAACGAGGTTTTGAAAAACCAGATGACGGCCGCCGAGACCGAGAGATTGCACCTGCGGCAGACGATGACCACCGCCCGCGAGCGGCTGGCAGGTCTGATCGACAAGATCCCCGAGGACGCATGAGATGAGCGCCGAGCCGAATTTCCTTGACGTAAAGATCATGGGCCGCGAATACCGCGTCGCCTGTACGCCGGAAGAGCGCCCCGCCCTGTTGCAGGCCGTCGACCTGGTCGACAACAAGATGCGCGACATCGCGCAACGCACCAAGAACACCATCGCCGAGCGGGTCGCCGTCATGGCGGCCTTGAACATCGCCCACGAACTTCTTACCGGAACGTCGGACGCTCCTTCAAAAGAGTTTTCGGAAGCAGTTGATAGTTCCGAAACGAAGCGTAGAATCGGCGACATGGGAGCACGACTTGATGCCGTGCTTGCGCCCCAGCATCAACTGGACCTGTAGCCGGTTCCTGCTGACCCCGGCGTCGCCCGCCGAGCGTCCCCTGCGGTGTATGTTAAGGCCATATATTCCTTGAACCAATGCTAATTGGCATCGGTTGCGGACCAACAATCCGCTGTTGTGCGCGCTCCCAGCGAGTGTGCCTGATGCGGAAGGAATGCGACCACTCTGGACCCCGGTTCAGGATGCCGGCCTGACGACACTCGCGGGGGCCTTTTTTTGCCCTATCCCTGTCTGAATCCATGCAATACTGGCTGATGAAATCGGAGCCCGAAGAGCTTTCGATCGGCGACCTCGAAGCGACACCCGCCAAGGCATTTCCCTGGTTTGGCGTGCGCAACTACCAGGCGCGCAATTTCATGCGCGATACGATGCAGGTCGGCGATCTCGCCTTTTTTTACCATTCCGGTTGCGCCGTACCGGGCATTGCCGGCATTTGCCGGATTTGCTCGGATTCCTATCCGGACGACAGCCAGTTCGCCGTCGGCCAACCCTATTTCGACCCCGAATCGAAACCCGAGGCTCCTCGCTGGTACCTGCGCGATGTCCGTTTCGTCGCCCGCTCGCGCCTGCTCCCGCTGGCCGAACTGCGAACCTGGCCGCAACTTGCCGGGATGCGCCTGCTGGCCCGCGGCAACCGCCTGTCGATCATGCCGGTAAGCGAGGCCGAGTGGAAGTTCATCACCGGTGAATTGATGGGATTGCCATCATGATTTGGTGGCTGGCCTACATCGGTTTGGGCATGTTTGCCGGCTTTTTTGCCTGGCTCTTGGGAATCGGCGGCGGTTCGGTGATGGTACCCCTGCTAGTCATGCTGTTCACGGCACAGGGCTTTCCCGCCGGCGAGGTCATGCACCTGGCGCTGGGCACTTCGATGGCAGCCATCTTGTTCACGTCGATCTCCAGCATCCGGACGCACCATGCCCACGATGCCGTGATCTGGCCCATCGTCTTTCGCATTACACCGGGCATCGTCATCGGTACGCTGATCGGCACCCATATCGCCAGCCTGGTACCGACCAAGACATTGGGGCTGATCTTCACCGCCTTCATCTGCTACGTCTCGGTGCAGATGATGCTCAATATCAAACCGCAAGCCCACCGGGAAATGCCGGGAAGGTTCGTCACCTCGCTGGTCGGCGCCTTCATCGGCGGAATTTCCTGCCTGGTGGCCATCGGCGGCGGCGCCCTGTCGGTACCCTTCATGACCTGGTGCAACATCAAGGTGCAGAATGCCATCGGCACCTCGGCGGCAATCGGCTTCCCGATCGCCCTCGGCGGTGCCATGGGCTACATCTGGAACGGCTGGGCGACAGCCGGCCTGCCAGCTGGCAGCTTGGGCTTCGTCTACCTGCCGGCCATGCTCGGCGTTGCAGTGGCCAGCATACTGACAGCGCCGATCGGCGCTCGCCAGACGCACCGCTTGCCGGTCAAGACCCTGAAACGCATTTTCGCGGCAATTTTGCTGCTGCTCGCCGGCAAGATGCTGTTCGGCTTGTTCACCGCGCCTTGAAGACGGGCTTGCGCTTTTCCAGGAAGGCGGCAAGGCCTTCCCGGTAATCCTCGGTGGCGAGGAAGGCGAAGGAGGCCGCTTTTTCTTCCTCGGTCAGCGCCCGACCGTCCAGCAGGCGGTTGATCCACTGCTTGTGCCAGGCGGCGACCAGCGGCGCGCCGGCGCAGATCCGACGGGCCGTGGCGTAGGCTTCGTCGACCGTTTGCGGGTCGGCCGTGACGCGGGTGACCAACCCCTTGGCGTAGGCCTCGGCTGCATTCAGGATGCGCCCTTCGAGCAGGATTTCCTTGATCACGGCGGGACCGGCCAGGCGCAGCAAGCCATCCATTTCACCGGGGTACATCGAAAAGCCGAGGCGGTTGATCGGCGCGCCGAAGCGGGCGCTTTCGCCGCAAATCCTGAAATCGCAGACACCGGCAATTTCCAGTCCGCCCCCTATGCAGGCGCCCTGGATCAGGGCCACCGTCGGATGCGGGCAACGGTCGATGGCCTGCAGCGCGAGGGCAACCCGGCCGTGGTAGTGCAGTGCCTGATCGAGCGTCGCACGAGCCGTGACGAACTCTTCCAGGTCGCCGCCGGCGGCAAAGGCATCGTTGCCGGCGCCGCGCAGCACGACACAGCGAATATCGCGGTCGGCACTGATTTCAGCCATGCATTCAATGATCCGGTTCCACATGCCGAGATCGATGGCGTTGAGTTTCCCGGGATTGTTCAGGGTCAAGGTGGCGATTTCGCCGTCGCAGGAAAGATCGATCGTGCTCATACCGTGTCTCGAATGACTGTTTTATAAACAGGGAATTAATCGATGCGGACGAAATGCTTCAAGGAAGCCGGCAGAAGAACATGTGGCGGCGCGGCCACACCGAGCTAGGTTGTTTTGCCGTCCTGCATCTTGGCCAGCGCTTCCCGGCCCGACAGCAGGTGATCGTGCATCAGTTTTTCCGCACGGCCGGCATCCCCAGCCTGGAGTGCGGCCATGATCATGCGATGCTCGTCCAGCGACTGTTGCAAACGCCCCTCCAGCGAGAGGGAATGCATGCGCGAAAGTTTCAACACCTTGCGCAGATCCTGAATGACCGAAAGCAGCCATCGATTGCCCGACAACTCCTGGATTTTCCTGTGGAATTCCTGGTTGGACTCGAAGAAAGCGTCGATGCGGCCGTCGCGGGCGGCAGACTCGAGTTGTTCGTGAATGATTTTCAGCGCCCCGATATCCGCCGGCTTGGCACGGCGAACCGCTTCGGTGGCGCAACGACCTTCGAGCAAAGCCATGAGCGGGAAGATATCGTCCATGTCCTGCTGCGATATTTCCGTGACGTAGCAGCCCCGGCGCGGCCGAAGCTCGACCATGCCTTCGGAAGCCAGTACCTTCAGCGCTTCGCGCAAGGGCGTGCGGGAAATGCCGTACTGTTCGGCGAGTTTCTGCTCGTCGATCCATGTACCCGGCGTCAGTTCGTGGGCGAAGATGCGCTGGCGCAGTCGTTCGGCTACTTCCTGATAAAGAGCGGTAGGTGCGATACGTGTCATTGTTTTCTGCTTGATGTGAGAATGAGCAGGCCGGTGCATTGCCGACTTGCTTCCATAATTATGGATAAAGTATTATGCGGACCTGGCTATGTCAAGCCGGGTCCAAAAGCGTAGAATTTTGAATTCTGCATCATAAGCCCAAAAAAATCGAATCAACGAGGGGTGTGTCATGTCTGAAAAGTTCTTTGATTCCAATAACCTGGATGCTTGGGAAAAAGCCGCCGCGAAACAGTCGCCGGGCGGCGAGGTCGGCAATCTGGTCTGGAACACACCCGAGGGCCTGGCCGTCAAGGCGCTGTACACCAGGGCCGATGTTGCCGGTCTTGAATTCGCCGACACCCTGCCCGGCTTCGCCCCCTACCTGCGCGGCCCGCAACCGACCATGTACGCGGTCAAGCCGTGGACCATCCGCCAGTACGCCGGTTTCTCCACCGCCGAAGCCTCCAATGCCTTTTACCGCAAGGCGCTGGCTGCCGGTGGCCAGGGCGTTTCCGTCGCCTTCGACCTGGCGACGCACCGCGGCTACGATTCGGACAACGCCCGGGTCACAGGCGATGTCGGCAAGGCCGGCGTGGCCATCGACTCGGTCGAGGACATGAAGATCCTCTTCGACGGCATCCCGCTCGACAAGATTTCCGTCTCGATGACCATGAACGGCGCCGTGCTGCCCATCCTCGCCGGCTACATCGTCGCCGCCGAGGAACAGGGCGTGACGCAGGACAAACTGTCCGGCACCATCCAGAACGACATCCTCAAAGAGTTCATGGTGCGCAACACCTACATCTATCCACCCAAGCCGTCGATGAAGATCATCGCCGACATCTTCGGCTACACGGCGCAGCACATGCCGAAATTCAACTCGATTTCGATTTCCGGCTACCACATCCAGGAAGCCGGCGCCAACCAGGCCATCGAACTGGCCTTCACGCTGGCCGACGGCATGGAATACGTGCGCACCGGTATCGCCTCAGGCATGGACGTGGATACCTTCGCCGGCCGCCTCTCCTTCTTCTGGGCGGTGGGCATGAACTTTTATCTGGAAATCGCCAAGATGCGCGCCGGCCGCCTGTTGTGGGACCGCATCATGACCGGCTTCAACGCCAAGAGCGCCAAATCGAAGATGCTGCGCACACACAGCCAGACTTCCGGCTGGTCGCTGACCGAACAGGACCCCTACAACAACGTCGTGCGCACCACCATCGAAGCAATGGCGGCGGTCTTCGGCGGCACCCAGTCGCTGCACACCAACGCCCTGGACGAGGCCATCGCCCTGCCCACCGAGTTTTCGTCGCGCATCGCCCGAAATACCCAGTTGATCATCCAGGAAGAAACGCACATCACCAATGTCGTCGATCCCTGGGCCGGCTCCTACATGATGGAGAAGCTGACCCAGGACATGGCCGACAAGGCCTGGGGCATCATCCAGGAAATCGAGGCGATGGGCGGCATGACCAAGGCCGTCGAATCCGGCTGGGCCAAGATGCAGGTCGAAACCTGCGCCGCCGACAAGCAGGCGCGCATCGACTCGGGCAA
>JAJXVG010000285.1 GCA_021782315.1 Pseudomonadota bacterium | reverse complement strand
ATACAGGCTTTCCTTGTCCCAGTATGGCCATTGCCAATAGGCTGGCGATTCGTTGTTGAAATTGGTACCGGCATACGGCGGGGCATCTTTCACGCCATGCTGGTTGATGTAGTTAATGACATATTCGTCGGTGGCATTGGGCGTCAAACCGAATTTGAGATTGATCTTGCCATCGCGCTGGGCGCTGTTTTCCCGCCGCCCGCCGTCCTCGGCAGCGGTTGGCGCGAAGCTGCCGGGCAGTCGAAGGAAATCCTGATTGACATAGGAAAGACCGGTCTGGACATACCAGCTTCCCCGATTGGCGCCGAGGTTGGCGTAGACCTGCTGACCGCCAAGCTCGCCACGGTCTGAGAAATTCAGGCCGCCGCCGACCTCGCCTTCGAAAGCCGCAGTCGGCCGCCGACTGACCAGATTGATCGCGCCTCCCAAGGTATTGGCTCCGTAGAGCGCCGAACTGAAGCCCTTGGATACTTCGATGCGGGAAAGATCGTAGGTGGAGAAGCGAGCAAAATCGACATAGCCGTCGAATGGAACGTAAATCGGGATTCCGTCTACAAATACCGGTACCTGGCGCAGATTGAATCCACGCAAATAGATCATCTGCTCGTTGCGACGCCCCTGTTTGCCCAAATTGACTCCGGGCAGCAGGTCGACGGCTTCTCCAACGGTGTTGCGGTCATGCTGGCGGATTTCCTCCTGCTCCAGGCTCGAACTACCAAAGGCGGTCGTACCGAGGGGCGTGGCGGAGACCCTGATTTCCCCCAGGGAGAAAACAGGAGTTTCGGCAATGGCGAGGCCAGCCAGCAACTGCAATACGGGCATGGCGACGACACTTGGTTTGATTGCGCTCATTTTCACTTTATTGAACGTTTCAATTCATCGATATGAGTAAGCCCGCCTGGGCGATCCTGACGCCCGGCGATTCGTAATATATGAAAATATATAACGAATCTCAATAACTCATCCGTCCTACGCCAAAAGGATTTGTATAGAATTGTTCTATCAGCTATTTTTCCGCTTATTTAGCGCTCAAAAAGGCTGCAACAAGGTGGGCCTGTGCGCCATATCGACTTATATACACTTCGACATAGCGACACCGGAAGAGGAATAGCATTTGGAAGCCGGGCGTGCCGAGTCTCCGGATGCCATGCGCCTACCGGCCACTTGCCAGCACGGGCGACTGGCTTATCATTGGCGGCAACGTCTCGACACCCAAGCCCATCATGAAACAGCAAAAGATACCGACGGCTCGATCACCCGACGAACATCGCCGGGGGACATGCTTCGCCACTGCATCGCGGGCAGCGGACAGGGCGGGCTTCGCCGCCGAAAGGTCAGCCATATGCTGATCCGGCGCGACGATTCGCTACTGCTGTTGGTCGATCTCCAGGAGCGCCTGCTGCCGGCCATTTTTGAAGGCGAGCAAACCGTCCGCAACAGCCTTCGCCTGCTTGAGGGCGCCGACCGGCTTGCCATTCCGGCCTTCGTTTCCGAGCAGTACGTGCGCGGCCTGGGGCCCAGCCTCGAAGCAATCCGCCAGGCGGCGGGCAAGGCCCGATTCCTCCAGAAAACCCATTTCTCCTGCGCGGCCGAGCCCGGGGTCGTCGACCTGCTGCGAGCCGCCAAGCGGCCGCAGGTCATCCTGACCGGCACCGAGGCCCACGTCTGCGTATTGCAAACCGCCTTCGGGCTGCAGGCCATGGGCTTCGAGATTTTTCTCGTCGCCGATGCCACTGCATCACGCACCGCTGAAAGCCGCCACTTCGCCATCGAGCGCATGCGGGCCGGCGGCATACATATCGTCACCACCGAAATGGTGCTCTTCGAGTGGCTGCATCAAGCGGCGACCGACGAATTCCGTGACCTGTTGCCACTGATCAGATAAGGCGGCTTTCGGGCGCCGCCGCCAAATCCATCAAACAAAACGGGCACCCGCAGGTGCCCGAGATGAAACCGAAACTACCGGATCGGTCAGTGGTGATAGGCGGTTTCGCCGTGCGAGGTGAGGTCGAGACCTTCACGCTCTTCGTCTTCCGGCACACGCAGGCCGATCACGATGTCGACCAGCTTGTAGGCGACGATCGAGACCACGGCGGACCAGACGATCACGGTACCGACACCCCATGCCTGGGAAATCAGTTGGGCAGTCATGTCGTAGTCGCCAACCTTGTTGGCCACGTAGTCATAGACACCCGTGCCGCCCAGTGCCGGATCGCAGAAAACGCCGGTCAGCATGGCACCCATGATGCCGCCGATACCATGGACGCCAAAGACGTCGAGAGAGTCGTCGACACCAAGCAGGCTCTTCAGGCCATTGACGCCCCACAGGCAGACCACGCCAGCCAGCAGGCCGATGATGATGGCGCCCATGACACCGACGAAGCCGGCCGCCGGGGTGATCGCCACCAGACCGGCCACGGCGCCGGAAGCGGCGCCCAGCATCGAAGGCTTGCCCTTCAGGATCCATTCGGCAAACATCCAGGACAAGGCGGCACAGGCCGTCGCCACCCAGGTGTTGACCATGGCCAGCGCAGCTGCGCCGGAGGCTTCGAGGGCCGAACCGGCGTTGAAGCCGAACCAGCCAAACCACAGCAGGGATGCACCGATCATCGTGAAGGTCAGGGAGTGCGGAGCCATGGCCACGTTGCCCAGGCCCGTACGCTTGCCGATCATGTAGGCGCCGACCAGGCCGGCGCTGGATGCACTGATAT